>NZ_JAMYRZ010000020.1:0-121129 GCF_040321675.1 Mesorhizobium sp. M0296
GCAAGCTCGAAAGCGCTTGACCTCAACATGCCGAATAGAGAAGTGCTTCAGGACTGCTGCAACCCGGACTTTTTCAACACTATCGTTACGAAGCTTCCTTTAGGCCGAACTCGACCTGCGCCAGCCTACCCGCACTGCGAACAAATCCAGCGAGTTGTCGCTGTATGCTGGGGGCGTCGCGCATGACGCGCACCCCATTCCATTCCGGCGTAAAAGTCATTCTGACGTAATCCGCAGTTGGCGATATTGAATCTGAGTTTCCAAAGTCCATCATCTTTTGCATAGAATCAAATATCTCTGTCGACAATTTGAACGCTTCCGAGATAGAGAACTCACGGGGGGCGAGTTCTCTTTCGTATCTTGGGGAAAGCCCGCGAGCATACCGCATGCCCAGCGCGATTGTGGAGTTGTCTGGCATTTTGACAGAGTCCCACTCGACATTTCCAGTGCGGTAAAATGTGGTTGCAAGGGGGAACAGAAGCACCAGATCGATAGGGATCGTACTACTCCAAATGGTGGTCACGGTTCGAACAATGTCCAGAACATGCTGCACCTCACGAAGCTCCATGCCATACCGATCGGATGCGATTACAAGGAAATCGGATGGGCTTTGTATTGGAGACCTGAGTTTCTTGACGTCTACGTCAGCTAGTAGGGTCTTAATGAACTCGTCCAGAGAGGGCCTTTCAAACACATAGGTTCTATCGAAGAATCTCTTTAGATAGCGGAACCCGTCAAAGTATTCGCCATACGCGCCCGAAATAGTGTGCTTGAGTTGCTCGCTGTTGTTAGCGAAAACGAAAACGACATTATCAACGTCGAACAGGTGTTTCACCCGCTCCAGAAGAGCGATCGCGTATGATGGTCGGCAACGGTCCAACTCGTCGATCAAGACGAACAATGGAAGCTTGACTTCCGAAAGAGCAACAAGGGCCGTTTCTAACTTGATACGAAAATCCAGGATTGCCTCGTTTTTCCGCTGAAAGATTTCGATTAGCTGTTCGGCGCTTTGATCGATTATACGTTCGATCTCGATTGAGGCAACTTCAGCTGCAGACGAGACAACATCATCTATCAGAGATCCCGCCTTTTCAGCTTTCACGATACCCTCTCTGGTCTCATCGGCTCCAGTAACGTGCTCAAGCAACGCATCCACGCTTTCGCCAGTGTATCGTTTGACTAGCGTCTTCGCCGCGCCTGCAACAACTCGTCCAATTATAGGAGTGGCGCTCTTTTTAACTGCGCTCCAAGTCACTGACGCTTTGTCGGACTTTTTCTTTGTGAACGGAGCAAGCGCAGCATCAATCGAAGCTAGTATAGCCACAAATGGATCATCCATATGATCATCCCGCCAAGCATTCACTGTTGCCACGAGGTGTCCAGATTTTTTTAATTGAGTGGCAAATCGGTCGACAAAGAACGATTTTCCAGCGCCCCACTGAGCGTCGATATCGATGACATACGACCCGGTCTTTCCTGCTGCTTGGCGTTCGGTAACTCGAGCTACCAAAAACTGCTGTAAGAATGATGCATCTTGTTTGCGGCCTAGCAGATCGTCGGCCCAAATTGCTTCAAGTTCTTCTTCATTTATCATATGTTCCCCCAACATTTCAGCGCGGACAATTGTCATCCGTGAGCAAGTGTGTCCAGCCAGAATCCCTGACCGGTGTTATTCTCGTCACCGCCTGCGGCCGCATCTGCATTGCATCGAAAGAAAAACAACGTCTCCACCGTGCTCGCCGGTGAAGGCTCGGCATCAAGGAAGTGACGACGGTCATTTGGCTCGTCTCCTTCATGCATCATGATTTGGGATACTTTGATGATAAGACATGCAGGCTCGAACCACTCCAAAACCCCTTCGGGCCAAAAGTGTTACCCATGTCTCCGGTATAAAATGTAACCTATGTGTCCAGAATAGACCATCGGATTTTGGTGAGCGCGATGGGATTCGAACCCATGACCTACTGATTAAAAGTCAGTTGCTCTACCGGCTGAGCTACGCGCTCCCGCGGGCTCAGAAAGGCCGCCCTCGAAATTGCGCGGAACATAGGGAGAGTGCCTCTGCCGGTCAACCAGAAAAAGACGGCTCGCACACCGGGCTTTCCAGCAGTGTCGTCATGCCTTGCGAAGCGCCTCGGCGTCGAGGGAACGGCCTCCCTCCCGCGCAAGGCCGAAGCTCGCGCTTTTGCGGGACAAGCACAAGCAACGAATCGGAAGAACCTTTGCGGATCAGCAACTTGGGATTTTTGGCGGAACAATTTGCGCAACCTGCCCGTTTCCCGCGATAAGGGACATGCGTTTCAAGGAGAAGACCATGAATAGGATCATGTCGGGCCTGCTGGCGACCACTCTTTCGATCTCATTCGCTGCCGCGGAGATCGTGCCAGTCAACGCTCAGCCCAGCTATGCGCCCCCGGCCCAGGGGCTCACCTCGAATATCCAGACCGTCCAGTACGAGCCGTGGCGGAGGCACCGGAATTTCAATCGCGATTTCTCGCGTCGCGATTTCCGTCGCAATTTTGCGCGTGACGACGGCATGTACTGGCGTGGCCATCGCGGCTATCGCGAATATCGTCGCGGCTATCGCCGTCACGGCGACTTCTGGTTCCCGCTGGCTGCGTTTGCTACCGGAGCGCTGATTACCGGCGCGATCGTCAACCAGAATCGTGTCTATCGTGGCGATGCCCACGTGCAGTGGTGCTATGACCGTTATCGGAGCTATCGCGCTTCTGACAACACTTACCAGCCCAATTACGGTCCGCGCCGGCAGTGCCGGTCGCCTTACTGAGTCCCAGATTAGAGGCTGCAAGCCCGCGCCCGAAACGGCGCGGGTTTTTCATTAGTGCGAATCCCGGGCATCGGGGCATCCCTGCCTATTGCGTACTTAGCGTCCTGCGCACAGCGTGGCGCCAACCGGCCAGCTTGGCCGCACGTGTCGAAGCATCCATGTCCGGCTTGAACCGGCGCTCGAGCGCCCAACTCCTGGCGAATTCCCGCGCCTTCGGCCAGACACCGGCCTTCGAGCCGGCCAGCCATGCCGCACCAAGCGCGGTCGTCTCGAGAATTGTCGGCCGGTCTACCGGCGCATCGAGAATGTCGGCCAGCCGCTGCATGGTCCAGTCCGACGCCACCATGCCGCCATCGACCCTGAGGACGGTCTTGGCCGAGGCGGCCTTCCAGTCCTTGCGCATGGCGTCAAGCAGGTCGCGTGTTTGGAACGCAACGGATTCCAGTGCCGCGCGGGCAAATTCCGCCGGCCCCGAATTGCGGGTCAGCCCGAAGATGGCGCCGCGCGCCTCGGCATCCCAGTGCGGTGCGCCGAGCCCGACGAAAGCCGGCACCAGATAGACGTTCTGCGTTGGATCGGCTTCCGCCGCCAATTTGCCGCTCTGCTCGGCCTTGCCGATCACTTTGATGCCGTCCCGCAGCCATTGCACGGCGGCGCCGGCGATAAAGATCGAGCCCTCCAGCGCATAGGTGGTCTTGCCGTTCAGCCTGTAGGCGATGGTGGTCAAAAGCCGGTTCCTAGAACGCACCAGATCGCTTCCGGTGTTGAGCAGCGCGAAGCAACCGGTGCCGTAGGTGGATTTCATCATGCCCGGTTCGAAACAGGCCTGGCCGATCGCCGCCGCATGCTGGTCGCCGGCCACACCGAGGATTCTGATCTCTGCACCAAACAGGCTTTTGTCGGTGATTCCAAAATCATCGGCACAATCCTTCACCTGCGGCAGCATTCTTGCAGGTATGCCGAAAATGGCCAGCAGCTCGTTGTCCCAAGCGTTTTGTTCGATGTTGTAGACCAGTGTGCGTGAGGCATTGGTGGCGTCAGTGGCGTGGACCCTGCCGCCAGTCAGGCGCCAAATCAGGAAACTGTCGATGGTGCCAGCCAGCAGTTCGCCCTTCTCGGCGCGTTTTCTGGCGCCCTTCACCTTGTCCAGCATCCAGGCGATCTTGGTGCCGGAGAAATAGGGATCGAGCAGCAGGCCGGTCTTTTTCGTGAATTTCTTCTCCAGCCCCAGCTTCTTCAGTTTCTGGCATAGCGGCGCGGTGCGGCGGTCCTGCCAGACAATCGCGTTGTGGATCGGCTTGCCGGTCTCCTTGTCCCAGATGACGACGGTTTCGCGCTGGTTGGTGATGCCGATCGCGGCGACTTCCGCTGCGTTGCGGCCGGCTGTCTTCAGCGCGGCGTTCACCGTTTCCACGACGCTTGCCCATATCTCCTCGGGATTGTGCTCGACCCAGCCGGAGGCCGGATAATATTGGGTGAATTCCTTTTGCCCGCTGCCGACGACCATCATCTTGTCGTCGAACAGGATCGCCCGGCTCGATGTCGTCCCCTGGTCGATTGCAAGGATATATCCGGTCATTCTCTCTCCCGTCGAAGCGACTTCAAGGTGCAACGATGTCTCGACGCCGGATGGCGCGGAGCCGTTCACGCAAACAGGGGAGACGGCAACATGCCGCCTCCCCTGAGCATGGCGATGCGGGCGCGGACGCCCGCATCAAACGGTCCTATTGCTGCCAGCTCTTCACCAGCTCGTCGTAGTTGATGGTGACCGGCTTTTCCTTCTCGTTCTCGATCTTGAGCTGAGGAGCGAGATTGCCCTTCTTGACCGCGTCCGCATTCCAGTAGGCGAGGTCATGCTCTTCGGCCATCTTCGGGCCAATATCGCCCTGGACGCCCGACTTCTCGATGCGGCTCATCACCTTTTCCTGCTCGGCGCAGAGCGAGTCCATTGCTTCTTGCGCGCTCTTGGCGCCCGACGAAGCATCGCCGATCGCCTGCCACCAGAGCTGTGCCAGCTTCGGATAGTCCGGCACGTTGGTGCCGGTCGGCGACCACTGGACGCGTGCCGGCGAGCGGTAGAACTCGATCAAGCCGCCGAGCTTTGGCGCACGTTCGGTGAAGCTCTTGTCGTGGATCGTGCTCTCGCGGATGAAGGTCAGGCCGACATGGCTCTTCTTCACATCGACCGTCTTCGAGGTGACGAACTGCGCGTAGAGCCAGGCGGCCTTGGCGCGGTCGGTCGGCGTCGACTTCATCAGCGTCCAGGAACCGACGTCCTGATAGCCGAGCTTCATGCCGTCCTTCCAGTAGACGCCATGCGGCGACGGCGCCATGCGCCACTTCGGCGTGCCGTCGTCGTTCAGCACCGCCTTGGCGCTGGCGTCGACCATGCTGGCGGTGAAGGCGGTGTACCAGAAGATCTGCTGGGCAACCGCGCCCTGCGCCGGAACTGGCCCCGATTCGGAGAAGGTCATGCCTTGGGCTTCCGCCGGTGCATAGGCCTTCAGCCAATCGAGGTACTTCTGGATGGCATAGACGGAAGCCGGACCATTGGTGTCGCCGCCGCGCGCCGTGCAGGAACCGACCGGACGCGAATTCTCGTCGACCTTGATGCCCCATTCGTCGACGGGCAGACCGTTCGGAATGCCCTTGTCGCCATTGCCGGCCATCGACAGCCAGGCGTCGGTGAACCGCCAGCCGAGCGAGGGGTCCTTCTTGCCATAGTCCATATGGCCGTAGACCTTCTTGCCGTCGATCTCACGCCCGGTGAAGAACGCTGCAATGTCCTCATAGGCCGACCAGTTCACCGGCACGCCAAGGTCGTAGCCGTATTTGGCCTTGAAGTCCGCCTTGTTCTTCTCGTCGTTGAACCAGTCGTAACGGAACCAGTAGAGGTTGGCGAACTGCTGGTCGGGAAGTTGGTAGAGTTTCTTGTCGGGCGCGGTGGTGAACGAAGTGCCGATGAAATCCTTCAGGTCGAGATTCGGGTTGGTGACATCCTTGCCGTCGCCTGCCATCCAGTCGGTCAGGTTGCGCACCTGCTGGTAGCGCCAGTGCGTGCCGATCAGATCGGAATCGTTGACCCAGCCGTCATAGAGGTTCTGGCCGGTCTGCATCTGGGTCTGGATCTTCTCGACGACGTCGCCTTCCTGGATGACGTCATGCGTAACCTTGATGCCGGTGATGGCCGTAAAGGCCGGCGCCAGCACCTGCGATTCATACTGATGCGTGGCGATGGTTTCGGAAACCACCTTGATATCCATGCCGGCGAAAGGTTTCGCGGCATCGATGAACCATTGCATCTCGGCTTCCTGGTCGGCGCGCGAAAGCGTCGAAAGGGGCCCGATTTCCTTATCGAGGAAGGCCTTGGCCTCGTCCATTCCGGCATAGGCATTGCTTGCCCCGAGCAATAGGACAAGCGCAGTTGTTGATGTCAAGAATTGCCGTCGCATGTATTTCCTCCACTGTTAAAGTTCAAAGTGCGATCTGGATCGGCGGCCGGCACGCCGCCGTTCCAACAGTTTCCCCCTCTATACGTAGCGGAACACGCCGACGGCGTAGACCACGGAGAGAGCGAGAGCCCACCACAGATTGGGTCCGACTAGACCCAGCCAAGCGAGATGGATAAAGGCGCTGCCAAGCAGCGACAGGAACAGGCGGTCGCCACGCGTCGTTTCGAACCGCAGCACGCCGACGCGCGGATTGCCGCCCGGCGAGACGTATTCCCACACCGCCATGCCGCAAAGCAGCAGAAAGATGGTTCCAAAGAAGGCCGCGGTCGGCCACGTCCAAGCCATCCACGAAAAATCGACGTTGGACGAGAGGTTAAATCCCCACAGGCGGATATTAGCCGGATCGCTGAAGCCTACCGTTATTGCCACGAAATCGATTTGAAGTGCCACCCAGGCCACGACGACTATGGCGAGAAGCAGCACGGCCCACCACCATGGGCTTCTGTCGACCTGCTCCATCATACCCTCCCCAGGGCAAAGCCCTTGGCGATGTAGTTGCGCACAAACCAGATGACGAGCGCGCCAGGAATCAGCGTCAGCACGCCGGCTGCGGCGAGCAGCCCCCAATCCATGCCGGCGGCCGAAACGGTGCGGGTCATGGTCGCGGCGATCGGCTTGGCATCGGTTGTCGTCAGCGTACGGGCGATCAAGAGCTCCACCCACGAGAACATGAAGCAGAAGAAGCACGCCACGCCGATGCCGCTCGCAATCAGCGGCATGAAGATCTTGATGAAGAAGCGCGGGAACGAATAGCCGTCGATATAGGCGGTCTCGTCGATCTCCTTGGGTACGCCCGACATGAAGCCTTCGAGGATCCACACCGCCAGCGGCACGTTGAACAGGCAATGCGCCAGAGCCACGGCGATGTGGGTGTCGATAAGGCCGAAGGCCGAATAAAGCTGGAAGAATGGCAGCGCGAACACCGCCGGCGGCGCCATGCGGTTGGTCAGCAGCCAGAAGAACAGATGCTTGTCGCCGAGGAAGCGATAGCGCGAAAAGGCATAGGCAGCAGGCAGTGCCGCAGCCACCGAAATCACCATGTTCATAACCACATAGGTGATCGAGTTGATGTAGCCCGAATACCAGGACGCGTCGGTGAAGATGGTGCGGTAATTCGCCAATGTCGGTGCGTGCGGGTAGAGCGTCAGCGACGAGACGATCTCGCCATTGGTCTTGAAGCTCATATTGATGAGCCAGTAGATCGGCAAAAGCAGAACGATGATGTAGAGCGTCGGCACGATCCACCACCAACGCGACTCCTCGCCGCGACGGCGCATCAGCCGTGCGATCTCGTCCTGCCGTAGCGTGCTGGCGAGCCCTTCCGAAGCTGTCGTCTCGCTCACCCTATCGGCTCTCTCTTCGGTGCGGCTCATCTCAGCGCTCCGCGTCGTAATTGGTCATCACGGTGTAGAACACCCATGACAACAACAGGACGATAAGGAAGTAGACCAGCGACATCGCCGCCGCCGGGCCGAGGTCGAACTGGCCGAGCGCGGTCTTGACGAGATCGATCGAAAGAAAGGTCGTCGAGTTGCCGGGTCCGCCGCCGGTCACCACGAACGGTTCGGTGTAGATCATGAAGCTATCCATAAAGCGCAGCAGCACGGCGATCAGCAGCACGCGGTTCATCTTCGGCAGCTGGATGTAACGGAACACCGCCCAGCGCGAGGCACCGTCGATCTTGGCCGCCTGATAAAAGGCATCCGGGATCGAGACCAGGCCGGCGTAGCAGAGCAGAACGACGAGGCTGGTCCAATGCCAGACGTCCATGATGATGACCGTGACCCAGGCGTCATATGGGTCTTGCACATAATTATAGTCGATGCCGAGCGCGTTGACGTAATAGCCGAGCAGGCCAATGTCGTTGCGCCCGAACACCTGCCAGATGGTGCCGACGACGTTCCACGGGATCAGCAGCGGCAACGCCATCAAAACAAGGCAAACAGGCACGCCCCAACCCTTCTTCGGCATATTGAGCGCAATGAAGATGCCGAGCGGCACTTCGATCGCCAGGATGATGAAGGAGAAGACAAGGTTGCGGATCATCGCCTGCCAGAAGCGGCTGGAGGAAAGCAGTTCCTCGAACCATTCCGTGCCGGCCCAGAAGAAGACGTTATTGCCGAAAGTGTCCTGCACCGAATAATTGACGACCGTCATCAGCGGTATGACCGCCGAGAACGCCACCAGCAGCAGCACCGGCAGCACCAGGAACCAGGCTCTGTTGTTCCAGGTCTTTTCCACTTCAGGCTCCCATCTCGACGCGCCAGGAATCGGCATAGATGTTGATGCCGGCCGGGTCGAACCGCACCTTCGGATCAGCCGGAACTGTCTCGTCCTCGCCGATGACGGCGGCGATCTCGCGTCCTTCGAGATTGGCACGGACCACCTTATGGCGGCCGACGTCCTCGACCTTGCTGACCCGGACGGCCATGCCCTGGCTGCCCAGGCGCACATATTCGGGACGGATGCCGAGCTCGATGGCGCCGCCGCCCGCCTTGGGCACGCCCGGCAGTTCGATCTGCTGCGAGCCCAGCTTCGCTGTCTTGCCGTCGATCGCCACCGGCATGACATTCATGCCGGGCGAGCCGATGAAATAGCCGACAAAAGTGTGGCGCGGGCGCTCGAACAGCTCCGCCGGTGTGCCGATCTGCACGATTTCGCCGTCATACATGACGACCACCCTGTCGGCGAAGGTCAAGGCCTCGGTCTGGTCGTGCGTGACGTAGACCATGGTGTAACCGAAGCGGCGGTGAAGCTGCTTCAACTGCGAGCGCAGCACCCATTTCATATGCGGGTCGATGACGGTCAAAGGCTCGTCGAACAGGATGGCATTGACGTCGGAGCGCACCAGCCCGCGTCCGAGCGAGATTTTCTGCTTCTGGTCGGCGGTCAGTCCGCGCGCCTTTCGTTTGGCCATATCGGCCAGCCCGGTCATCTCCAGCGTCTCGCGCACCTTACGGTCGACGTCGGCCTCCGGCACGCCGCGATTGCGCAGCGGGAACGCCAGATTGTCGTAGACGGTCATCGTGTCGTAGATCACCGGGAACTGGAAGACCTGGGCAATGTTGCGCTCTTGGGTCGACAGATTGGTCACGTCCCTGCCGTTGAACAGCAGCTGGCCGTGCGAGGGATGCAGCAATCCCGAAATGATGTTGAGCAGCGTGGTCTTGCCGCAGCCGGATGGGCCGAGCAGCGCATAAGCGCCGCCATCCTCGAAGGTGTGGTGCACTTCCTTCAGCGCGAAATCGGCATCCGTGCGCGGGTTCTGCAGATAGGAGTGGCGGATATGATTGACGTCGATGCGCGCCATCGCTTCCTCCTAAGCCGCCAGCTTCGGCGCGGCCATCGCGCGGCCGTGCTCGTCGAAGACCATGATGTGGCGCGGGTCGATGAACACCTCGACCTCCTCGTCCGGCTCGAAGTCGCGAATGCCGTGGGTCAGCATGACCCAGCGCGCATCGGCAAAATCGAGATGGATGAAGCTTTCCGATCCGGTGATCTCGGTGATCGTCACCTTTGCGCGCACCGGCACTGCGGCGGCGTTGGGCCGATCGAGGGACAGATGATGCGGCTGGAAGCCGATCGTATAGATCGCATCGGCGACGCCGAAGAGTTCCGCCGGCACCGGCAATTTCACGCCGCCCTCGAGCAGGAAATCCAGGCCCTTCTTGGCAAGCACGATGGTGTTGAGCGGCGGATCGGCGAAGGTTCTCGCCGTCACCAGATCGACCGGTTTGCGGAACACTTCGATGGTCGGCCCGAACTGGGTGATGCTGCCCTCGGAAAGCGTTGCCGTGTTGCCGCCGAGCAGCAAGGCCTCGTGCGGCTCGGTCGTGGCATAAACAAAGATTGTACCGGCGGCCGCGAAGACTTTCGGCAGTTCCGCGCGTAATTCTTCACGCAGCTTATAGTCGAGATTGGCGAGCGGCTCGTCGAGCAGCACGAGGCTGGCATTCTTGACGATGGCGCGGGCCAGCGCGGTGCGCTGCTGCTGGCCGCCCGACAGACTGAGAGGCGTCCGGTCGAGATAGGGCGTTAGTTTGAGAAGGGCGGCGGCATTGCGCACCTCCCTGTCGATCGTTGCCTGATCCGTGCCGGCCACCCGCAGCGGTGAGGCGATGTTTTCGTAGACCGTCATCGCCGGATAATTGATGAATTGCTGGTAGACCATGGCGACGTTGCGCTTTTGCACCGGCATGCCGGTGACATCCTTGCCATCGAACCAGACCGAGCCCGAGGTCGGCACGTCGAGGCCCGCCATCAGCCGCATCAGGCTGGTCTTGCCGGAGAGCGTCGGCCCGAGCAGGACGTTGAGCGAGCCGTGCTGAAGCGTCAGCGAGACGTCGCGGATATGTTCCGCCGCACCCACCGTCTTCGTCACGTTTCTCAGTTCAAGCATGATGCCTCCTCCCAGGCTTTCTGCATCGGTCGGCCGTTCCTATTCGGCAGCCGCTACGTGCTGCCGGCTTATTCCGCGCATGAACTCGTCGAGCACTGCCGCCTGCTCACAGCTGAGACGCAGGCCGCGCTTGGTCCGGCGCCACAATACATCCTCGGCAGTCATCGCCCATTCGTTTTCGACGAGGTAGCGCACCTCGGCTTCGTAGAGATCGGCGCCGAAGTTACGGCCAAGATCGACGTTCGACTTGGCGAGGCCCAGCAGCTTCCTTGCGCGGGTGCCGTAAAGCTGGGTCAACCGGCGGGCCAGCCGGGCGTCGAGGAACGGGTACGCCGTTTTCAGTTTCGCCACCTCGGCATCGAAGCCGGTGACGGGAAAGTCACCGCCGGGCAGCGGCGCGTTTGCCGTCCATGGTTTGCCGCGCTTGCCGAGAAAACCCTCGATCTTCTCGAGCATCGATTCCGACAATCGGCGGTAGGTCGTGATCTTGCCGCCAAAGGCGTTGACGATCGGGGCGGCACCCTCGCCTCCATCGGCCTTCAGCACATAGTCTCGGGTGGCTTCCTGCGCCTTTGAGGCGCCATCGTCGTAGAGCGGTCGCACCGCGGAATAGGTCCAGACGATATCCGACGGCTTGACCGGCTGCGCGAAATATTCGCTTGCCGCAGCGCAGAGATAGTCGATCTCGGCGTCATTGATCCTGACGTTGTGCGGATCGCCGGGATAGTCACGATCGGTCGTGCCGATGAGCGTGAATTCGTCCTCGTAAGGGATGGCGAAAATGATGCGCCCGTCCTTGTTCTGAAAGAAATAGGCGCGTGGGTCGTCGAATTTCTTGCCCACGACGATATGGCTGCCTTGTACGAGGCGGACATTGTGCACGTCGTTCAAGCCGACGGTGGCCGACAGCACCTGATCGACCCACGGGCCGGCGGCATTGACCAGCAGCCGCGCCTTGACCTCCTCGGTATCGCCGGTCCGCACATTTTCAAGCCTGACCATCCAGAGATCGCCTTCGCGGCGTGCGCTGACGACCTTTGTTCGGGTTCGAATGGTTGCGCCGCGCTCGGCAGCGTCGCGGGCGTTCAACACAACCAGCCGGGCATCGTTGACCCAACCGTCCGAATATTCGAACGCCTTTCGAAACAGCGGCTTCAGCGGCTTGCCGGCCGGATCCTTGGCCATGTCCAGCGTTTTCGTCGGCGGCAGCAATTTGCGCCCGCCAATATGGTCGTA
This sequence comes from Mesorhizobium sp. M0296, assembly GCF_040321675.1. NCBI lineage: Bacteria > Pseudomonadati > Pseudomonadota > Alphaproteobacteria > Hyphomicrobiales > Phyllobacteriaceae > Mesorhizobium > Mesorhizobium sp. M0296. The sequence continues at coordinate 11,936 of NZ_JAMYRZ010000020.1, forward strand.
GAGGAAAAGCCCGAGCCGGATGAGCCAGGCCGGACGCAGTCCCTTGGCGTATGGCAGCACGAAGCGCATCGGCCAGATGATATGCGGCGCGTTCCTCCACAGGACCTCGCGTTCCATCAACGCTTCGCGCACCAGACGGAATTCGTAGAATTCGAGATAGCGCAAGCCACCATGGATCAGTTTGGTCGAGCCGGAAGAGGTCCCGCTGGCCAGATCGTTCATCTCGGCAAGAAAAACCGAAAAGCCACGTCCAACGGCATCGCGGGCGATGCCGCAGCCATTGATGCCGCCACCGATGACGAAAATGTCATGAATCGGTGATGCGCTCAAAGAATCCTCCCTCGATTTCGCATTGCAGCATTTTTGGGTTCTTGCGAAACCGTAGAGGAATTATTTCGAAATGATAACGAATGTCAAACGAAATATGACAGGCGGAAGATGCCGCAACGGCATCTCTAGGATAGCGACGTTTCGATCAGCTGAACTTCTGCCTCCTGGCAGATCTTACGCACCGACGGGATGTCGCAACGATCGGTGATAAAGGTGTTGACCTGCGACAGATGGCCGATGCGGACGGGCGCGGTGCGCTCGAATTTGGTCTGGTCCGACACCAGGATCACATGTCGGGCGTTGGCGATGATCGCCTGAGCCACCTTCACCTCGCGAAAATCGAAGTCGAGCAGTGCGCCGTCATGGTCGATGGCCGAGGCGCCGATCACCGCAAAATCGACCTTGAACTGCCTGATGAAATCGACCGCGGCCTCGCCGACCACACCGCCGTCGGAACCGCGCACGACACCGCCGGCGATCACCACCTCGATCGAAGGATATATGCGCATCCTGTTGGCAACATTGATGTTATTGGTGATGACCATCAGGCCGCTGTGATCGAGCAGCGACTTGCTGACAGCTTCCGTCGTTGTCCCGATATTGATGAACAGAGACGCGTTGTCGGGGATCAGCCGGGCTGCTGCGCGGCCGATCGCCTCCTTCTCCTCGGCGGCGATCTTGCGCCGAGCCTCATATTCCATGTTCTCGATGCCGGAGGGGAACAATGCCCCGCCATGGATGCGGGACAAAAGCCGCTGGTCGCAGAGATCGTTGAGATCCTTGCGGATCGTCTGCGGCGTCACGTTGAAATGCGTCGCCAGCTCCTCGACCAGTACGCGGCCATGGTCCTTGGCCATCTGGATGATTTCGGAATGACGCGGCGACAGATACATCTAGCAACCTCTCATTTTCGTTTTCCTCGTCTATAGCTGAAAACGAAAGCCATGAACAGGTATGGGCCGGCTAATGAAAATCGGGCGACTGCAGAGAGAAAAGCTCCGGCGCAATCTCGACGAGGGTATCAACTCAGCCCCCGCGCGATCTCAGTGACGACCTCGAAAGCAGTATCGACGTCCGCCGCAGTCGTTTCGAACTGCCCGACCTGAAAGCGGATCGCCACCTGCCCGTCCACCCGGGTCTGCGTCAGGTAAATGCGGCCGTCATCGTTGATCGCGTTGACCAACCGCAAATTGTGCTCGTCAGAGTCGATGGCCGCAGCTGCGAGATGGCGGAATGAGAATAGCGACAGCATCGGTTCCGTGACGATCTCGAAATCCGGTTCCCGAGCCAGCCGCGCGGCGAGGCTCTCGCTCCAGGCGACATGGTTGCGGATCATGTTCCGCAGATTTTCCAAGCCATGCGCACGCAGCAGGAACCAAAGTTTCAGAGCGCGGAACCTCCGTCCGAGCGGCACCGACCATTCGGAGTAGTTGATGACCCCGTCGCGGCCATGCGTTTTCAGGAATTCGGGCTTGATCGCCAGCGTGCGGACCAGGTCTTTCGGCTGGCGAATGAACTGCATCGAGCAATCGAACTGTGCCCCCAACCATTTATGCGGGTTGAAGACGATGGAATCGGCATTTTCGGCGCCGGTCCAGAAATGCCGGAACTCGGGGCAGATCATGGCGGAGCCGGCCCATGCGGCATCGACATGCAGGTAGAGCCCATGCCGCTTCGCCACCTCGGCAACAGCCGCCACATTGTCGGTGCCGCCGGTACTTGTGCCGCCGACGCTGGCGATGATGCCCGCCGGCAGCATGCCGTTTTCGCGGTCGGTAACGATCGCGGCTTCCAGAGCCGCCGTCTGCATGGCGCGGAAGCGTCCGGCGACCGGAATGCGCACGAGGTTCGCCTCGCCGATGCCCGACACCCAGATCGCCCGGTCGATAGAAGTATGGACTTGGTCGGAAGAATAGATCCGCACGACCGGCTGCCCTTGCAAGCCGTTCTTGTTGCCTTGCCAGTCGAGCGCGCGCTCGCGCATGGTCAGTACGGCGGCAAGCGTCGCCGATGAAGCCGAATCCTGCATGACGCCGGAAAATCCCTCCGGCAAACCAAGCGCCTGCCGCATCCAATCGACGACCCGCGTCTCGAGCTCGGTTGCCGCCGGCGAGGTCTGCCAGAGCATGCATTGCGCGGCCATCGCGGAAACCAGATACTCGGCCACGACGGAGACCGGTGCCGCATTGGCCGGGAAATAGGCGAAGAAACGCGGATGCTGCCAGTGCGTCATGCCAGGCAGGATCTTTTGTTCGAAATCGGCGAAGATTGCCTGCATCGTTTCACCGTCTTCCGGCGGCGCGGCATCGACGCTTTTGAAGATTTCGCCCGGCTCGACAAGCGGCCGCACCGGTCTCTCGCGAAGGCTGTTTCTGTAGTCGACGCCCCATTCAGCCGCTCGTAGCGACCACTCGCGGAATTCGTTGCTATTCATCTTCTTCGCCTCCGTGGCGCCTCATCGAGCCGCGATCAAAGAGCACGAAAAACGAAGGTTTTCATTCGGGAAAATCAGGCAGACTGGCAAAGGCGGTCTTCAGCGCGTTCGACCAGCTATCCGAGATCGTACGATAATATTGATCGTCCTGGGTTATTCGCTTTTTGAGGCCGACCTTGAAAGTGTCCTTTTCATAGAACAGCAGGTCGAGCGGCAGGCCGACCGACAGGTTCGACTTCAGCGTCGAGTCGAACGACACCAGCAGCAATTTCACCGTCTCGGCGAAACTCATCGTCTTTTCATAAGCGCGGATAATGATCGGCTTGCCGTATTTGGTCTCACCGATCTGGAAGAACGGCGTGTCGTCGGTCGATTCGATGAAATTGCCTTCCGGATAGATCATGAACAGGCGCGGCGCGCTGCCCTTGATCTGACCGCCGAGGATGAAGGAGGCGTTGAAGTAGGAATCCGCCTTTTCGCCAGCCGGCGACGAACTGGCGATGACCTCCTTGACGGTGTCTCCGACCAACCGGACTGTCTGGTACATGGAGGGCGTTTCGAGCAGCGTGGCACGGCGCTCCGCCACTGCCTTGGTGCGTTCGTCGAGCAGGCTGACCACGGCCTGGGTCGTCGCCAGATTGCCGGCCGACATCAAAACGATGACGCGCTCGCCCGGCTCTTCCCAGACATGCATCTTCCTGAAGGTCGAAATTGAATCCATGCCGGCGTTGGTGCGCGTGTCCGACATGAACACGAGCCCGCGATCGATCTTCAGGCCGACGCAATAGGTCATCGAATCTCTTTGGCAACAATCTTGCCGGGGATTACTGCTCCACGGTGACGGTGACCGCAAGCTGTTCTTCCGCCTGTCCCAGCCGAATTCCAGATACCGGCGTGGCGTCGCGATAATCGCGGCCGGTCGCCACCTTCACATAGCGCTCATCCGGAGAAATGCCGTTGGCGACATCGAAGGCGACCCAGCCGAGGCCCGAGACATGCGCCTCGGCCCAAGCGTGGCTTGCCGCCTGCTCGATGGCCGCATCCATCATCAGGTAGCCGCTGATATAGCGGGCTGGAAAATCCATGGCACGCGCCGCGGCAACGAAGATGTGGCTGTGGTCCTGGCAAACGCCGGTCTTGAGCGCCAGGGCCTCTTCGGCCGGCGTCGTCACGTTGGTGGTGTCCGGCGTATAAGCGACGCGCTCGCCGATCACCGCCATCAACCGGTGCAGCCTTTCGATGTCGGTACCCTTGCCGACCGAGGCAGCAAGCTCGCGAATGCCGCTTCCGATCGTCGTCAGCGGCGTTTCCTGGCCGAACAGCCAGAGCGGCGCGAAACCCTGGTGCGGTCCGCAGACGCCAGCGGTGTCGCGCGTCACCACTTCGCCGGCTGCTTCGACGGTGATGAAGTCGCGCTCGCCCTCGACGCTCAACAGCCGGGTATCATTGCCGAAATGGTCGGTGAAGCGCACTTCCTCGCGTGCGCCTTCGATCCTCAGCGCCCAGGACAGCACCGTCTGGGTGCGCCCGTTCACCGGGAGCAGCCGCAAACGCTGCAACAGATAGTGCACCGGCGCATCGTAGCGGTATTCCGTCAGGTGGGTGATCTTCAGCCGCATCGCACTCGTCCCTGGAGCATGAGCTTTTCCGAAAACCGGTCTCCGCTTTTTGGGGTCATGCTCAATAGAACCTGTAATCCTGCGCGATCTCGTCGCCGAGCCTGGTGTTGTCGCGGATGAAATTGGCCAGGAATTCGTGCAGGCCGGCGTCGAAAATATCCTTGATCGACCCGGCCGTCAGCATGGCCTGGGTCTTGGCAGCCGTCGCATGGCAGGCGTGGCGCTCCCCATAGTCGTCACCCAGGAATTTGAGATGCTCCGTCAGGAAGCGGTAGCAAAAGGTCAGCGAGCGCGGCATGCGGACGTTGAGGATCAGATAATCGGCGATGTTGCTCGGCTTGTAGTCGGCATCATAGACCCAGCGATAGGAACGGTGCGCCGACACCGAGCGCAGGATCGATTCCCATTGGTAGTTGTCGAGCGTCGAGCCGACCCAGGAGATCGACGGCAACAGCACGTAGTATTTCACATCCAGGATACGCGCGGTGTTGTCGGCGCGTTCGACATAAGTGCCGAGCTGCGAGAAATCGAAAATCTCGTTGCGCAGCATCGTGCCGTAGAACGAGCCGCGGATCAGCGCCGTCTCGCGCTTAATTGCGTCGAGCGCGTTGGGCAGGTCGCGCTCGTCGATCGGCTTGGCCAGCATCCGCTTCAGCGACATCCAGGCTTCGTTGATGCTTTCCCAGGTTTCACGCGTCAGTGCGGTACGCACCATGCGGGCATTGTTACGGGCCGTGTCGATAGACGACATCGTGCTGGACGGGTTCGATGTGTCGCGCAGCAGATAGTCGGCGACATTGGCGGCGGTGTAGTCGGAATATTTCTGCGTGAAGCTGGCGTCCGAACCGGCGCTGAGCAGCACCGAATTCCACTCCTCCGAAGCGTTCTGAGTACGAGTCAGCGCCATGCGCAAGCCGGCATCCACCAGCCGCGCCATGTTTTCCGCCCGCTCGATGTAGCGGTTCATCCAGTAAAGCCCGTTGGCGGTGCGGCCGAGAAGCATGTCAGGCGGTCCTGTGGTGAATAGTGAAAGGTGAATGGTGAATGGTGACTATCCAGATTCCAGGGCACGATTCCGCGCGCTTCACTTCAGGGCATTTCACCAACATTAACGACGCATATCCTTATCTATTCACTATTCACTATTCACTACTCGCTACTTCCACTCTAATCATCCAACACCCACGTATCCTTCGTGCCCCCGCCTTGCGAGGAATTGACGACCAGCGAGCCTTCCTTGAGCGCTACTCGGGTCAGCCCGCCGGGCACGATCTGGATACGGTCGGAAACCAGCACATAGGGGCGCAGATCGACATGGCGCGGCGCCAGCCCCTTGTCCGTCAGGATCGGACAGGTCGACAGTGCCAGCGTCGGCTGAGCAATGTAGTTCGACGGTTTTGCCGCGAGCTTTTTGGAAAAATCCTCGCATTCCTTCTTGGTCGCCGCCGGACCGACCAGCATGCCGTAACCGCCGGACCCGTGGACCTCTTTGATAACCAATTCATCGATGTGCTCGAGCACGTATTTCAGGCTGTCCGGCTCCGAGCAGCGCCAGGTCGGGATGTTGCCGAGCATCGCCTTGCGGCCGGTGTAGAATTCGACGATCTCGGGCATGTACGAATAGATCGCCTTGTCGTCGGCGATGCCGGTTCCCGGCGCATTGGCGATCGTGATGTTGCCGGCGCGGTAGACGTCCATAATGCCCGGCACGCCAAGTGCCGAGTCGGGGCGGAAGGTCAGCGGATCGAGGAACGAGTCGTCGACACGCCGGTAAAGCACGTCGATCTGCTTGTAGCCCTCGGTGGTGCGCATCGCGACATGGCCATCGACGACGCGCAGATCCTGCCCCTCGACAAGCTGCACGCCCATCTGGTCGGCAAGGAAAGCATGTTCGAAATACGCCGAGTTGAAGCTACCCGGCGTCAGCACGGCAATGGTCGGCGCGCCCTTGGTGCTTTGCGGCCGCACTGCCGCCAGCGACTGGCGCAAGAGCTGCGGGTAATTCTCAACCGGCCGCACCTTGATCTGCTGGAACAGCTCGGGAAAGAGCTGCATCATCGTCTCGCGGTTCTCCAGCATGTAGGAGACGCCGGACGGCGTGCGCGCGTTGTCCTCCAGCACGTAGAACTCGTTCTCGCTAATGCGTACGATGTCGACGCCGATGATGTGGGTATAGACGCCGGCCGGCGGCCGCACCCCGATCATCTCGGGCAGGAACGCCTCGTTCTTGGCGATCAACTCCTTCGGCACCCGGCCGGCGCGCAAGATCTCCTGGCGATGGTAGATGTCGTCGAGAAAGGCGTTCAGCGCCTGGACGCGCTGCTCGATGCCTTGCGTCAGCCGTCGCCATTCATTGCCCGAAATGATGCGCGGAACGATATCGAAGGGTATCAGCCGCTCCGATGCTTCCTGCTCGCCGTAGACGGCGAAAGTGATGCCTGTCTTACGAAAGACGCGTTCGGCGTCCTGCATCTTCTCGGTAAGTCTGGCCGGGTCCTGTTCCTTCAGCCAGCGATCGTAAGCCGAATACGGTTTTCTCAGCCCGGAAACTTCCGGAAGCATTTCATCGAACGCTGCCAATCGCATACTCCCCTGTGGCGCCATTTCACTGGCCTCGCTGGAGAAAATCAAGCGCAATCGGTGATTTGTTGGGCGCCGGCGATCAGTATATCGCACTTGCCTAAAATTAAGGCAGCACCAATAGGGCCTTGATCAGGCTTTGCCTGGTGTCCGGGCAGATGCCGGATGGGGATCAAAACGCGCGAAAGGTGACGACCGTGAACGTGTCCTTGATGCCGGGAAGAATCTGCACTTTCTCGTTGACGAAGTGGCCGATGTCTTCCTCGTCGTCGACATAGAATTTGGCGAGCAGGTCGTAGTTTCCGGCTGTCGAGTAGATTTCCGAAGCAATCTCGGCATCGGCCAGGGCGCTGGCAACGTCGTAGGCCTTGCCCAGATCGCACTTTATCTGCACGAAAAATGCCTTCATTGCCTGGTCCTGCTCACATCGCACGCTCTAGGTATAATCGAGCGGCCCTTGTGGCAGACTGCCGTTCGCCTTTCAAGCATCGGCAATCGCTCAGGCTGTTCTCGCCTCGACAATGCATCTCGGTCTGGACACGGACTGCCACGCCGAATGTTTGCGCTCGGCTGAAACCCTGAAGCACTGCAAAGCGTATGGTATCATGTACCTTCAGGCAGCGATTTCTCAGGGACAACGGAGACAGGCCATGCGCCGCGCGTTTTTCGCATTCGCAGTCGTTCCATTCATTTTCGCATCCCAGGCCTTTGCTGGCGACGCCGAAGTCAAAGCGGCGCAGACGGTCATCGATGGGCAGTTGAGGGCCTTCATCGCCAATGACGGAATGACGGCCTACAGCTTTGCCGCACCGAATGTGAAACGCGTCTTTCCGACCGTCGATACCTTCATGAACATGGTGACAAAAGGCTATCCGCCGGTGCGCCAACCGCAGACCTACTCCTTCGGCAAGGTTCGCGAGACGAGCCCGACCTCGATCATCCAGCAAGTGCTGATCGTCGGCCCGGATGGCAAGGACTACGGGGCGGTCTACACGCTCGAACTACAGCCTGACGGCAGCTTTCGGATCACCGGCTGCAGCCTGCGTGCGTCCACGTCGCTCAGCACCTAAAGGGTTGTTTCAATCCTGTCGCCGATAGAGCGTCCAACTCAGGCCTGAAAACCCCCAATGCCTCGACGCATCGGCCCGTTCATACGCCAGAGCGCATGCGGCCGTCGGTTGGACATGTTCGGCTTGTTTGTCCACGTCCCCCTCGAGGACCAGCCAGGCGGGCCGTTCGGTGCACATCCCGTCGTCTGGAACCAGCAATGCCCGACGATCCATTCGCGCCGCAAAATAGTCGACGACAATGGGGGTGCGGAAATTGCCGTCGCTGGCATAGGTGGTTGCGCCGTTCCTGGTCATTTCATCGACGATAGCGGCGTAGGAGCCGCGTCCATATTGATAGAGCTGGAGCAGCGACGAAATGCTTCCACTCACCACGATCGCAAGCGCTCCCATCGCAAGTAGCCTTGCAGTCCCGCGAGCATCCAGGCCGCGGCCAATCATCTCGCCGGCCCAGAGCAGCAGCAATGTTCCGCTGATGATGAAATAGCGTGGGAACTCGAGGTTGGGCAGATGCGCCGCCGCCATGAGCAAAGGCAGTCCGATAATCCCGATCGCATGAAGGCTGGCTCGGCGACCGCGCCAGACACCGGCGGAGAGGCCGACAAGACAGCAGGCGGCAACGATGTAGGGCCCGTCGCCGAACCAGGGTGGCAGCCCGAACAGAGAGCGGATCATCCCGCCATAGCACTGCGCGAAGGCGGCAATCGAGAACGGCGAAACACCACCGACACTGAAGCCGAACAGCCTGCAGCCGACAAACACGCCGACAGCCAGCGGCAGCACGGCAAGCAAGCCCGGCAGGAAGATCGACGCCAGGTCCGCAACGACACGGCCGACCTTCGCCGTACGCTGCCAGGCGAGCCAAGCGGTCCAGATTGCGAGGACCGCCACCATTCCGATCATGGTGAGATGGCACAGGAAGCCGAAAAGGATCGCCGCTGCCAAGGCCGCGCCAGACCACCGTCTATTGTCGAGCCGGCGCTCCAGAAAACCACCGAAAGCAGCGTGAACAGCACAAGGCCGGCATAGCCGCGCGCCTCCGAGCCGTAATGGACCATTGGGTAGCTCACGGCAAACAACAGGCTTGTGGCGATCATCGCCTGTCGTCCGCGCGATGCGGCGCTCGCTGCCGCCGCAGCGATCGTGGCAACACCTAATGCTATCGACAGACCTCGCTGCATCAGCGGCGAAGCATCGGGGCCAATGAGATAGAGATAGACCGAGTTGAGGAAATGATTGTTGTCGTGATTGACGCGCCAGAATATCTGGTCGATCGAGGTCAGCGGCTCGATCAGCGCAAAGCTCCAGATCTCGTCCAGCCAAAGGTCGCCGCGCGCGCCAAGCGAGCGCAAGACCAGGCCGGTCACGGCGATCATCAGAGCGGCAAGCAACGACCCCGCCGTCCATTGCTGGACAGCCACGGAGGGCGAAGGTGCAGCGATGCCGTTCGTCCGCACCGGCGTGCCAGGAACTGAAACTTGCCCCGAAACGAACAGGTTCTTGATCCTCGCCCGATGTCGTCCGGCAATGCTTATTAGGCAGTCGTTTCAAAACAGTTCATGGCAGGGGCAACTCCTCCCTGGAGCCGGATTCCTGGCGGGCATGCCTACCGGACGGCGAGGTCACCGTTTGCCCATTGCTGCGTGATGATCTCGGCTTGTTCGGCGAACCTGCCAGCCTCGATCGCTTCACGAATGTCGCGCATCAGCTGCTGGTAATAGGACAGATTGTTCCAGGTCAGGAGCATCGCCCCAAGCGCCTCTTGCGAGCGCACCAGATGGTGCAAATAGGCCCGCGAATAGTCGCGTGCGGCCGGGCAGTCGCTTTCCTCGTCGAGCGGACGCGGATCGTCGGCATGGCGGGCGTTGCGCAGATTGACCTTGCCGCGCCGTGTGTATGCAAGGCCGTGGCGCCCTGCCCGCGTCGGCATCACGCAGTCGAACATGTCGATGCCGCGCGCCACCGACTTCAAAATGTCGTCCGGGGTGCCGACGCCCATCAGGTAGCGCGGCCGGTCAGCCGGCAGCTCCGGGCAAGTGATGTCGAGCATCTCCAGCATCACCGCTTGCGGCTCGCCGACAGCCAGCCCGCCGATCGCATAGCCCTTCAGCTCCATTGCCTTCAGCGCCTGCGCCGAGCGCAGCCGCAGATCCGGCACGTCGCCGCCTTGCACAATGCCGAACATCGCCTTGCCGGGCTGCTCGCCGAATGCCGTCTTGCAACGCTCGGCCCAGCGCAACGACAACTCCATGGCACGCTCGATCTCGTTCTGCTTGGCCGGCAGCGCCGTGCATTCGTCGAGCTGCATCTGGATGTCGGAATCGAGCAGCCCCTGGATCTCTATCGAACGCTCCGGCGACATCTCGTAGGCGCCGCCGTCGATATGCGAACGGAAGGTAACGCCGTTCTCGGTCAGTTTCCGCAGCTTCGACAGCGACATCACCTGGAAGCCGCCGCTGTCGGTCAGGATTGGATGCGGCCAGCGGGCGAATTCATGCAGGCCGCCGAGCCGCGCCACGCGCTCGGCGCCGGGTCTTAGCATCAGGTGGTAGGTGTTGCCGAGGATAATGTCCGAGCCGACGCCGCGCACCTGATCCATATACATGGCCTTCACCGTGCCGCCGGTACCGACCGGCATGAAGGCAGGCGTGCGGATTTCCCCGCGCGGCATGGTGATTGCACCACGCCGCGCCCTGCCGTCGGTCGCCAGCACCTTGAAGGTGAATGCGTCAGTCATTGAATTCCCTAGCCATCGAACTCCTTGTCGAATACCGGCGCGTCCGGGGCTTGCTTGTCGAGTGATTGCCGGTAGCGGATGCAGCCGCGCATGAATTTCGGCCACGGCGGCACGGCAATCGCCGGCTCGGTCTTTTCGGGCAAAAGTGACCAGAGGTCGGGATGATGCCAGCACAGATCATGGCCGGTGGCGTCGCGGTGTTGGCGGATGCCGGCGCGCAGTTTCCTGACCTCGGCGATCAAGGCTTCCCGGTCGAAGGTTTCCAGGTCATCGTCCATTACTATCCTCCCTGAACAGAAGACTTGCGTCTCCATAGGAATAAAACCTGTAGCGGTTCTCGATGGCATGCGCATAAGCCGCCCGCATCGTCTGCAAACCGCAGAAGGCCGAAACCAGCATGAACAGCGTCGAACGCGGCAGATGGAAATTGGTCATCAGCATGTCTGCGGTCTTGAAACGATAGCCGGGCGTGATGAAGATGTCTGTCGGGCCTGACCATGCGGCCAGCCAGCCGTCCTCGCCGGCCGCGCTCTCCAATAAGCGCAGCGATGTCGTGCCGACAGCGATAATGCGCCCTCCTTTTGCTTTCGCCGCATTCAGCGCCTCGGCGGTTTCCGGGCTGACCGAACCGGTTTCGGCGTGCATCTTGTGGTCGGCGGTGTCGTCCGCCTTCACCGGCAGGAACGTACCGGCGCCGACATGCAGCGTGACGAAACGGCGCTCTATGCCCTTGGCGTCGAGCCTCGCAAACAGCTCCGGCGTGAAATGCAGCCCTGCCGTCGGCGCGGCGATCGCGCCCTCCTCCCTCGCATAAATGGTCTGATAATCGCTGCGGTCGCGTTCGTCGTCGTCACGCTTCGAGGCGATGTAGGGCGGCAGCGGGATGTGGCCGACAGCGTGCAGCACCTCGTCGAGGAACGGACCTGACAGGTCGAAGCCGAGCAGCACCTCGCCGCCTTCCCCCTTCTCGATCACTGTCGCATCGAGCTGGCCGAGAAAGCAGGAATTGGCGTCATGACCGAAATGGATGCGATCGCCGGCGGCGATGCGCTTGCCCGGACGCATGAAGGCTAGCCACCGGTCGGGCGCCATCCGCATATGCAGCGTGGCTTCGACCTGCGCTGCTGCTTCGCCGCGCCGCCTGATGCCTTTCAGCTGCGCCGGAATGACCTTGGTGTCGTTGAAGACCAGCACATCACCGGCCTTGAGCAGGGACGGCAGGTCGCGCACCGTCCGGTCCTCGAGCCCCTCAGCCGGCCTGACCACCAGCATTCTGGCGCTGTCGCGCGGTTCGGCTGGGCGAAGCGCGACGCGCTCTTCCGGCAGATCGAAATCGAAAAGATCGACGCGCAAGAAATCCCCGCCTCAAGGTTCCGGGCAGGTCACCGCCCAGGCGCCGACACTGTCTATGCTCAGCGTACCGCCCATTGCGAAGCTGGACTGCTCGCTGGCCTTGACCAGCCGCAATTTGGCCACGATCGAGCTGAGGCCCTCATCAGTGAGATCGATCAGCATGCGCTCGTCGTCTTCGAATGCCTGTCCCACGATGACTTTCGTTGAGCCTGGCTGTCCGTCCGTGGTCCATGTCTTGCCGCCGGCATCCAGCCACACACGCGCCACCGCAATGACGGCCGTGTGTCCCATCAAAACATCAATCGATGCCGCGCCGCCGTCGGCGCTGCAGACGATCGATTCCGTCGCCAGCGCCGGAGTGGCCGCCGCGACGAGCACAAATGCGATGGCCGCGACAGCCCGGCCGGTCATTTCACGTCGGCCGCGACCTTGAGCGACACGATCTTGTCAGGATCCTGCACCGGTTCGCCGCGCTTGATCTTGTCGACGTTGTCCATGCCTTCGATGACCTGGCCCCATACCGTGTACTGGCGGTTGAGGAAGGCGGCATCGTCGAAGCAGATGAAGAACTGCGAATTGGCCGAGTTCGGGTTCTGCGAGCGCGCCATCGAGCAGGTGCCGCGGCCGTGGTTGGCGTTGGAGAACTCGGCCTTCAGATCGGGTTTGTCGGAACCGCCAGTGCCGGCGCGCGATGGCGCGAAAGACGGCTTGTTGGAATTGCCGAACTTCACGTCGCCGGTCTGCGCCATGAAGCCGTCGATGACGCGGTGGAAGACCACGCCGTCATAGGCGCCTTCGCGGGCCAGCTCCTTGATACGGCCGACATGGCCGGGCGCCAGATCTGGATACAATTCGATGACGACCTTGCCCTTGGTCGTGTCCATGATAAGCGCGTTCTCGCGGTCCTTGATTTCGGCCATGTCAGAAATATCCTTTTGAACAATTGGGGTTACTTGCCGTCCGCGGCGATGCGCACCTTGATCATGCGATCGGGGTCGGTCACCGTCCCGTTCTGCGCCTCGTCGCCTTTCTTGATGTGGTCCACCAGCTCCATGCCGCTGACGACATTGCCAACGATGGTGTACTGGCCATCGAGCGGCGGTGCCGGGGCGAACATGATGAAGAATTGCGAATTGGCGGAATTCGGATCGTCGGAGCGGGCCATGCCGACCACGCCGCGCTGGTAGTGCTCGGTGCTGGAGAATTCGGCCGGCAGGTCGGGAAGATCGGAGCCGCCGGTGCCGACAGCGTCGGCATTGAAGCCGCGCTTCATGTTGCCGAACTTGACGTCGCCGGTCTGCGCCATGAAGCCGTCGATGACGCGGTGAAAGGCGACGTTGTCGTAGGCGCCCTGGCGCACCAGCTTTTTGATCTGCGCGACGTGCTTCGGCGCAAGGTCGGGCCTCAGCGCGATGGTCACGTCGCCGTCCTTCAGCGTTACGATCATGGTGTTTTCCGGATCGGCGGCAAAGGCCGACACGGATGCGGTCACAAGACCGGCAAGCACGGCAAGCAAGAAGGCAAGCTTTTTCAGCTGCATGGGATCCTTCTCCGAATATCTTCGTTCATGCATGTCGTTACCCAAAGCCGGGTTCCACTTTTGGGTGACATGCATTTATTTCGCGAATTTGGCGGTGAGCGCACCGGCCACGGCCGCCGGCACGAAGGGGCGGATGTCGCCTCCCATCGAAGCTATCTGGCGCACAAGTGTGGCGGTAATGGTGCGCACTGAAGGGCTGGCGGGCAGGAACACCGTCTGCAGCTCCGGCGCCATGGTCTCGTTCATGCCGGCCATCTGCATCTCATAGTCAAGATCGGTGCCGTCGCGCAGGCCGCGGATCATGATCGAGGCGCCATGCTTCCTGGCCGCATCGATGACCAACCCGTCGAAGGCGACTACTTTGATACGCGCACCGTCGCTGCCGAATTCCGCCTTCGCGGCCGTTTCGATCAGGCCAACCCGTTCCTCGAAGGAAAACAACGGCTTCTTCCCGGGATGGATGCCGATCGCCGCATAGATTGTATCCGCCACGGCCAGCGACGCCTTCAGCACGTCGAGATGGCCGTTGGTCAGCGGGTCGAAAGAGCCGGCATAAAGGGCGATGCGTTCGGTCATGGCAGGTGCTTCTAGCGAGCCTCTCCCCTAAAGGCAAATCCGATCGCCAGCCCGCCCCATGAACCTTTGGCCGACGTGAACGACAGATGAATGTGCCGCTCACAACAGTTTCACGCAGTGTTCACTAAGTTGCAGCTGCAGGAGATGAAACCAAACACCCATCTAATCGTTGTTAGGCGCAGGAGAACACGCACATGCTGATCTACATGCTCGCCACCGCAATGACCGCCGCCATGCTGATCGCTACCGTATTCGGGTTGCATCAGGAAGCACAGCGCGTCCGCGCCAAGGCCAATACCAAGCGGTTCGAAGGCTTCGGCAACCGCAAGCCTTATCGCCACCTCTAGATTGCGGGTGTCTTCACACGCCGGCCCATAGGGCTGGCGTCGTCGTGCCAAACTCACTCGACGGATGTATCGGGCTCCCTACCTTCGGCATCGGCAACAGCGCCGCTTTCAGCATCGACACTCTCTTCGATCTCTTCATCCGCTTGCGGTTCTGAAATTCGCTCCACCGAAACGACCTTCTCGCCCTCTGCGGTATTGAAGATGGTAACGCCCTTGGTGGCGCGGCTGGCGAAACGAATGCCGTTCACTGGAACACGGATAACGGTGCCGCCATCCGAAACCAGCATGATCTGATCGTCATTGCCGACCGGGAAGGTCGCCACCAGGCGGCCGATTTCGGCCGTTTTCGAGACGTCGGTGGCGCGAATACCCTTGCCGCCACGGCCAGTCAGGCGGAAATCGTAGGACGATGAACGCTTGCCGTAGCCATATTCCGTCACCGTCAACACGAACTGCTCGTGCGCCTTGAGGAATTCATAGCGGTCGTCGGAAAGCTCCGCCTCTTCGCCGACCTCTTCATTGGTGAGCTGGATTTCTTCCTCCTCGCCGGCCGCGATGTCAGCAGCGAGCCGGCGTTCGGCCACCACCCGCTTGAGGTAGGCGGCACGTTCCGCCGGCGGCGCATCGACATGCTCGATCACCGCCATCGAGATCACCCGGTCGCCATCGGCCATCGCAATGCCGCGCACGCCGACCGAATTGCGGCTCTGGAAGACGCGTACGTCGCTGACCGGAAAGCGGATGCACTGGCCGGAACTTGCCGTCAAAAGCACGTCGTCATTGTCGGTGCAGGTCTCGACGCCGAGGATCTCGTCGCCCTCCTCGTCCAGCTTCATGGCGATCTTGCCGTTGCGGTTGACCTGGACGAAGTCTGACAGCTTGTTGCGACGCACGGTGCCGCGCGTGGTGGCAAACATGACGTCGAGTTCGCCCCAACTCATCTCATCCTCCGGCAGCGGCATGATCGTGGTGATGCGCTCGCCCTGTTCGAGCGGCAGCATATTGATCAGCGCCTTGCCGCGCGATTGCGGGTTGCCGATCGGCAGGCGCCAGACCTTTTCCTTGTAGACGATGCCGCGCGAGGAGAAGAACAGCACCGGCGTGTGCGTGTTGGCGACGAACAGCCGGGTGACGAAATCCTCTTCCTTGGTCGACATGCCGGAGCGGCCCTTGCCGCCGCGGCGCTGCGCCCGGTACAGCGACAGCGGCACGCGCTTGATGTAGCCGGAATGGCTGACCGTGACGACCATGTCCTCGCGCTGGATCAGGTCCTCGTCTTCCATGTCCGCCCCGCCCTCGGCGAGTTCGGTGCGGCGCGGCGTGCCGAACTCGTCGCGCACTGCCATGAGCTCGTCCTTGACGATCTGCTGGACGCGGGCGCGGGACGAGAGGATGTCTAGGTAGTCCTTGATCTCGTCGCCGATCGTGTTCAGCTCGTCGGCGATCTCGTCGCGGCCGAGCGCGGTCAGGCGCAGCAGGCGCAGTTCGAGGATGGCGCGCGCCTGCTCCTCGGAGAGATTGTAGGTACCGTCCTCGTTGATGCGATGGCGCGGGTCGTCGATCAGAAGAATCAGCGATTCCACGTCGCCCGAAGGCCAGCGCCGCTCCATCAACTGCTCGCGCGCCGTCTGCGGGTCCGGAGCGCTGCGGATCAGCTTGATGACTTCATCGATGTTGGCAACAGCGATGGCAAGGCCGACCAGCACATGGGCGCGGTCGCGCGCCTTGCGCAGCAGGAATTTCGTGCGCCGGCTGATCACCTCCTCACGGAAGGCGACGAACGCCTTCAGCATGTCGGTCAGAGTCAGCAATTCCGGCTTGCCGCCGTTCAGTGCCACCATGTTGGCGCCGAAGGACGTCTGCAGCGGGGTGAAGCGGTAAAGCTGGTTGAGGATGACATCGGCGACCGCGTCGCGCTTCAGTTCGATGACGACGCGGTAGCCCTGGCGGTCGCTCTCGTCGCGAATGTCGGAAATGCCTTCGATGCGCTTGTCGCGCACCAGCTCGGCCATCTTCTCGATCATCGACGCCTTGTTCACCTGATAGGGAACCTCGGTGATGACGATCGATTCACGATCGTTGCCGCGCGCCTCGACGTTGACGCGGCCGCGCATGACGATGGAGCCGCGGCCGGTCGAATAGGCGCTGTAGATACCGGAGCGGCCGAGCACGATGCCGCCGGTCGGGAAATCCGGCCCCGGAATGATCTCCATCAGCGCCGGAAGGTCGATGGCCGGATTATCGATGAGGGCAATGGCGCCGTTGCAGACCTCGCCCAGATTGTGCGGCGGGATGTTGGTGGCCATGCCGACGGCGATACCGCCGGAGCCGTTGACCAACAGGTTCGGGAAGCGCGCCGGCAGGACTTTCGGTTCGCTGCCCGACGCATCGTAAGTGTCCTGGAAATCGACGGTGTCCTTGTCGATGTCTTCCAGCAACTCATGCGCGACCTTGGTCAGCCGCGATTCCGTGTAGCGCATCGCCGCCGGCGGATCGCCGTCGATCGAGCCGAAATTGCCCTGCCCGTCGATCAGCGGCACGCGCAGCGACCAATCCTGCGCCATGCGCACCAAAGCGTCGTAGATCGAGGCGTCGCCATGCGGATGGTATTTACCCATCACGTCGGCGACCGGGCGTGCCGATTTCACATATTTGCGGTTCCAGTGATAGCCGCTCTCATAGGCGGCGTAGAGGATGCGGCGATGCACCGGCTTGAGGCCATCGCGCACGTCCGGCAGCGCGCGGCTGACGATCACGCTCATGGCGTAATCGAGATAGGAGCGCTGCATCTCCTCGATGATGGATATCGGCTCGATGCCGGTGGGGCCGCCGTCGGCGCCGCGCGGTGTCTTTTGGTCGGTCAAATCGGATCACAATCTAATCAGGAATCACTTGGTGCTTATATAGGAAGCCGGCCCGAAACTCCAACAATCGTGGCAGTTTTCCAGTGTGGTTTTTAGCGGCAAATTCAAAAGGATAAACCAATTGCGACGATATGGCCGTGGCACCCTTTCACGGGCGTCGCCGGCGGGCGCGATAAGTACCCGGCGCCTCGCCCATCAGCCGCCGGAAACGGCGATTGAAGGTTGATAGATCGTTGAACCCCGCCGAAAAGGCAATCGCCGAAATCGCCTGATCCGACGTCCGCAGCCGCACGGCTGCCCTGTGCAGCCGCGCTCTCAGCAGGAACTGGTAGGGCGTCATGCCGGCAACGTGCCGGAAGGTGCGCAGGAAATGGTAAGGGCTGGTGGCGGTCTCGTCGGCGAGTTCGGCAAGCGAGATCGGCCGGTCGGCATCGACTTCGATGCGCCGCACCGCTTCGGCGACACGCTTCTGGTCACGGCGGCTCGGCGTCCGTCCCCGATCCGTAGCGCTGCAAGCCGCTGTTACCGCGGCACCGGCAATGCGCAGGGCGAGTTCCTCGAACGCGCCGGTGTCAGCCATCTCGCGCGCCGCCTCCGCTTCGGCAAGCAGCGGCACCAGCGCCGGCAAGGGCGGCAGGCGCGGCGTGCCGAAATCGAGCGTCTTCGTGCCCGGCACGTCGGCGACGATCCGCTCCATATAGGCCGGCCCGAAATGGAAGGAGAGGCAGCGGTCGCCGGCGCCATGCTCGTGACCGCATTCATAGCATGTGCCGGGATTGCCGAGCAGGAGCGCGCCCGGCGCCAGCATCGCCGTGCCCTCGCGCGTACGATAGCGGAAGGTGCCGTTGGTTACGGCGGCAACGCAGAAATCCCGATGCTCCTCCTCGAATGGCCTGTCGGCGGCGCTGGCGGTGCAGATGACATCCGACACCTGCCAGCCTCGGCCCGACGCCAGCCTGTGCGCGCTCGTCGTCATCGCCGAAACATAGCAACTTTTCCCAAGCGCAGAACCCCTGTCGGCCTCTATGCTTGCCGGTCTCCTGACAAGATGAGAGCGAAGCCATGTCCAATTCCTTTGCCAAGGCCCTGCACAGCGATGGGCCCGTACCGGCCCTTGCCGAGAAACTGAATCTTTATGGCCGCTTCGTCGGCGCCTGGACGTTCGACGCCACGCGCCATCTCGAGGACGGTCAGGTGCTGACCGGGCGCGGCGAAGTGCATTTCGGCTGGGTGCTCGAAGGCCGCGCGATCCAGGACGTATGGATCCTGCCTGCCCGTGACGCCGGCCCCTCGCCCTCGCTCGGCAAATGGACCTTCTATGGCACGACGTTGCGCGTCTACGATCCCGGCGTTGACGCCTGGCACATCTTCTGGAGCGATCCGCGCAATCAGTACTACAGCCGCCAGCTCGGCCGTGCCGAGGACGACACCATTATCCAGCAAGGCGCAGACGGCACCGGATCTGCTGTGCGCTGGAGCTTTTCGCGCATCACCGAACATTCGTTCCGCTGGCTGGGCGAACGCTCACAGGACGACGGCGCCACCTGGCGTCTCGAAGTCGAGTTTCTGGCGCGCCGGGCCGTCAGCCCCTGATCCGTACGGTTTCCACTGGCTCCGCTTTGCTCTACCAATCCCGTTATCCGGCTTTGCCGGCGGGGAGGGTCAGCATGCCGAGCTTCGACAGCCTGTTCAACGCCTTCGTCACCATACTGGTGACGATCGATCCGCCCGGCCTGGCGCCGCTCTTCCTCGCCGTGACCCGCGGCATGAACCGCGAGGAGCGCAACCAGGTCTCCGTGCGCGCCTCGGTCATCGCCTTCCTGGTAATGGCGTTGTTCGCAATCGCCGGCGCGTCGATCCTGTCAGTCTTCGGCATCACTCTGCCGGCCTTCCGCGTCGCCGGCGGCTTTCTGCTGTTCTTCATCGCCTTCGAAATGGTGTTCGAGCGCCGGCAGGACCGCAAGGAGAAGATCGGCGACGTCGCCATCACCAGGGACATGATCCACAACATCGCCGCCTTTCCGCTGGCGATCCCGCTTATTGCCGGTCCCGGCGCGATTTCGGCGACCGTCCTGCTCTCAAGCTCGTTTCAGGGTTTGGGCGCGCAGACAGCCCTTGTCGGCATCATCGCCATCTGCCTCGTCATCACCTACCTGGTGTTCGTGCTGTCAGAGCGCATCGACCGTATCCTCGGCCAAACCGGCCGTTCGATCCTGACAAGGCTGCTCGGCGTCATCCTGGCGGCGCTCGCCGTACAGTTCGTCGCCGACGGCATCAAGGCGCTGATGGCGACGTAGGAACAGCCCTACTTCGCTGTCGTTTCAATGACTTCGAAGTCGTGGGTAATCTCGGCAGTCTTGGCCATCATTGACGAGGCCGAGCAGTATTTGTCGATCGAAAGCCCAATCGCCCGCTTCACCTTGTCGTGTGATAGCGCCCGGCCCTTGACGACAAAATGCATGTGAATGCGGGTGAACACCCTGGGATCGGCTTCTGCACGGTCGGCATCGAGTTCGACCACGCAATCTTCGACCGCCTCGCGCCCCTTTTCGAGGATATGGACCACGTCATAGGCCGAGCAGCCGCCAGTGCCGATCAGCACCAGTTCCATTGGGCTCGGCCCCGGCGTCTTGCCCTCCGGCCCGAACGCAGTGCCTAGCACCAGCTTGTGCCCACTGGCGGACTCGCCAACGAAAGTGCGCTCCTCGACCCACTTGACCCTTGCCTTCACCTGATACGTCCTTTCACCGCTCAAACGCACAACGTCCCGAAAATCCAAGACAGATTTTCGGGACGCCATTTCGTGGCCAAGGTGCCGGCGCTTTTCGTCGCAAGGGCAGTCCGCCCCGAGAAATCAGAACGGGATTTCGTCGTCCAGCTCGCGCGACGAACCGCCGCCGCCGCCCTTGTTGGCGCCACCGCGATTGAAACTTTCGCCCGGGCCGGACTGGCCGAAATCGGAACCGCGGCTCGCACCACCACCGGCATAGTTGCCGACCTGGCCGCCGCCCTCGCCCCGCGCATCGAGCATCTGCAGCTCGCCGCGGAATTTCTGCAACACGATTTCGGTCGTATAGCGGTCATTGCCGGTCTGGTCCTGCCATTTGCGCGTCTGCAGCTGGCCCTCGACATAGACCTTCATGCCCTTCTTCAGATACTGCTCGGCCACCTTGGCGATCTGGTCGTTGAAGATCACGACATTGTGCCACTCGGTCTTTTCCTTGCGCTCTCCGGATGTCTTGTCGCGCCAGCTTTCCGACGTCGCGATGCGGATGTTGACGACCGGGTCACCCGAATTCAGGCGGCGGATTTCAGGGTCCGCCCCGAGGTTGCCCACCAGAATGACCTTGTTGACGCTACCCGCCATGATACTTCTCCGCGCTCATCCGAAACCGAATTTTTGTCGCCGCACCTTACAGGCTATGGACAATCCCTGCCTGCCGTCGCTGCCTTTTCCCACAAGGTTTTTGTTCTCTTTTCGTTCTATAGGAGAGGCCCTGCACTGTCAATAGTTGTCAGTAAGAAGTAGTGTCTTGGCGTCGAATTTCCACAGACCATGGGATCGAGGCGACCGCATGAAGATGGTCGAGCATGACGATCAGCCGCAAGAAGAATGGCGGACGGGAGTAAAGACCCGCATGCATGTCTCTGCCCGCAACGGCGCAACTCAACTTTGCATATTCGAACAGTGGGTCGAACCGGCGGTTGGCGCCCCGACACATTGGCACCCGGTCGAGGAAGTGCTTACCGTCATCGCTGGCAGGGCCGAGATGTGGATCGACGAAGAGCATCTCGTCTTGACTGCGGGACAGTCGCTTGTTGTCGCCGCGCACAGGCAACATGGCTTCCGAAACATCGGCTCCGAATTGCTTCACATCCATGCCGTGCTCGCGTCACCAGTTTTCGAGGCGACGTTCAAGGGATCCCCGGACATGGTGAGACGCTGGCTTCCGGCGAGTTTGTAAAACCTCGCCTGTCTTAAAAAACACCGCCTGTCTTAAAAAACACGGCTTGCCAAACAGATAAGTATTGACTTATGCTTTCGGCATGATCGAAGCAGACATTTTTCGGGCACTAGCGGATCCAACGCGTCGCGCCGTCTATGAGCGGCTCGCCGACGGCGAGATGACGGTGTCGGAACTGCGCACTGGCATACCGGTATCGCAGCCGGCGGTATCGCAACATCTCGCAGTGCTGCGCGGCGCCGGCCTCGTGGTCGAGCGCCGGGCCGGTCGCAACGCCTATTACCGCGTCGATCCGAAGGGGCTTGCGCCACTGCTCGGCTGGATCGAACGCTACCGTGCGTTCTGGCCAGAGCGCATCGAAAGGCTCAAGACGGTTTTGAAGGACATGGACCAATGACCAGCCGAGGCAAAGAACGCGCCGAAATGGCCGCAGACAAGATCGAGTTCGAGTGCGAGCTGCCCGAACCGCCGGAAAAGGTGTGGCGGGCGCTGACGGTGCCGGACCTGCTCGCGGCCTGGATGATGCCGAACGACATCAAGCCCGAAATCGGCAACCGCTTTGCCTTTAAAGCGCCGAATGCGCCGATCGAGTGCGAAATCCTCGACGCGGATCCCGGACGGCTGCTGCGCTATTCCTGGCGGGAGCGGCCGGCGCCCGGCGATACGCAGGTGCCGCCCGGCAGCCCCCTGGACAGCGCAATGAACGACAGCCCAGTGGACAGCATCGTCACCTTTACGCTCTACCGCACCGTTTCCGGCGGCACGCATCTGCGTATCGTCCATGATGGTTTTGCTCGGGCAGCAGTGCCGGAGATCGCGATGGCAGGCGCCGGTTGCCGGCTTTCCTTTGAAGCGCGCACTCCCAGGCACAAGCAGGTCGCCGCAAACACCCCGCGCCTCTTCCTGCGCGCGGCCTGAACGACAACAGTCAACGGAGACAACCGATGAGCGGCCTTGCCAATCTGGTGCCGATGGTGATCGAGCAGTCGAGCCGCGGCGAACGTGCCTTCGACATATTTTCGCGGCTGCTGCGCGAGCGCATCGTCTTCATCAACGGGGCGATCGACGACGGCACCTCGGCGCTGGTCTGCGCCCAGCTTCTGTCGTTGGAATCCGACAATCCCGACAAGGAGGTCTCGCTCTACATCAACTCGCCGGGCGGCGTGGTGACCAGCGGTTTCGCCATCTACGATACGATGCAGTATATCAGCTGCCCGGTCTCCACCGTTTGTATGGGCTTCGCCGCCTCGATGGCCTCGTTCCTTTTGATGGCCGGCACACCGGGGCGGCGCATCGCGCTACCCAACACTAGCATCGTGCTGCATCAGCCTCTCGGCGGCTTCCAGGGCCAAGCCTCCGACATCCAGCGCCATGCCGAGGGCATCCTTCGCACCAAGCGGCGCATGACCGATCTTTACGCCCACCATTGCGGCCGCACCTACGATGAAGTGGAACGCACGCTCGACCGAGACTTTTTCATGACCGCGCAGGAGGCCAAGGATTGGGGCCTCGTCGACCATGTTTTCGGTACTCGCAAACAGGCCGCGTGAGGCACCTTCCAACGGAACTGAGCGATATGAGCGCCGGCAACTTTCAGCGCCGTTGGTCTGGCTTCGGCGCTATCGCCGCACTATAGTCCGGTGATGATCGCGAACCGTTTATCCAGCGTGTTATGCCTTGCCGTCGCCACCGTTGCCGGCACGAACATGCTGGTGGGTATGGCACTTGCCCAAGATAATTCGACGTCTTCGCAAAAGGGCGCCCTGCCCGGTGTGACCAGCGATTATCGCATCGCCGAGCCAGCGCCGCAGCCTGAGCCTGACGACGTGGCTCCAGGCAACGGCAACGGCACCTTCAAGATTGGCGATACCGACGTTCGGATTTCCGGCAGCATCACCATCGATGTCGCTACCGGCGGGATCAGGCCCTCCAGCCGCTAAGTTCGCCTGGTGTGAACCACAAATATTGCGCTTCAAACGAACAGCCCCGCCATTGCTTTTGCAACTGACGGGGCTTCTTGGATCTGAAATCCAAATTGCCGGGAGTGTACTGCCGGCTTTTTATTTCGGATGCTTCGCGGCATTCAGCCGACGATCCGACTAGCAGTCTCTGATTTTATGGGGATCGGCAGGTCCGTTTGGCGGGCAGCGAAAACGCCTGACCCTGGCCACTTATACCTGCCGCGGCTCCAGCGACACGTGGAGCCTCAAGGAACAATCCGGTGGAGTCATGCCTCTGCTCTCCTTCTGTTCGTTGCGACTGTCGTCGAAGCGCTCATCGCATAACCCGCGGCGTCTCGCAGGCTAGCCCCAGGCCGCGAGGCCATCGAAAGACGGCCGGCTTCGTTGACAATTGGATTCTGCCCCCATGACGCGGGGACGTCAACCTTGAATAGCCGGGTTGCCGAAAAATGTGATCGCGAGACGCTTTGTGAAGCCGGCTGCGCGGGCAGCTTTTGTCAGGAGCGTGTTCGGCCTTTGTTCTTTCCGCTTGCCCGTTCGCGCGAAAGGCGGTTAAACGCTTTGGTCGAGAGTTGTGGCGTCTCTCGAAAAGGCGGCGAAATTACCTACATAGGGGATGGTCGGGAAAACCCGCCCATCCCACGAATTCCAGATTCTGAGGCGGCGACCGGCGATGGCCGACCATAAATATCTCTCCATTCGCGGGGCACGCGAACACAATCTGAAGAATGTCGATCTCGACCTGCCGCGTGACAGCCTGATCGTCATGACCGGCCTGTCGGGGTCGGGCAAGTCGTCGCTTGCCTTCGACACCATCTACGCCGAGGGCCAGCGCCGCTACGTCGAGAGCCTTTCGGCCTATGCACGGCAATTCCTCGAAATGATGCAGAAGCCTGACGTCGACCAGATCGACGGCCTGTCGCCGGCCATCTCCATCGAGCAGAAGACCACCTCGAAGAACCCACGTTCGACGGTCGGCACCGTCACCGAGATCTACGATTATATGCGGCTTTTGTTCGCCCGCGTCGGTGTACCCTATTCACCGGCCACCGGCCTGCCGATCGAGAGCCAGACGGTTTCGCAGATGGTCGACCGGGTGCTTGCTGTCGAGGAAGGCACCCGGCTGTTCATTCTGGCGCCGATGGTGCGCGGCCGCAAAGGCGAGTACCGCAAGGAACTGCTGGAGCTGCAGAAGAAGGGTTTTCAGCGCGTCAAAGTCGATGGCGTCTTCTATGAGATCGCCGACGTGCCGGCGCTGGACAAGAAGTACAAGCACGACATCGACGTCGTCGTCGACCGCATCGTCGTGCGCGGCGATCTGGCGACGCGGCTCGCCGATTCCATCGAGACCGCGCTGAAGCTGGCCGACGGGCTGGCAGTGGCGGAATTTGCCGACAAGCCGCTCGACGCCAGCCAGACCGGCGAGGATTCGGTCAACAAATCGAAGAACGAGACGCATGAACGCATGCTGTTCTCGGAAAAGTTCGCCTGCCCGGTATCCGGCTTCACCATTCCCGAGATCGAGCCCAGGCTATTCTCCTTCAACAATCCGTTCGGCGCCTGCCCGACCTGCGACGGGCTCGGCAGCCAACGCGCCATTGATGCCAGCCTGGTCGTGCCCGACGAGAATGTCTCGCTGCGCGCCGGCGCCGTCAGCCCTTGGGCGAAGTCGAGCTCGCCCTACTATGCGCAGACGCTGGAAGCGCTGGGCATTGCCTATGGCTTCAAGCTCGGCGACAAGTTCAAGGATTTGAGCGAGGAGGCAAAGCAAGCCGTCCTGCACGGCACCGGCGAGCGCGAAATCACCTTCCATTATGATGACGGTCTGCGCTCCTACAAAACGACGAAAACCTTCGAGGGCGTCATCCCCAATCTCGAGCGCCGCTGGAAGGAAACCGAATCCGCCTGGATGCGCGAGGAGATCGAGCGCTTCATGTCGGCCACGCCCTGCCCGGCCTGCCGCGGCTATCGGCTGAAGCCCGAGGCGCTCGCGGTCAAGATCGCCGGCAAGCACATTGGCGAGGTCACCGAGCTGTCCATCCGCAAGGCCGACCAGTGGTTCACCGATCTGCCCGCTTCGCTCAACGACAAGCAGAACGAGATTGCGGTGCGCGTGCTCAAGGAAATCCGCGAGCGGCTGCGCTTCCTCAACGATGTCGGTCTCGACTATCTGACGCTGTCGCGCAACTCCGGCACGTTGTCGGGCGGCGAGAGCCAGCGCATCCGGCTGGCTTCGCAGATCGGCTCCGGCCTGACCGGCGTGCTCTATGTGCTCGACGAGCCGTCGATCGGCCTGCACCAGCGCGACAATGCCCGCCTGCTCGACACGCTGAAGCATCTGCGCGACATCGGCAACACGGTCATCGTCGTCGAGCATGACGAGGACGCCATCCTGCATGCCGACTACGTCGTCGATATCGGCCCGGCGGCCGGCATTCATGGCGGCCACATCATCGCCCAGGGCACGCCGCAGCAGATCATGGCGACGCCCGCTTCGATCACCGGTAAATATCTGTCGGGCGAGCTCGAAGTGGCGACGCCGGCAGCGCGGCGTGAGGCCAAGAAGAACCGCCGGCTGAAGGTCGTCGGCGCGCGCGGCAACAATCTGAAGAACGTCACCGCCGAAATCCCGCTCGGCACGTTTACCGCCGTCACCGGCGTATCCGGCGGCGGCAAGTCGACCTTCCTGATCGAGACCCTGTTCAAGGCGGCGTCGCGCCGCATCATGGGCTCGCGCGAGCATCCGGCCGAGCATGACCGCATCGAGGGGTTGGAATTCCTCGACAAGGTCATCGACATCGACCAGTCGCCGATCGGGCGCACCCCGCGCTCCAACCCCGCCACCTACACCGGCGCCTTCACGCCGATCCGCGACTGGTTCGCCGGCTTGCCGGAGGCGAAGGCGCGCGGCTACCAGCCGGGCCGCTTCTCGTTCAACGTCAAGGGCGGCCGCTGCGAGGCTTGCCAGGGCGACGGCGTCATCAAGATCGAGATGCATTTCCTGCCCGACGTCTATGTCACCTGCGACGTCTGCCACGGCAAGCGCTACAACCGCGAGACGCTCGACGTCCTGTTCAAGGGCAAGTCGATCGCCGACGTTCTCGACATGACGGTCGAGGAAGGCGTCGATTTCTTCGCTGCCGTGCCCGGCGTGCGCGACAAGCTGGAGACGCTGAAACGGGTCGGCCTCGGCTACATCCATGTTGGCCAGCAGGCAACGACTTTGTCGGGCGGCGAGGCGCAGCGCATCAAGCTTGCCAAGGAACTGTCGCGCAAGGCGACCGGCAAGACGCTCTACATTCTCGATGAGCCAACCACCGGCCTGCATTTCCACGACGTCGCCAAGCTGCTTGAAGTGCTGCACGAGCTGGTCGACCAGGGCAACACGGTCGTCGTCATCGAGCACAATCTAGAGGTGATCAAGACCGCTGACTGGGTGCTCGATCTTGGCCCCGAAGGTGGCGACGGCGGCGGCGAGCTGGTAGCGTCCGGCACGCCGGAGGACATCGTCCGCGAAAAACGCAGCTATACCGGCCAGTTCTTGAGGGAATTGCTGGAGCGGCGCCCCGGAGGCAAGCGCGAAGCGGCGGAGTGATGGCAAAGAACGGTCTCATCACGGTCCAAAGCCGCTTCGGCGTGGCCGAGACGATCGATCGCCTGGTCGGGACTGTGGAAGGTGCAGGATTGCTGGTCTTCGCCCGCATTGACCACGCCGCCGGTGCGCGCAGTGTCGAAGCTTCCCTGCGTCCGACCCAGCTTCTGATTTTTGGCAACCCGAAAGGCGGGACGCCGCTGATGCAGGACCGGCAGCTTGCCGGCATCGATCTGCCGGTCAAGGCACTGGCTTGGGAGGATAAGCAAGGCAAGGTCTGGCTCTCCTACAATGACGCGCACTGGCTCGCTGAGCGCCACGGCTTGGGCGACGCCAGTCGCAATGCCGTCGCCGCGATAGCGGCCGGCATGGACAAGGTGATTGCGGCCGCTGCCGGCGCGGGCCAGTTTTGATCATGAGAGCCGCTCGGGCCGATGATCTCCCCACGGTGATCTCGCTCACCACCGACGCCTACGCGCCCTACACTGCCCTGTTCGGAGCGCCGCCGATCCCCCTCACCGAGGATTATGCGCCGCGCATCGAACGCGGCGAGGTCTGGCTTTCGGAGCACGACGGAAAGCCGGCCGGCTTGATCGTTCTCGAACGACATGCGGACCATACAATGATCTTCAGCGTCGCCGTTGCGCCCGCCTTTCAGGGCAAGGGTTTCGGCATCGGGCTGCTCGACTGGGCCGAGCAACAGACGCGCCTGTGGAGCTTGCCTGAAATCCGACTCTACACCAATGCCAGAATGGAACGGAACGTTTCGTTGTATAATGCCTACGGCTTTCGCGAAACGGGTCGCCGGCCCAATCCATATCGGCCAGGATGGACGGTCGTCGACATGGCGAAAGCCGTCGAGACGACCGCCATCGCGTGATCCTTTTCTGCAAACCGGGAGGACGACCATGACTCAATCAGGAACAATCCGCGCCGGCATGGGCGGCTGGACCTTCGAGCCGTGGGACACGTCCTTCTACCCGGACAAATTGTCGAAGGCCAAGCAACTGCATTATGCCAGCCGGCAGGTGCCCACTGTCGAGGTCAACGGCACCTATTATTCGAGCTTCAAGGAGCCGACCTTCGTCAAATGGGCCAACGAGGCGCCGGATGGTTTCGTCTATTCGCTGAAGGGCAACCGCTTCGTCACCAACCGCCGCGTGCTCGGCGAGGCCGGGGAATCGATCATGCGCTTCCTCGGGTCGGGCGTCGCGGCACTTGGCGACAAGCTCGGGCCGATCCTGTGGCAGTTCGCGCCGACCAAGAAATTCGACCCGGACGATTTCGAGGCCTTCCTCAAGCTGTTGCCGGAAAAGCAGGACGGCGTTGCGCTGCGCCACGCCGTCGAGGTGCGCAACGACAGCTTCGTCGTGCCGGAGTTCGCCGCCTTGGCGCGAAAGCACAAGGCCGCCATCGTCTATGCCGACCACGCCAAATATCCGGGGATTGCCGACGTCACCGGCGATTTCATCTATACCCGGCTGCAGACCGGCAGCGACGACAATCCCGATTGCTACACGCCAAAGGCGCTCGATGAATGGGCGGCGCGCGCAAAAACCTGGGCGGAAGGCAAGGTGCCGGCCGACCTGTCGCGCGCCGATCCTTCAACCGACGCGCCGGTCAAGCCACGCGATGTGTTTGTCTACTTCATCACCGAGGGCAAGGTCCGCGCTCCATTCGGCGCCATCGCGCTGATGAAGCGGGTCGCAGGCTGACGCCCCGCTGTCGGTGGTCCGCCTGGCTTGGTCCTAAACTACCGGCTATGCGGCGCGTTCGTCCGGACGCCGATCAACCCTGACGATCTCGTTGAAAGCATCGAGATCGACATAGAAGACCTTGGTGATCTCCGCGATGAGTTCGTCATGGTCATACCCCTGCGATTTCAGAATGTTGATGGCTGTCAGGATATCGACGCGCTCCGTGAGCCGTCGTTTCTGGTAGTCCTCGACATAGCGCTCCATCGTCTGGCCCTGGCTCCCAAGCACCCGAAATGTTGGACGACAACAGATCGCTGGAAGGGCTTGCGCGCAAGCGTGCGGACGCAGCCGCGCCTTCCCCTGATCTGCCAAGTTGAAACTGCTACGGAAAGCGGCCGACTCACCAGGCCAAGCAAAATCTAGCACGCAATCTGCAGCGCGCCAGAGTTGCAAAGTAATGGAATCAATAAGAATTCAGACAGTCAGGAATTTGCGGACGTCCGCCCGGTCGAGATCCTCGGCGGGGCCGGTATGGACGATCTGACCGCGGTCCATGATGTTGACCTCGTCGGCCAATTCCCGGCAGAAGTCGAGATATTGTTCGACCAGAAGCACGGCGATACCGGCCTGGTCGCGCAGATAGCGGATGGCGCGGCCGATGTCCTTGATGATCGACGGCTGGATGCCTTCGGTCGGCTCGTCGAGCACCAGCAGCTTCGGCCGCATCACCAGCGCCCTGCCGATGGCAAGCTGCTGCTGCTGGCCGCCGGAAAGATCGCCGCCGCGGCGCGCGAGCATCTGCTTCAGCACCGGAAACAATTCGAAGACGTGACCGGGAATGTTGCGATCGGCGCGCTTCAACGGCGCAAAACCCGATTCGAGGTTTTCCCGCACCGTAAGCAGCGGAAATATCTCCCTGCCCTGCGGCACGAATGCGATGCCCGACCGGGCGCGATCATACGCCGCGCTCCGGTCGAGCGCCTTCCCCTCGAAGGCAACGCTTCCGCTCGTCAGCCGGTGATGGCCGACGATCGATCTCATCAAACTGGTCTTGCCGACGCCGTTGCGGCCGAGCACGCAGGTGATCTTGCCGGCGCCGGCCTTCAGCGAGACGCCGCGCAGCGCCTGGGCAGCGCCGTAGTGCAGCGTGGCATTGGAGACTTCGAGCATGGTCAGCGCTTTCTCCAACGCGTGAAGAACGAAAGGTCGAAATGATGGAACGGAACGCGCCAGACCATGTTCATCTCCCCAGATAGACTTCGACGACGCGCTCGTCGGCCGAAACGAAGTCGAGGCTGCCCTCGGAAAGCACCGAGCCTTCGTGCAGGCAGGTAACCTTGACGCCGAGCTCGCGCACGAAATGCATGTCGTGCTCGACGACGATGACAGAATGGTCGCGCGCGATATCCCGGAGCAGCCGCGCGGTTTCCTCGGTCTCGGCGTCGGTCATGCCGGCAACCGGTTCGTCGACCAGCAGCAGCTTCGGATCCTGCGCCAGAAGCATGCCGATCTCGAGCCATTGCTTTTGGCCGTGGCTCAGATTGGCGGCGAGTTCGTCACGCTTGTCGCCAAGCCGGATGATGCCGAGGATGTCGTCGATCTGCCGCACGTCCGCGGCCGAGCGACGATGGAACAGTGCCGGGAAGATCGAGCGCGGGCCTTTCAGCGCCAGCATCAGATTGTCCTCGATCGTGTGGCTTTCGAAGACGGTCGGCTTCTGGAATTTACGGCCGATGCCCATCATGGCGATTTCGGCCTCGTCGTGTTTGGTTAGGTCGACCTCACCATTGAAGAAAACTTCACCCGCGTCGGGCCGCGTCTTGCCGGTGACGACGTCCATCATCGTCGTCTTTCCGGCGCCGTTGGGGCCGATGATCGCCCGCATCTCGCCCTTGTCGAGCACCAGCGAAAGGTTGTTGATGGCGCGAAACCCGTCGAAGGAAACCGACACGCCGTCGAGATAGAGGATGGTGTTGCTCTTCGACATCAGGCCATCACTCCGCCGGCTGCGGTTCGGCGCCGGAGGCCGACCAGTCGCCCGGCCTTCTCGCCGCCGAGCGGTCGGTTTTCGGCGGCACCGGCGCATCGGGATCGATGCCGGCTTCTTCGGCAACCGAGGCCGCCCGCAGCGCCTTGGCGTTGCCGCGCCAGGAATCCCACATGCCGATGATGCCCTTGGGCAGGAACAGCGTGACGGCGACAAACAGTCCGCCCAGCGCAAACAGCCAGAATTCAGGCAGCACGCCGGTGAACCAGGATTTACCGGCATTGACCAGAAGCGCGCCGATGATCGGCCCAACGATGGTGCCGCGCCCGCCGACGGCCGCCCACACCACCACCTCGATCGAATTGGACGGCTCGAATTCGCCAGGGTTGATGATGCCGACCTGTGGCACGTAAAGCGCACCGGCGATGCCGGCCATCACCGCCGACACGGTGAAGGCGAACAGTTTGACGTTCTCCGCCCGCCAGCCGAGGAAGCGTGTGCGGCTTTCGGCGTCGCGCACCGCCATCAAAAGCTTGCCGTACTTGGAACCGACGATTGCCCAGGTGACGAAGACGGCAAACGCCAGCATGACGGCGCTGGCCGCGAACAGCGCCGAGCGCGTCATGTCGGCCTGCACGTTGAAGCCCAAAATGTCCTTGAAATCAGTCAGGCCGTTATTGCCGCCGAAACCCATGTCGTTGCGGAAAAAGGCAAGCAGCAGCGCATAGGTCATCGCCTGGGTGATGATCGACAGGTAGACGCCGGTGACGCGGCTGCGGAAGGCAAACCAGCCGAAGACGAAGGCGAGCAGGCCGGGCACCGCAAGCACCATGATCGCGGCAAACCAGAAATGGTCGAAACCATACCAGAACCATGGCAATTCCTTGTAGTTAAGGAACACCATGAAATCCGGCAGCAACGGATTGCCATAGACGCCTCGCGAGCCGATCTGGCGCATCAGATACATGCCCATCGCATAACCGCCGAGCGCGAAGAAGGCGCCGTGGCCGAGCGAGAGGATGCCGCAATAGCCCCAGACGAGATCGAGCGCCAAGGCGAGCAGCGCGTAGCAGAGGTATTTGCCGGTGAGCGCAACGATATAGGACGGCACGTAAAACGCACTTGTCGGCGAGACCGCAAGATTGAGCAGCGGCACGATGATGGCGACCGCCAGCAGGATGAAGATGGTGATGGCGACACGGCGGTCGGCGCCGGCGGCAAAGAAGCGTCCCGTGATCATGCTTCCACCGACCTGCCCTTTAGCGCGAACAGACCGCGCGGGCGTTTCTGGATGAACAGGATGATCAGCACCAGGACGACAATCTTGCCGAGCACTGCTCCGGCATAAGGCTCGAGGAACTTGTTGACGATGCCGAGCGAGAAAGCGCCGACCAGCGTGCCCCAGAGATTGCCGACACCGCCGAAAACGACGACCATGAAGCTGTCGATGATGTAGCCGCGGCCGAGATTGGGCGAGACGTTGTCGATCTGGCTGAGCGCGACACCGGCGATGCCGGCAATGCCGGAGCCGAGTGCAAACGTCAGGGCGTCCACCCACGGCGTCCTGATGCCCATCGAGGCAGCCATGCGGCGATTGGCGGTGACGGCACGCATCTGCAGCCCCCAGGGCGTGCGTTTCATCACGTAGAGCAGCACCGCGAACACGCCGAGCGCGAATACCAGGATCCAGAGCCGGTTCCAGGTCACGGCAAGCTGGCCGATATTGAACGAGCCGGACATCCATGACGGGTTGCCTACCTCCTGGTTGGTCGGTCCGAACATGGTGCGTACGGCCTGCTGCAGGATCAGCGACACACCCCATGTCGCCAGCAGCGTCTCCAGCGGCCGTCCATAGAGGAAGCGGATCAGCCCGCGCTCGATGACAAGGCCGACGAGCGCCGCCACCAGGAACGCCAGCGGCAGGGCGATGACCAGCGACCAGTCGAACAGACCGGGAAAGGAATTACGGATAACCTCCTGCACGACGAAGGTCGTGTAGGCGCCGAGCATGACCATCTCGCCATGCGCCATGTTGATGACGCCCATGACGCCGAAGGTGATGGCCAGGCCAATCGCCGCCAGCAGCAGCACCGATCCAAGCGATATGCCATACCAGATATTCTGGCCGGCATCCCACAGCGCCAGCGTCGAATTGATGTTGGCGATCGCCGCGGTCGCCGCGTCCTTCACCGCACCTTCGGAGCTGGCCTCTACCGACGTGAGCAGCGACACCGCATCGCGGTCGCCGCGCGCACCTATGAGCGCGATCGCCGCCAGTTTGTCGGCCTCCGGCCTGTCGGAAACGAGAATCGACGCGGCGCGGGCCTGTTCTAGCAGCGCCTTGACGCTTGCCACGCTCTCATTGGCGATCGCGGTGTCGAGCGGCTCGATGTTTGCCGCGTCCGGCGTCTTGAACATTGTGTCGGCGGCGGCAATGCGCACGGCCGGATCCTTGGAGCCAAGCGTCAGTGTGCCCAGCGCGTCGCGAATGACGCGGCGCAGCGTGTTGTTGACCTTGATCTTGCTGATGTCGGCCTTGGCAGCTTCGCCCGATCTTTCGCCGGTAAGCGCATCGAGCAGCTCGATGCCGTCGCCGCTCTCCTTGCCGACAAAGACCAGTGAATCGGCCTTGCGCACGTAAAGGCTGCCCTCCGCAAGCGCGGCAAGCGGCCGTTCTACGGCCGGATCGCCGGAAGCCGCAAGCTCCCGCACCACGGCTTCTATCGCCGGAAAATTGGCGGCGGTGCCGAATTTGGCGATGACCACGCGCAGATCTGCTTCGCTGGCGTTCGACGGCACCAGCGTCCCCAGGAGAAGGAGCAGCATCAGGCCAATCGCGCGGATCAGGATCATTGGTTTCTGGTGGCTCTTGAAGGTTGAATGTCGCCTCCGGGCAGGCTGGAGGAGGAGCCTGCCCGGAGGCTTGCGGGTCTGGGAGGACAGACCGGGAGGATCAGTTGGTTCCCTTGCCGCCGCATTTGCCGGTGGCAACGTTGAAGTTGCCGCAGGACAGAGGCGCGCGCCAATCGGAGATCAGGTCCTTGGAGTCAGGCAGATAGTCGGACCACTCGTCGCCCATCACCAGGCCCGGCGTCTGCGAGACGGTTTCGAACTGGCCGTCGGCCTGGATTTCGCCGATCAGCACCGGCTTGGTGATGTGATGGTTCGGCATCATCGTCGAATAACCGCCGGTCAGGTTCGGCACCGAGACGCCGACCATGGCGTCGATGACCTTGTCCGGATCGGTGGTGCCTGCCTTCTCGACCGCCTTCACCCACATGTTGAAGCCGATATAATGGGCTTCCATCGGGTCGTTGGTGGTGCGTTTGTCGTTCTTGATGAATTTGTGCCAGTCGGCGATGAACTTCGCGTTCTCGGGCGTGTCGACGCTTTCGAAATAGTTCCAGGCGGCGAGATGGCCGACCAGCGGCGCGGTGTCGAGACCGGCGAGCTCTTCCTCACCAACCGAGAAGGCCATGACCGGAATATCCTCGGCCTTGATGCCCTGGTTGCCGAGTTCCTTGTAGAACGGCACATTGGCGTCACCGTTGACGGTCGAGACCACGGCGGTCTTCTTGCCGGCCGAACCGAACTTCTTGATCGCCGAGACTTCGGTCTGCCAGTCGGAGAAACCGAACGGCGTGTAGTTGACCATGATGTCTTCGGCGGCAACGCCCTTCGCCTTCAGGTAGGCTTCGAGGATTTTGTTGGTGGTGCGCGGGTAGACGTAGTCGGTGCCTTCGAGCACCCAGCGCTTCACCGAACCGCCGTCCTCGCTCATCAGATAATCGACGGCCGGAATGGCCTGCTGGTTCGGCGCCGCACCGGTGTAGAACACGTTGCGTTCGCTCTCCTCGCCCTCATACTGGACGGGATAGAAAAGGATGTTGTCGAGTTCGCTGAACACCGGCAGCACCGATTTGCGCGACACCGAGGTCCAGCAGCCGAACACCGCCGCGACCTTGTCCTTGGAGATCAGCTCGCGCGCCTTTTCGGCGAACAGCGGCCAGTTGGAAGCCGGATCGACGACCACCGCCTCGAGCTTCTTGCCGAGCAGGCCACCCTTGGCATTCTGCTCTTCGATGAGCATCAGCATGGCGTCCTTCAGCGTCGTCTCCGAGATCGCCATGGTTCCCGACAGCGAATGGAGGATGCCGACCTTGATGGTGTCGTCGGCCGCCTTGGCGGGAACGCTCATCAGCAGGCCGGCGGTGACCACGCCGGCCGAAAACATTTTTGTTATTGTCGAGAAACTGCCCCTCATACTTTTAAACTCCCAAGCTGGTTAACTGCATCGGAACAGACCATGCAACGGCTGTGCCAATCACCGGCGAAAGATCGGAGGGTTTGAGATTTCCCAGCCCTGTCAGTCGGTTAATGTATTAGCCGCAGGAGATGAACCTCGCCTGCCAGGTTTGAAATGAGAAAAGATCACTCGTACCAGCCTAAGTTTTACTCATATACAGGCCAATGCCCGAATTTTGAGCAGCATCATATGAGCGCTGGCGAGGATTGCAGCGTCGCAGCGAAATGGGGCAAGTTCGAACCCTTAAACGAGCGACGCCATGGCCTTCCGAACGTCTTGCATTTTCATCACCATGCTTCTGCTGGCGACGACGACCGTAGCGCGCGCAGGCTTCAGCGACGGCAAGCTGCCGGACGGCTCATATCATTGCGAAGTCTATCTGCTAGGCATGTTCCTCAGCCTCGGCGACATCACCATCAACGGAAACGTCTATAGCGGTCCGGTTAGCTTCGGCACCGCGCCGCAGAGTTATGACTACCAGATGGATGCAGACGGGGTGATTACCTGGCTGGGTCCGCTGGGCGGCTACACCAGCGGTGGCAACTCGATCTCGCTTACGCAAGCGACGCTGGAAAGCGGAACCACCCCGTCCTTCGACATCATCATGAAGCAGCCAGACGGCGCCTTTACCGCCTCGACCTGCACGAAGCGTTGAAAAGTACGGAACCTGGCGAGCTTCCCTACTCCGAAGTAGAAGCCGCCTAGCTCTCCGCCGCCATGTCGAGCGCCAGCCGGGTCATATCGGTGAAAAGCCCCTGGCGTTCGGAATAGTCGGTCTGCTCGCCGGTTGCCACATTGTCGACGACGGTCAGGATGGACAGCGCCCGGGCGCCGAAATCGGCCGCAATGCGGTAGAGTGCGCTGGTTTCCATATCCACGGCGAGCGCCCCCTGTGCCTGTGCTTCGGCAAAGCGTTCGCGCCCCAGCGGATGATAAAAAATATCGCTGCAGATCGTCAGTCCGGCCCGATGGTCGATGCCGAGTTCCGCAGCGCGGGCCAACGCCTGGGCCAACAATGCAGGATCGGGGCCGGCATCGGCACGATAGAGCCCAAAAACCTGGCCGCTCTCCGAATTTTCGCCGCGCACCGATTGTGCGCTCACCAGGCTGCGCAGCGCCATCTCGGCGGTCAGGCCACCGCAGGTGCCGGTGCGGATCAACGTTTTCGCACCGTAGAAGTCCAGCAGCTCGTGCACGTAGACCAGGAATGACGGGACGCCGATGCCGGTGGACTGGACGCTGACAGGCTTGCCGCGAAACAACCCGGTAAAGCCGAGCGCGCCGCGGCGGCGGTTGACGCAGCGCGGCGCTTCCAGAAAGGTCTCCGCCATCCATTCAGCGCGCTGCGGGTCGCCCGGCAGCAGCACCGTGCTTGCGTAGTCGCCTTTGCTAGCCTCGTTGTGTGGCGTCACGGCATGCTTTCCAAAAACCCGTCGCCCGTTTCGCCTGTAATCATGGCAGTCTCACGACAATGCGCAAGCGGAGCGTTGGAAGGGTCAGGATTCCAGCATGTCCTTTACGATCGTGGCCAATTGCTTGAGCGAAAACGGCTTCGGCAAGAAGCCGAAATGCGCGTCGGCCGGCAAGTTCTTGGCGAACGCGTCTTCGGCATAGCCGGACACGAAGATAAACTTGATGTCGGGCTGCCGTTTGCGCAATTCGCCAAGCAGCGTCGGGCCATCCATTTCCGGCATCACCACGTCCGACACCACGACGTCGACCTTGCCGCCGAGCGCTTCGTAGACTTCAAGCGCCTCGACGCCCGACGACGCCTCGTGGACGGTGTAGCCGCGCGATTTCAGCGCCCGCATGCCGCCCATGCGCACGGCGTCCTCGTCTTCAACCAGCAGCACCGTGGCCGAGCCCGACAGATCCTTGGCTGAGTCGGTGATCTTGGCAGGGGCGGCCGGCACTTCTCCAGCCTCGCCCGCCTTCCTTGCCTCCGCAATGTGCCGCGGCAGGAAGATGCGGAACACCGATCCCTTGCCGACTTCGGAATCGCAGAAGATGAAGCCGCCTGTCTGCTTGATGATGCCATAGACCATGGACAGGCCGAGTCCGGTTCCCTTGCCAACCTCCTTTGTCGTGAAGAAGGGCTCGAAGATCTTTTTCAGCACATCAGGCGCGATGCCGCTGCCGCTGTCCTCGACCTCGACCAGCACATAGTCGGCCGGAGTAAGTTCGCGGTAGGAAAAGGTCTTGCACTCTCCGGCGCTGACGTTGCGGGTGCGCACCGTGAGGTCGCCGCCGGCCGGCATCGCATCGCGCGCATTGACCACCAGATTGACCACCACTTGCTCGAACTGCCCGATATCGACCCTGACCGGCCACAGGTCGCGGCCATGGTCGATCTTGAGCTTGATATCGTTGCCGACCAGCCGGGCAAGCAGCATTCTGAGATCGGCGAGCACGTCGGTCAGGTTGAGCACCTCCGGCCGCAGCGTCTGCTTGCGCGAGAAGGCCAGCAACTGCCGCACCAGCGAGGCCGCCCGGTTGGCATTCTGCTTGATGTTCATGATGTCCGGGAATGACGGATCGGACGGCCGGTGGTTGGTCAACAGCAGGTCCGAGGCCATGATGATGGCGGTCAGCACATTGTTGAAATCATGCGCGATGCCGCCGGCGAGTTGGCCGACCGCCTGCATCTTCTGGCTCTGCGCCATCTGGCCCTCGAGGGCCTTTTGCTCAGTAGTCTCCACGGCATAGACGATGGCCGATTCCTCGGCGCCCTCGCCACCGGTACCGTCTGCGACCGCGTTGACGTAGAAGCGTATGTGGCGCTCCTCATTGCCGGGCAGCACCGTATCGATCGGCTCGATGTCAGCCTGTTGCTGGCGTGCCTTTTCAAAGGCCGCGGCGAAAGCCGGCCGGTCGCGCTCGTGGATCACCGTATCCAGCCGCACACGCCGATCGACCGCGTCGCGGTCGACGACCGAGGAAAACAGCGACAGGAATGGCGCATTGGTGCGCAGGATGCGGCCGGCATGGTCGACGCCGGCTATCGCCATCGGCGTCGAGTTGAAGAACCGCGTGAAGCGTATTTCCGATGCGCGGAGGTCGGCCGAAGCGTCCTCGCCTTGCGTCCGGTTGAGCACGATGGTGCGAGTCGGGCCGTTGAGACCCTCTCGGCTGGCCGAGACACGATGCATGAAGCGCACCGGCAGCGCCTCGCCGGTCATCGTCGTCAGATCGAGGTCGATAACGGCATTGCGCGTGGTACCAGCGTCGGCCTTGACCGAACGGACCAGCGCCATGCCGTCCCCGGCGACGATCTCCGGCAGCGTGATGGCGCCGGGAGTGAAGCTGGCCAGGTCGATGCCCAGCCACTCCGCAAGAGTCGCGTTGATATAGGTCACGCGGCCTTCCTGGTCGGCCGAAAAGAAACCGGCCGGCGCATGGTCGAGGTGATCGATCGCCTTTTGGAGGTCGAGAAAGAACCGCTCCTGCTCGGCCCGTTCCCGCGAGATATCGGCAAGCTGCCAGGCAAGCATGGGCAGCCGCTGGCCGGGAACGCTGAAGGCGCGGGCCCGAACGCGGTACCAGCGCGCGCCCGGTTCGGCGCCTGGCCGAATGGACTGCGCGAGCCGAAACTCGCCGTCGCCCGGCTGGCCGTCCCGCAGGCCTGACGCCAGCCGGTATATGGTCACCGAGGCCTCGGGAACGTCTGAAAGCAAACCTTCGACGGTCTTGAGGTCGGCGGCCGACTCGGCACCCGTCATATCGGCATAGGTCCGGTTGGCGTAGATGATACGGCCTTTGGTGTCGGTGACCAGGAGACCTTGCGACATCGAATCGACGAAAGCTTTCGACAGTTCGTCGCTTGTCGAGCGCGGCGTGATGTGCACGAAGCCGATCGCAGTGGCGAATAGAAAGCCGACGCCGATCATCGCCAGCACGCCAAGCATGCCAAGCAGGAATGGATCGCCAAGGCGCTCGCGGAAAAGGCCGAAGACGATCGCTGCCCCAGTCAGGACGACGATGAAGACGATGAGCCGGGTGACCGCTCCCGGTCGCGTGTTCTGGTCGACGATAGGTACCGGATAGAAATCGCCGCGCGCTTCCTTGGCCATGTGCCCCCTGCTCGTGAATTCCGGTGTCGGTTGAATCATATTCTCAGGGTTGGGAAAAGGCCCGGCTGCAGATGTCCGCTAAAAATGACGCCGTTCGGCTCCCGGCGTTTCAAGCTGTTCACGAAGCGTGAAAGGCAACTTGCGGTGGCCTGCCGCAACAGTCTAGTGTCGCTTCTCTTCGAAAGCTGATTTTGGGGGAACCAATGCTGCAATGGCTGGATGGCGTGGCGGGTCCTGGTTATGCCGCAGCAATCCTATGGACGTTTGCAGTACTTGTCCTTCTGCTCATCATTCTTCTTATCATCAGGCTGATCCGCAGCCTGACGTTCGGGACATTCGTCGCCGGCGGCAGGAACCGCAAGACGCGGCTGGCTGTCATGGATGCCACAGCGGTCGACAGTCACCGGCGGCTGGTGCTGGTGCGCCGTGACGATATCGAGCACCTGCTCTTGATCGGTGGTCCGACCGACGTCGTCGTCGAGCGCGACATCAGGCTCTCGGCGTTGCGGCGCCCGGCATTGACCGGAGACAACGGCCACCAGCCGGCAGCAAGGTCTGCTTCGACCACAGCCGCGCCGGTGAGGCAAGCGCCACCGCAGCCGGCAAGCGTAACCGCGACCCCTGTCCGAGCCCGCCAGACGGCGACGATGCCGGCAACAATGCCGGCGCCGGCGCCGAAACCGGCATCGAACGTCACGCCGTTGCCAAGTTATGGATCCGTCAACGCCAGTGCCTCGCGGCATGCGCAGCCGCCGGCAAGACAGGACTCCCCGGCAAGATACGAGCCGCCGGCACAGCACGAGTCGATTGACGATGCGCTGATGAAGGAGCTGGAGGTTTCCCTCGACGAGCCACGCTTCAGCCAAACGCCGAGCAAGCCGGTGGCGAAGGCATCACCCTCTCTCGACGACGAGATGACGAAGCTCCTCGGCGAGTTGTCCAATCAGAAAAGATAGGCCGATAGCGAACGGCCAATGAAAATGGCCGGAAAACCGGCCATTGTGAACGCTTTACCGATGCCGCTGTTTTTCCCGGCGATTCAGTCGTCGCGGTAGACCTTCTCGCGCCGCTCATGGCGCTCCTGTGCCTCGATCGACAAGGTGGCGATCGGGCGCGCGTCGAGCCGCTTCAGCGCGATCGGCTCGCCCGTCTCCTCGCAATAACCGTAAGTGCCTTCGTCAAGGCGCTGGAGGGCCGAATCGATCTTGGAGATGAGTTTTCGCTGGCGATCGCGGGCGCGAAGTTCGATGGCGCGGTCGGTTTCTGAGGAGGCGCGATCGGCGAGGTCGGGGTGGTTGGCGTTTTCCTGCTGCAGGATTTCGAGAGTTTCGCGCGCTTCGCGCAAGATGTCGTTCTTCCAGGTGACGAGCTTCATGCGAAAGTAGGATTTCTGCCGCTCGTTCATGAACGGCTCGTCTTCGGAGGGTACGTAATCGGCGGTAACGATGTCGTTCATTCGACTCACCCAACAAACCCCAAATTTGGCGCCTATATATTCGCGGACCGAAAGCTGCACAAGGTCAATCGACAACAGTTTCACGCAATTGTTAGTCTCGGACAAACCAGCATCGGCGATGCCCTTTTTGCGAAGAATACGACCGAATCCGTACATGATTCGCTATGCTTGAGGGGTGCTTGCCATTGCGCACGGAGCTCTTCTGATGGCAAATCCTGCGGCGTGCTGACGGGTTCGGTGCCCGGCACAACGGGGACCCGGTGATCAGACTTTACCTCCTGAGGCATGCGAAGGCCGGCTGGGCGCTGCCTGGCGTGGCTGACTTCGACCGCCCGCTCGATCCATCCGGCTTCGCCGATGCCGAAGCGATGGGCGTGCTGATGCGTTCGCGCAAATATGCACCGGCCCTCACCCTTTGCTCAAGCGCCAGGCGCGCCCGCCAGACGCTGGAAAGCTTGGCTGGCCATACGGACACGGGCCGGGTGCTGTTCTGTGACACCCTCTACAGCGACGATGCCGCCGCATACCTCACTGCCATCCGGCAGAATGGCGGGCTGGATGCCTTGCTCGTCATCGGCCACAATCCGATGATTGAGGATCTCGCCATGGCGCTCTCAGGCGACGGCGACGAGACCGCGCGGGCCATGCTGAACCACGGCTTCCCGACCTCCGCACTTGCGGTGGTCCGGTTCAACGGCAGACTTGCCGAGGCTGCGCCAGGCACCGGCTATCTCGAAGCCTTCCTGACGCCTGCCGATATCTGAGGCCATTTCAAAGCCGCGCATCAAAGCCTATATCGGATCCTGACCGGCCCGCGAGAACAGATTTGGCATCATCGCTGACGACTTTTACCGACGAGGCGAAGATTGCCTTGGATACGTTGTCAGGCCGCGCTGCCGGGCTTTTCGCTCCGTCACTGCGTCTTGGCGTGACCGGGCTGTCTCGCGCCGGCAAGACGGTGTTCATCTCGGCCCTTGTGCACAATCTGGTCCATGGCGGACGCTTGCCGCTGTTTGAGGCACAAAAATCGGGGCGCATCGCCCGCGCTTTTCTCGAAGAGCAGCCGGACGACGCCGTACCACGCTTCCAGTACGAGGATCACATCGCGGCTCTTGTCGACGACCGCGTCTGGCCGGATTCGACGCGTGCGATTTCCGAACTGAGGCTGACTATCGAATACGAATCGGCCTCTGGCTGGAGCCGCATGTTTTCCGCCGGCAAATTGTCGGTCGACATCGTCGATTATCCCGGCGAATGGCTGCTCGACCTGCCGCTGCTCGGCAAGTCCTACGCCGATTTTTCGCGTGAGGCCTTCGAGATGGCCGTGTTGCCGGTGCGTGTCGATCTTTCGCGGGAATGGCAGGCGCTCTCCGCCTCCGTCGACCCCAACGCCGACGCCGACGAGATGACGGCGCGCCGTCTCGCCGAGAGCTTCGCCGCCTATCTCAAGGCCTGCAAACTTGACGAGCGGGCGCTTTCGACCCTGCCGCCCGGCCGCTTCCTGATGCCCGGCGATCTTGAAGGCTCGCCCGCTCTCACCTTCGCGCCGCTGCCGAATCTGGGCGGCCGGCGCGCCCGCTCGGGATCGCTGCAGGCTATGATGGAGCGGCGCTACGAGGCTTACAAGACGCATGTCGTCAAGCCGTTCTTTCGCGAACACATCACGCGTCTCGACCGCCAGATCGTGCTCATCGACGCATTGCAGGCATTGAATGCCGGCCCCGGTGCGATGGCCGATCTGGAGCGCGCGGTCACCGAAATCCTGTCCTGTTTCCGGCCCGGCCGGGGCAACTTCCTGACCGACCTGTTTTCGAGGCGTATCGACCGCATATTGGTGGCCGCGACCAAGGCCGACCATCTGCACCACGAAAGCCACGACCGGCTGCAGGCGATCGTGCGGCGGCTAGCCGACCGAGCCGTGGCGCGGGCGAATTTCACCGGCGCCGACGTCGACGTCGTCGCTATGGCTGCCATGCGCGCGACCCGGGAAGGCACGGTCAAGCAGGGCCGCGAGACTTTGCCGGTCATTATCGGCACGCCATTGCGCGGCGAAAAAATCGATGGCAAAACCTTTGACGGAAAGACCGAAACAGCCATATTTCCCGGTGACTTGCCGGAGAAAGTTGATGCGGTGTTCGACG
This sequence comes from Mesorhizobium sp. M0296, assembly GCF_040321675.1. Taxonomy (NCBI): domain Bacteria; kingdom Pseudomonadati; phylum Pseudomonadota; class Alphaproteobacteria; order Hyphomicrobiales; family Phyllobacteriaceae; genus Mesorhizobium; species Mesorhizobium sp. M0296. The sequence continues at coordinate 54,558 of NZ_JAMYRZ010000020.1, forward strand.
TTTCCGAATCGACCCGCCCGCAGAACAATGACGACCCCGCGATCCGCTTCGTGCGCTTTCGCCCGCCGAAACTCGAGCGCACCGCCGAGCGTGTGACGCTGTCGCTGCCGCATATCAGGCTCGACCTCGCGCTGCAGTTCCTGATCGGAGATCATCTCGCATGAGTGCGCCCCGCAGACCGGCGGCCTTTCGCATAGAGCCGGAGCCCCAGCAGAAGGAAGATTCGACGGCTCACCATGCTGCGTCCGAGGCCGCGCCGGCGCGAAAGCCGCGTACCGTGACGGCGGATCTTGCCGTGGTCACACCGGCGGAGATCGACGTCTTCGACGAGCCTGATATCGTCGCTGCCGAACCGCCGCCGGCGATTGCGCCGCGAAAACGTTCGCCGCTTGGCAGCCTGTTCTTCGGCGCGCTGGGCGTTCTGGTTTCGCTCGCCGTCGGCCTCTGGACCGACCAGCTGATTCGCGACCTGTTCGAGCGCGCCGAGTGGCTGGGCTGGCTGGCTGCCGCTATGGCCGCGATCGCCATCCTGGCGCTTCTGATCATCCTCGTGCGCGAATTCATGGCGATTGCCCGCCTTGCCGAGGTCGAAAAGTTGCAGAAGCGGGCGCTCGATGCGATTGCCCGTGACGATCCGAAGGCCGCCCGCGCCGTGGTCGACGAGTTGTCGGTCTTTGTCTCGGCCAAGCCTGAAACCGCGGCAGGCAGGCGCTCGCTGGCCGAATTGCGCGGCGAGATCATTGACGGCGGCAATCTGGTGCGGCTGGCCGAGACCGAGATACTCGGCCCGCTCGATGCCCGCGCCAGGGTGATGATCCTCGAAGCGGCGAAGCGCGTCTCCCTGGTGACCGCGGTCAGCCCCCGCGCGCTGGTCGACGTCGCTTATGTCGTGTTCGAAGCCGGCCGGTTGATTCGCCGGCTGTCGGAGCTTTATGGCGGCCGCCCCGGCACGCTTGGCTTTTTTCGCCTGGCGCGCAGCGTTCTGGCCCATCTCGCGGTCACCGGGTCGATCGCCGTCGGCGACAGTTTCGTCCAGCAGATCGTCGGCCACGGCCTTGCCGCCCGGCTCTCGGCCAAGCTCGGCGAAGGCGTCGTCAACGGCATGATGACTGCGCGCATCGGCATTGCAGCGATGGAAACCGCAAGGCCCCTGCCCTTTTACGCAGTCAGGCGGCCCGGATTGGGCGATTTCCTCTCCGCGCTGACCTCCTTTGCAGCAAAGAAAGAAAAAGAAACGTCCGCTTCCGGAACGTGACTATTGCCTTGGGGTGACAAAGCATTAACCAATCTTGTCCATGGTCGGAAGCGTCCAACCAGTCTCTTTGTTGCCGGGTGTCGTCGATGAAAAGCGTTATTCTGTCCAGCGGGCTGCCCGTGGCGCTCGCGCTTGTCGCAACCGTCGGCATTGCCGGAAAGACCTCGGCGGCGGAACCGGACAAGCAGTTCTTTCGGTCGGTCGAAGGCAAATGGGTCGGCCCCGGGGAAATCGTTGCCGGCAAATACAAGGGCACGAAATTCACCTGCAGCTTCATCGGCTCGACGCCTGACGGCAAGGTCGGCATGTCGCTCGACGGCGGCTGCCGGGTAGGCATGTTCACCCAGCAGATGTCGGCAACGATCGAACACAAGGGCCGGCAGGGCTACAAGGGCAGCTTTATGGGCGGGGCCGCCGGCTCCGGCCTCGACATTATCGGCGGCAATGTCGTCGATGCGCACAAGGTGGTTTTCACCATCAATCGCAATCAGTTGCGCGGCGTTATGCAGGCGCTTGTCCCCGACGACAATTCGATGACGGTGACCGTTGCCGTGCGCGTCGACCAGCAGCTGGTCCCGGTCATCGGCATGAAGTTGAAGCGGGTCGATGCAGTCGAGGTCGGCTCCATAACTCCGAACTGAGCTTTCGGCGTGAAAAAGGCGGCAACCAAACGGCGCCGCCCTCTTTGATATGCAAATGGGTGCTCAACCCTTGATCGCGGCAATCACTTCGTCATAGGCCTTGCAGGCCTCGGCTGCTGTCGTGCCGCCCTGGTACTTGGTTGTGACCGCCTGGACCTTGGCCCCGAGGTCGGCTGCCTTGGCCGGACCCTTGGTAATCGCAACCTGAAGCAACGCCCGGGAGCCCATTATCCTGTGCAGTGCGCCTGCAATATCGCCTTCACAACGCGCCGGATTCGCACTGTTCGATCCGCTCCGAAGCCCCTATCTTGGCCGCTTGACTCCCAGGAGAGCGGAACGGCAGGCATGGCGGCAGAGGCATCGAACGGCGATCTGATCCAGGTGGTGGCGCTGCTCGCCGCCGGCGTCGTTGCGGTGCCGATCTTCAGGCGCATCGGACTTGGCTCCATCCTCGGCTATTTGACGGCCGGCGTCGTGATCGGTCCGTTCGGGCTGCGCATCTTTTCCGAATCGGAAGCCATTCTTCATGTCGCCGAACTCGGCGTCGTCATGTTCCTGTTCATCATCGGGCTGGAGATGCAGCCGTCACGGCTATGGGGCATGCGCCGCGAGATTTTCGGGCTTGGCGCGCTGCAGGTCGGCGTCTGCGCGGTCCTGCTGACCGCCGTCGGGCTGGCGGGAGGTTTTCCTATCGCGCAATCCTTCGTCGCCGGCGCCGGTTTCGTGCTCACCTCGACGGCAATCGTCATGCAATTGCTGGAAGAACGCGGCGAACTGGCCACGCCCAAGGGCCAGCGCATCGTCTCGGTCCTGCTCTTGGAAGACTTGGCCATCGTGCCATTGCTGGCGCTGATCGCCTTCCTCGCGCCGGGCGGCGCCGATATGAGCCTGTCGGATCGGTTGACGGAGGTCGGCATCGGCCTTGCCGCGATCGTCGGGCTGGTGCTTGCAGGACGCTATCTGCTCAATCCGTTCTTCCGTATTCTGGCGGATGCGCGCGCCCGTGAGGTGATGACCGCAGCCGCCCTTCTGGTCGTGCTCGGGTCGGCGCTCGCCATGCAGCTTTCCGGCCTGTCGATGGCGATGGGCGCCTTCCTGGCCGGCGTGCTTTTGTCGGAATCGACCTTCCGCCACCAGCTGGAGGCCGACATCGAACCATTCCGCGGCATTCTGCTCGGACTGTTCTTCCTCGCCGTCGGCATGTCGCTCGACCTGCATGTGGTCGTCGTCAACTGGCAGCTCATTGCCATCTATGTCGTCGCCTACATGATGATGAAGGCGATCGGCATCTATATCGTCGCCCGCATTCTCAAAACCGGCCACCGGGAAGCACTCGAGCGCGCGGTCTTCATGGCGCAAGGCGGCGAATTCGCCTTCGTCCTCTATTCCGCAGCGGCGGCTGTCGGTATCATCGATAGCCAGGCCAATGCGATGCTGACCGCCATCGTCATCATTTCCATGGTGCTGACGCCCTTAGCGATCATAGCATTGCGGTATCTGACGCCACGCGACGAGCAGTCGCTTGAAGGCGTCGATGTCGCCGAAGGCCTGACCGGCAGCGTGCTGATCATCGGCTTTGGCCGGTTCGGCCAGATCGCCAGCCAGCCGCTTTTGTTGCGCGGCATCGACGTCTCGATCATCGACAATGAGGTCGAGATGATCCAGGCGGCGGCCGATTTCGGCTTCAAGGTCTATTACGGCGACGGCACGCGGCTGGACATCCTGCGTGCCGCGGGAGCCGGGCGCGCACGCGCCGTGCTGATCTGCGTTGACAAGCCCGATGCCGCCGTGCGCATCGCCGAGCTCATCAAGGCGGAGTTTCCGTTGCTGACGGTGCTGGCGCGGGCTTTCGACCGCGGCACGGCGTTGCAGCTCATTCGTGCCGGCGTCGACTATCAGCTCCGCGAGACGTTCGAATCGGCGCTTGTCTTCGGCGGCTCGACACTGGAAGCTCTCGGCGTCGATCCGGAAGAGGTCGCCGAGGTAGTCGAGGACGTCCGCCGCCGCGATGCTGCCCGTTTCGAACTTCAACAGGCAGAAGGCATCCGCGCCGGGCGGCGCTTCCTCAAAGGCAATATCGGCACCCCCATCCCGACGCCGCTCAGCACGCCACGGCGCGTGGGCCAGGCGCTCAACGAGGAGACCGCCGGCGTGCTGCAGAAATCCGAACCGGCCGATTAAACGTTGGAAAGACGCGAATGATGAACGAACTGGACGAGCGCGCTGTCTCGATCACCAGATTCTGGCGCGACGCCGGGGAGGACGCGTGGTTCGAGAAGAACGACGCCTTTGATGCCGACTTCCGCACCCGGTTTCTCGATCTGCACTTTGCCGCCGCCCGCCGCGAATGCGACGGCTGGTCCGAACACGCCGAAGGGTCGCTGGCACTGATGATCCTGCTCGACCAGTTTCCGCGAAACTGCTTTCGCGCCACCGGCCACATGTACGCCACGGACCCGCTGGCGCGGCATTTCGCCGGGAAAGCGATCGCTGCCGGCCATGACCTGGCACTCGACGAAGAGCTCCGCGTTTTTCTCTATCTGCCCTATGAGCATTCGGAGGACCTCGCCGATCAGCTCAAATCGGTAGAGCTTACCGCCGCCAAAGCCCCGATCTATCTGAAATATGCGATCGAGCATCGCGACATCATCCAGCGCTTCGGCCGCTTTCCGCATCGAAACAGGATGCTTGGCCGCGAGACGACACCGGACGAACAAATGTTCCTCGACGGAGGTGGGTTCTCCGGCTGATTTCAGGCACCGATGGCGGCAGCGTCAGGTTTTCCACCAATCCCGGCCTGACGGCAGCCGTTCAATGCCCGATGTGTCGACGGCGGCCAGCCGCTCCGATACGCTCTTGCCGTCGACCACAAGCTCCGGCGCAATTTCTGCCAGCGGCGCCAGCACGAAGGCGCGCTCCAGCATGCGCGGATGCGGCACCTCCAGTCCGGTCTCGTGGATGATGCGGTCGCCGAACACCAGAATGTCGATATCGATCAGGCGTGGACCCCAGCGCTCCTCGCGCACCCGCTTCAGTTTTCGCTCGGCGTCGAGGCAAAGGTCGAGCAAAGCCCGTGGCGCGAGCGCGGTCGAGATTTCGGCCGCAGCATTGAGGAAATCCGGCTGATCGAGCTTGCCCCAGGGCGGCGTGCGGTAGAGCGACGAAACGGCAACGACGCGCGTTCTCTCGTTGGCATCCAGAATGCCCAGTGCCGCAGCCATCGACGTCGCCGGATCACCGAGATTGCCGCCAAGGCTGAGATAGACGGTGTTGTTGTTGTTACTATTCTGGCCAGACAACGGTCACCTCGACATGATCGAGCACACCCGGCACCGGGGCGTTCGGCTTGCGCACGGTGATCTCGGCCTTTTTGATCTGCGGAAACCGCGCCGTCAGCGCCCTCGCCACTTCGAGCGCCAGCGCTTCGATCAGAAAGCGCCGTTCGCCGGTAATGATCTTCTCGATGACCGCAAAGGCGATGCCGTAATTGACGGTGTCCTCGATGGAATCCTCGACCAGCGCCCGCCCGGGATCCACCGTGAGTGCCGCATCGACATAAAAGCGCTGGCCGAGCGTCTCTTCTTCGTCCAGCACACCGTGCCGGGCAAAGAAGGCGCAGTTCTTCATGCGGATGACATACATGGCTCAGCTTTCCCCGATCTCACGTGCCAGCATAGCATCGGCGATGGCCAGCGCATCCACGTTGATTGCGACATCGTGGACGCGAAAGAGATGCGCGCCTTTGAGCCTCAGGATGACGCTGGTGGCCGCGGTCCCGGCGCCTCTTGCGGCTGCGTCGCGGCCGGTGACTGTGCCGATAAAGCGCTTTCGCGATGTGCCGGCCATCAGTGGAAAACCCAGCGCATGAAGTTCGGAAAACCGTGCCATCAGGTCAAGATTTTCCGCGGCCGTCTCCTTGGCGAAGCCGAAGCCCGGATCGAGCACGATATGATCGTCGGCAACACCGCTCCGCCGCGCGATTTCCAGCGACTTCCTGAGGAAGAAGAGCTGATCGGCAATCACGTCGGGCAGTTTCTGCCGGTCCCGTCCCGTGTGCATGACGACAAGGCCAGCGCCGGTTTCGGCCGCGACGCGGGCAATGCCCGGTTCGCGCTGCAGGCCCCAGACGTCATTGACGATATGCGCGCCGGCTTGGACGGCAAGCCGGGCCGTATCCTCGCGATAGGTATCGACCGAGATCAGCGTTCCGCCAGACGTCGCGAGCGCCTCGATGACCGGCAATATGCGAGCCTGCTCTTCCTTTGCGGAGACCGCAGACGCCCCGGGACGTGTCGATTCTCCGCCGATGTCGATGACGGAGGCCCCCTCCTCGACCATGCGGCGCGCCTGGGCCACTGCTTTTTCCGGCGCATCGAACAGGCCGCCGTCGGAAAAACTGTCCGGCGTGATGTTGAGGATGCCGACGATCACGGCCTTGCCGTCAAGGTCGAGATGGCGTCCGTGCGCCAACTGCCATCGCCCTGTCATCATTGCCCATCAACCATGTTCGATCCCGCGGCGTGGCGGGGGATCAATTCCGTTGCGCCGAGGACGGCGGTAAAGCAAGGTGGGGAAAGAGGCAACACGATGAAACGATCCCTCCTTTGCGCCCTGATGCTCGCTCTGACCGCATTCCCGGCCGGCGCTGCAACTCTCGTCAAGACATATAGTTATTTCCCGATCGGCGGCAGGACGCTCGACGACATCGAGACCCAGCTGTCGAAACTCGGGCCTCAGGTGAAAAGCACCGGGTCGCGGCATCCGGGAGCTACCCAGATGGCGTTCACCACCCGCGTCAGCTATGCGCAAAAGCCGGGCTCGTGCTGGATTGCCGACGCTGTCGTCACCGTCAAGGTCAAGGTCATCCTTCCTGAGTGGCGCCGCCCGCGCAAAGCCGATGCCGGCGTCAGGCTGTTCTGGGATACGTTGTCCGCCGACATCAAGCGCCATGAGGAACGCCACGTCGAGATTGCCAAGAACCACGGCCGCGAACTAGAAGACGCCTTGAAGGCGAGCTACCCGGAAAAGACCTGCGAACTGGCAAAGGCCCAAGCCGCAAAAATCACTGCGGCCATGCTTGCCAAACACGACCAGGACCAGATGCGCTTCGATCGCGTCGAAAGCGCCAATTTCCAAAGCCGCATCCTGCGGCTTTTGCACTATCGCATCGAGCGCATTGAGAACGGCCGGCTCGCTCCCGGCTGAACTCCGCGTCGTCGGACAAAGCCAATTTTGCCGAAACATAGTGCCAGCTTCGGAAAACTTTCGAGCCGCTGTCGAAATCGGCCTATAGCGAACGACATATGCCAGGTTCGCAGGGATCAGCCTCCGGCAAACGCCAATCGGCGTACTAGATGCTTCCCAGCCCGTCGCGGACGTGCACGCAGGCATAATGGATGAACGGATATGGACCAGGCTGTCGACAAGCAAACGATGGTGGAAACCAGCGCGCCGCTGACCGAAACCGAGAAAAACGCCATCATCGGCGGCGTGCTTTTGTCGATGCTGCTGGCGGCGCTCGACCAGACCATCGTCGCGCCGGCGATGCCGACGATGGCACGTCTGCTCGGGCATGCCGAATATCTGCCATGGATCGTGACCGGCTATCTTCTGACCGCGACCGCCGTGGCGCCGCTCTACGGCAAGATCTCCGATATTTATGGTCGCCGGCCGACCGTCTATGCTGCAATCCTGATCTTTCTCGCCGGTTCGCTGGTCAGCGCCACGGCCCCCAACATGCTGGTCCTGGTTGTCGGCCGGGCGATCCAGGGCGCCGGCGGCGGTGGTCTGTTCGCCCTGACGCAGACCGTGATCGGCGACCTCGTGCCGCCGCGCGAGCGGGCCCGATACGCCGCCTGGATCTCGGGCACATGGGCCGTCGCCAGCATCGCCGGGCCGCTGCTCGGCGGCACCTTCGCCGAACATCTGCATTGGTCGCTGATCTTCTGGATCAACATTCCGCTGGGCCTGCTAGCCATGGCGATCATCAACAACCCGCTCAAGAAGCTGCCGATCGCCGCAAAACATCACCGCATCGACGGCCTCGGCGCGCTGCTTCTGGTCGCGGCCACCTCGCTGCTGCTGCTTGCCTTGAACTGGGGCGGCAGCGAGTATCCGTGGCTGTCGCCTGAAATCCTTGGACTGCTCGCCTGCTCGGCGGTGTTCTGGAGCGCGTTCGCGCTGCGACTCATGCGCGCGGCCGAACCGCTGATCTCGCTCGAAGTGCTCGGCAATCCGATCGTTCTCGCCGGCACATTGTCGATGTTCCTGCTGCAGGCCGCCAATGTCGGCTTGTCGGTCTATCTGCCGGTCTACCTGCAGTCGGTCGTCGGCCTGTCAGTCAGTCAATCGGGCACCGCGTTGCTTGGGCTGATGCTCGGCACGGTGGCCGGTGCGACCTTCAGCGCGCGAATGATCCCGCGCTTTTTTCACTATAAACGCATTGCCATGATCGGAACTGTTTTCTCGATCCTGTGCCTCGGCGTGCTCAGCCTGGTCGCCGGGCATGCCTCACTGTTGCTCGTCGAGGTGTTGACGACCTGCGTAGGCCTGGGCACAGGCACGACCTTTCCGGTTGCCACCGTCTCGGTCCAGAACGCCGTCGATCGTATGCACCTTGGCGTGGCGACCGGCGTTCTCACCTTCCTGCGCTCGCTGGGCAGCGCGCTTGGCGTCGCTATGCTCGGTGCCGTCGCCCTTGGTTACGGGCTGCCGCTGGCCAGCGAAGGCACGCAGCCGGCCGGCCATATCGCCTCGGCCATGCCGTTCGTGATGATCTTTCTTGCCGCGGCCGCGATCTTGCTGTTGTCGCTCATCACGCTCTGGCTGATGCCGGAGAAAACGCTTCGCGGCCATGCCGAGGCTGTGGCCCCAACCCTGGCCGAATAGACCTGTCCGGCGAAATCCGGCGAGCTTCAGTCGACCACGCCGAGCTTCTTGTGCAGGCTGGTCGACGAGGTCGTATACTGGAATACGATGCGCTCGCCGGGGCTGATGATGCGCTTGGCTGCCTGCGCCATCAAGGCGACCTCGTGGAAGCCCGACAGGATCAGCTTCAGCTTGCCGGGGTACCAGTTGATGTCGCCGACGGCGAAGATGCCGGGAACCGACGTCTGGAATTTTTCGGTGTCGACCGGGATCAGGTTCTCGTGGAGGTTGAGCCCCCATTCGGCGATTGGGCCGAGCTTCATCGTCAGGCCGAAGAACGGCAGCATCCGCGTGCACGGCACTTCGACATCGCCCTCCGGCCCCTTGATCGTGGCCGAGACTAGCTGGCCGTCGCTGCCGGTCAGGCCAGTCACCTGTCCAACCTGGAATTCCAGCTGCTTCATCTCCTGCATGGCATACATCTTGTTGACACTGTCGGGCGCTGCGCGGAATTCGGGCCGCCGGTGCACCAGCGTCACGCTCTTGGCGACCGGCTGCAGGTTCAGCGTCCAATCGAGCGCCGAATCGCCGCCGCCGACGATGACGAGGTCATGGCCGCGAAAGTCCTCCATCCGGCGCACCGAGTAGAACACGCTCTTGCCTTCATAGGGTTCGATGCCTGGAATCGGCGGCCGCTTCGGCTGGAACGAACCGCCGCCGGCGGCAATCACCACAATTTTGGTTTCGAACACCTCGTTTTCGTCGGTAATGACGCGGAAGCTGCCGTCGTCCAGCCTTTCCAGGCTCGAAACCATGCGGCTATAGGTGAATTCGGGCTTGAACGGCGCGATCTGCTCAAGCAGCTTGTCGACCAGGCCTTGCGCCGAGATCGAGGGCCAAGCCGGAATGTCGTAGATCGGCTTTTCCGGGTAGAGTTCGGCGCATTGCCCGCCGGGCCGGTCGAGTATGTCGATCAGATGGCACTTCATGTCGAAGAGGCCGAGCTCGAATACGGCAAACAGGCCGATAGGCCCTGCCCCGACAATGAGTACGTCCGTCTTGGTGATAGCGGTCATGAAGCATGCGCCTTTATGGGAAAACGGCGCGACACTGCATGACCATTGGTCCGCTGCCAAGCGGCAGCCGCAAAAATCGGCTTCAGCCCTGGCGGGCCGGCACACGCACGACCAGCCCGTCGAGGGCGTCGCGCACCTTGATCTGGCATGACAGCCGCGAGTTCGGCTGGACCTCGTAGGCGAAATCCAGCATGTCCTCTTCCATGGCTTCCGGCTCGCCGACCTCCGCCGTCCAGGCTTCGTCGACATAAACATGGCAGGTCGCGCAGGCGCAGGCGCCGCCGCATTCCGCTTCTATTCCCGGCACCGCATTGCGGATCGCATTTTCCATGACGGTCGAGCCGTTTTCGGCATCCACGTCAAAATGCGTGCCGTCATGGGCGATGAAGGTCAGCTTGGTCATTTGTCACCTGAAGGGAGTCTGAGCCGACATAATCACTCTGCCGGACAAGTCAACTGCGGCGCCAAAGCGCCGCTGTGTGGCGTTTTGGGAATAAGCGCTACCGGCTGATGGCGGCGACGAAGTCGCGCACTTCTTCGATCAGCGAGCCAAGCCGCTTCAGCGTGCTGGCGTCTTCGGGCCGGCATTCGATCGCGCTGGCGCAATCGGCAATGGCGAAGGCGCCGACCCCGCGCGCCGAGCCTTTGAGCCCGTGTGCCAATAGCAGCCGCTGCCTGACATCCGCATCGACGATCTTGTCGCGCACCGACAGCGCCTGCTGCACGAACAGAGCCAGCACCTCCTGCTCGAGGCTCCGATCGCCCATCGTCTGGCGCGCAAGATGCGCCAGGTCGATCGGCCGCGCCCCGGCTGTCCCCGACACGTCGCCGCCGGGCATCGAGAAGGCAATGCCGTTTTCGCCACGTATCACTTTGAGACTCCGTTCTTCGACCGCCGCAAAAACTAGGCGTATCCGGTGGACAACGGGTTAATGATTGGCCCGGAAAAATGTCGCGATAACGGCGCCGGAATCACGGCTGTGTTAACCTTATATTTAAAGTTTTACGTATCGGGCGGAATGCATGTTTTCTTTACCCGGCTGTGTCATTACGATACGACAGGTCCATTTTCAGCCTCCTGCGCGGGACACGCTAGGCAGAATCAATAAGCAGAACCATAAGTCCCGCGGCAGCTTGTACAGGGTAGCGAAGGCATGGCGAAGAAACCAACGACGACAAGAACGCTCGACAGCGACGTAGCCAGGGAACTTGAAAAGGCACTTGATATCGATCTGAGCGGCGATGCCGGCGGCGACTTCGACATGGCTGCATCCATGGAAGATCTCGAAGCGCAAATATCGCAAGCCGCCGACGAGCTGGCGCGCGAAGGTCGCAGCCAGAACGAAGCGCCTGCCCCGGACCAGACCCAGAACGCGGCACCTGCCGCCAATCAAAGCCAGATCGCAAATCCCGCGCCAAAGGCCAAGCCGGCTGAGTTGCGTCCTGTCGCAACGCGCAATGGCTCGCAGCCGGCAGCTTTCTCGCCGGCCAACGACGATCGTCAAAAAGACTATAAGACGCTCCTGCACACCCTCAATCGGCGCGCCTCGAACACGATCTACTGGGTCGTGGCTTTCGTTTCGCTGGCCTGGATCGCCGGCGCTGGCGGCCTTGCGAACCTGTTGTTCGGACCTGGCATCTGGAACATCCGCACCTTCGATCAGTTTTTCGCCCGTCCGGAGCTGATCGGCCTGGCGGTCGCGGCAATCGTGCCCGTCATCCTGTTCTGGGCATTCGCAGTGATGATTCGCCGCGCTCAGGAGATGCGCCTTGCCGCGCAGTCGATGACCGAGGTGGCCTTCCGTCTGGCCGAGCCGGAAAATCTTGCCCAGGATCGCGTCATGATGATCGGCCAAGCGGTTCGCCGCGAGGTGGCAGCCATGGGCGAAGGCATCGAACGCACGCTTGCGCGTGCCGTCGAGCTCGAAACGCTGGTCCACAGCGAGGTGAACCAGATCGAGCGCTCCTATTCAGAGAACGAGTCCCGCATCCGCTCGCTGGTCGACGGGCTGGGCAGCGAGCGCGAAGCGGTCGTCACTCATGCCGAGCGCGTGCGCGCCTCGATCACCGGCGCCCACGAGACACTGAAAGACGAGATCAACGCCGCCAGCGATATCATTCGCGACAGCATTCTCAACGCCTCGACCAAGCTGTCGATGACGATCAACGAATCCGGCGACACGCTGATCGACAGGATCAACGGAAGCTCGATGTCGATCTTCGATTCGGTGGAAGGCCGGCTCGAATCGATCACCGATCGGCTGTCGACGTCGGGCGAGGCCTTCGCCAGCCTGCTCGACACCCGGATCGCCAAGCTGACGGACACCACCGATGGCCTGACACGGTCACTGACCGACCTGCTCGACGACCGCACGAGCGGCATGGTGTCGCTGCTCGGCGGTGCCGCCCGCACACTCAATTCGGAATTCGAAGCCAGCCTCAACGGCATCGAGCGGACGCTTGCCGAACGTGGCCAGGCGCTGATCAGCGAGTTCCAGACCCGCGCCGAGGCGCTCGACACCGGCACGCAGAAGCTCAACGCCGCGCTGGAGGCTCGCGCACGCCAGATCAACGAGACGCTGGTCGAGCGCGCCCGCGAAATCGCCCACACCTTCCAGGATAGCAAGGAGACGCTGTCTGCGATGATCGATCAGGGCAAGACCCAGATCGGCGCCGACATGGCCGACATCATTTCATCGACCTCGACCATGCTTGAAGCCCGCGCCGGCGATTTCGCCGGGCGCATGGAAGCGGCGCGCCATGTCGTATCGCGTTCGTTCGATACGGACATCGAGCGGCTTGCCGATGCTCGCGCCGGCATCGAGGAAGCCGTCGAGAACCACAGCCGCAAGCTTTCCGAAAGCCGCGACCGGATGGCGGCGGCAATGCAGGCCGATCTGGCGAAGTTCGCCGAAGGTCGCGCCGAAATCGACGCAGCGGTGGCTAACCAGGTGCAGAAGCTAGCCGAAGGCCGCGGCCTGATCTCGCGCGCCCTTGAAGAGGATCTGCGCAAGGTCAACGAATCGCGCGCAGCGATCGACGCTTCGCTGGGCAGCCATCTCGAAAGCCTTGAAGAGGGTCGCAACAGGCTTGCCCAGGCCTTGAACGAAGACTCTGGAAAACTCGTGCAAACCCGCACGATAATTGATGAAATGGTTGCCGGGCATGTCGGCAAGCTCGCCGAAGGCCGCAGCATCCTTTCGCGCGCGCTCGAGGCCGACCTCGGCAAGCTGGCAGAGAGTCGCGCCAGCATCGACGGCCTCGTCGGCGGTCAGGTCGAAAAGATCGCCGAGGGTCGCGCCATACTCGCCAGCGCGCTGGAAGCCGACATCGCCGGCATCAATGGCCTCATCGAGGCCCATTCGGCGAAATTGGCGCAAGACCGCAGCGGCCTTTCCCAGTCACTCGATAACGACCTGTCCGACATCAGGAGCCTGATCGCCGATCATTCTGGCAGGCTCGCCGATGACCGCAGCATGCTTTCGAAGACGCTTGAAGACGATCTTGCCAAGCTGGCCGAAAGCCGGTCGAGCATCGATGGGCTGGTTGCCGGCCAGGTCGAGAAGCTGGCCGAAGGCCGCGACATCCTCAAGCGCGCGCTTGAATCGGACCTGAACGCGATCAAGGGCGTCATCGCCAGCCAGTCTGAAAAGCTGGCGGAAGACCGTGGCCAGTTGTCGCGGGCACTGGAGAGCGACCTGCAGGCCGTGCGGGGCGTTGTCTCCGATCACATGAACAAGCTCACCGAAGACCGTTCGACCCTTTCGAAGGCGCTCGAAGACGATCTCGCCAAGTTGGCCGAAAGCCGCTCGAGCATCGATGTGATGGTTGCCGGCCAGGTGGAAAAGCTGGCTGAGGGCCGCGATATCCTCAAGCGCGCGCTCGAAGCCGATCTGAGCACCGTCAAGGGCGTTATAGCCAGTCAATCCGAGAAGCTGGCGGAGGATCGCGGTCAGCTGTCACGGGCACTGGAGACCGATCTCGAGACCGTGCGGGGCGTCGTCTCCGAACATATGAACAAGCTCGCCGAGGACCGTTCGGCCCTGTCGAAGGCGCTCGAGGACGATCTCGCCAGGCTGGCAGAAAGCCGGTCGAGCATAGACGGCCTGGTCGCAGGCCAGGTCGAGAAGCTGGCCGAGGGTCGCGACATCCTCAAGCGCGCGCTGGAAGACGATCTTGCCAAGCTGGCCGAAAGCCGCTCGAGCATCGACGGACTGGTTTCCGGCCAGGTCGAGAAGCTGGCCGAAGGCCGCGACATCCTCAAGCGCGCCTTGGAGGCCGATCTCAGCACGATCAGGGGCGCCATCGCCGATCAGTCGCAGCTATTGACCGACAATCGCGCGCAGTTTTCGCGTGCGCTGGAAGCCGATCTCGGCAACGTGAACAGCCTTGTCGCAACCCACGCAGAGAAGCTCGTCCAGGACCGCTCGACCCTGTCGAAGGCGCTCGAGGACGATCTCGCCAAGCTGGCCGAAAGCCGCTCGAGCATCGACGGGCTGGTTGCCGGTCAGGTCGAGAAACTGGCCGAAGGCCGCGACATACTCAGGCGCGCGTTGGAAGCCGATCTGGAGAGGCTTGCAATGAGCCGCAGCGAAGTCGACGAGATCGTCGCCGGTCATGTCGGCAAGCTGAGCGAGGGCCGCGACATGCTGACCCGCGCATTGCAGGACGATCTCTCCAGGCTCGCCGAAACGCGCAAGGATGTCGACCGTTCGCTGTCCGGCCATATCGACCAGATCGCCGCCAGGAGCACCGACATCTCCGATGCGATCGCTGCGGACGTAGAAAAGATCGAGCAGGCGTTCAGCCGGCAGACAGGCATCATTGAAGAGCGCGCCAGCACAATGGAGCGGGCGCTGTCGACGGGTGTCGACAACGTGCGCAGTGTGCTCGAAAGAAGCGCGGTCTTCGTCGCCGGCGCGCTGCGCGAGAAGGTCATGGAAGTTACCAGCGCGCTGCATGAGCAGGCGGGCGCGGCATTCAGCGATGCCGACCGCAAGATCGCCGAGCGCGCCGAGCAGACCTCGGCCGCCCTGCTCGCCAGGGCGGAGGACATCGCCCGCACGTTCGAGGAGGCGGATCGTCGCCTCGCCGCCCGCGCCGAGGATACGTCGAGCGCACTGATTGCCCGCGCCGACGACACGTCGAACACCTTGTTCGCGCGTGCCCAGGAAACGGCCGATCAGCTGGCAGCCCGGGCAAGTGAGATTGCCGGTACCTTCGACGCGGCGGACCACAGGCTGGTCTCTCGCGCCATCGAAACGGCCCAGTCGCTGGCTGCGCGTGCCGGCGACATCCTGCGCAATTTCGAAACGGCCGACGAGCGGCTGGGCGTGCGCATCGGCGAATCCGCCGAAGCTCTCGCGGCACGTGCGTCGGATCTCGGTCGCATTTTCGATGCCGCCGACCAGCAACTTATTTCGCGCATTGCCGAAGGCTCTGAAGCACTTTCGGCCCGTGCGTCCGAGATCGGCCGCATCTTCGAGGAGGCCGATCATCGCCTGGTGGCCCGTATCGCTGACAGCAGCACCGCAATCGGCGAACATGCCGACACCATTGTCGGTGCCTTCACCAGCACCGAGCAGCGGGTTGCCGAACGCGCCAGGCAGACTGGCCAGGAACTCGCCGTCCATGCCCGTGAAATCGAGCAGCTGCTTGCCGGTGCCGACGAACGCCTGGCATCGAGTGCTGCCGCCACTGCGGCCCGCGTCGAGGAGCAGGTCGCCACCGTCGAGAACCGCCTCGCCTACTCCGCCGAGACAATGGGCCAAAAGCTCAACGAACAAGTCTCGGGTGCCGAGGCGCAACTGGTCTCGCGCGCCAACTCGATCGCCGAAACCTTCACCGCGGTCGGCCAGCATATCGGCCAGAGCACCAATGACGCTGCAAAGACCATCGGTGCCAATACTCGCGAGCTCAATACGATGCTTGCGGCACGTTCGGCCGAAATATCGAAAATCCTGGACGAGACGGCACGGCCTCTGGTCGAGCGCTTCGCCCAGGGCGGCTCCGAGCTGCAAAAGAGCATGGAAGAGGTCACCGAACGTGCGACCGAGAAGCTGCGCACTCAAAACGCCGCCCTCGTCGACGCCCTCGCCAGCCGTACGGCCGAAACCCTGTCGGCCGTCGAAGGCGCGCGCTCGACGCTTGCCGACAGCGTTGCCGACCTCATCGGCCGCATGACCACCTCCAGCTCGCAGCTCGGTCAGTTGATCGAGCAGGCGGCGACCAATCTCGGCCAGGTCGACGAACGCCTTACCGGGAGCACGCAAAGCTTCGCGGCGACCACGGAAAAGACCGCGCAGACCTTCGCCAGTTCGGCGCGTCTGGTCGATTCGAACACGACGCGGCTCACCGAGCTGTCGTCGTCGACCTTGCGCGAGGTTGCTTCAATCGCCACCAAGTTCGACGAGCACAGCCGGTTGCTTTCCAGTGCCTCGGACCTGTTGAGCTCGGCCCAGAGCAATCTCGAGCACACGCTCGAAAGGCAATCGTCGCTGGAGGACCTTGCCGTCGGCCTTGTCAAGAAATCGGAAGATCTCGAAAGGGTCATGCGCTCGTTCGAGAATCTGGTCGGCCAGACGCTGCAGAACGCCGAAGGCAAGACGCTGGAATCCGCCGACAAGATCCGCACCGCGATTTCCGAAGTGGTCGATTCGGCAACCAAGCGCTTTGCCGATGCGACCGAGGAGATGCGGCGTACCGCCGGCTCGATCAAGAGCGAGCTCGACCTCACCCGGGCCGAGCTTAAGAAAGGCGTCATCGAGATGCCGGAAGAGGCAAAGGAATCAACCACGGCTATCCGCCGTGCCGTTTCAGAGCAGATCAACGCGCTGAAGGAACTTTCTGAAATCGTTGCGAAATCTGGCCGCAGCGCCGACAGTTCGGAACAGCGCAACCTGCGTCCGGCGCCGCAAGCGCCTGCCGCACGCCCCGCCGAACCGCCACGTCGCCCGGCTCCGGCTCCCGAACAGCGCCGTGCACCGCAGGCGCCTTCGGGCGAGACGGCGCTGCGCGGCACGCTCGACCTCGAACGTCCCGCAGACCAAGCGCCGCGCCAGCGCGATCCCAACGGCCGTACGCCGCAGGGCGGTTGGGTGCGTGATCTCCTGACCGGTGCATCACGCGAAGACGACGCCAAGCCGGCAGCGCCTGCCGAAGCGCCGCGCCCGGCTCCCGCTGCGCGGTCGCCGCTTCATGTCGTGGAATCGCTGAACTCGCTCTCGGTCGATATCGCACGCGCCATCGATCACGATGCCTCGATCGAGCTGTGGAACCGCTACCGGCGCGGCGAGCGCGACGTCTTCACGCGCCGACTTTACACGCTGAAGGGCCAGCAGACGTTCGACGAGATCCGCCGCAAATATCAGTCAGAGGCGGAGTTCCGCGCTGCTGTCGATCGTTACTGCGACGATTTCGAAAAGCTGCTCAAGGACGTGTCGCGCAACGACCGCGACAACATCATGGCGCAGACCTACCTGACGTCGGACACCGGCAAGGTCTACACCATGCTTGCCCATGCCAGCGGCCGTCTGCACTAAGCGGCGGGACAGAGAACAAACGAAAAGGCGGGATTTCCCGCCTTTTTTATGCCGTACTGAATTCCATTGGCGCTGTAGAGTGCCGTGCCGGCAGTTCCGGCTGTGTCAGATCACGGTGTCCGTCCAGCGGACGATTTGCCCTGCCGCATCGCCGAACGCGGCATCGAGCGCGCCGACATAGGCCTGGTTGCCATTGCCCGAAACGGGCGCGATGGCGCTAAACGTCTTCGACGCCCGCACTTCACCGTTGCGATCGTTCAACAGGCGCACGAACAGCTCGACCTCGGCATGTTCGCCGCCGTCGACACGCACCTCGAACGAGCGGATCTCGACGATCACCTGATAGTCGATCGCCAGCCCCTCGCCTGGCTTGCCAACGCCGGTGAAGCTGCCCGAGCGCTGGAACGTCTCTGCCAGCCGCGCCTGTACGATCATCGGCAGCCGGTCGGCCCATTGCGCGCCCTTGAGATACTGGATCGATCGCGGCGATGGCTTAATGACGATGTTCTGGCTGTCCAGCGCCTTGAGCGCCGATGGCTGGGCGATGAGGATCTGGCGACGGCTGTGGGCACGCGCTTCCAGCGACGGCGCCGAAAGCTCGAACGTATCCAGCGGCGCCGGCTTGCCGCCCAGCGCCGCGCAGCCGGCGAGCGAAAGCGCCAGCAGTGCCACTCCGGCCTTGAACCCACTCGATCTGACGCTGCCTGAACTGATCGACTTCAAACGCGATCCCCCCCGGATCGTGGAAACAATGCGCATCTGCCAGCTATGTTCTTGCGGTGGGCGCAGGCCGAAGTCAACGGCGCACCCTGCCGTCGAACTGCCGGACCTCACCCTCGCCGCCGGACAGGATCCGCTGTGGATTGCGGCTGAGGTCGGTCACCGCCTCTTCGATGCGGTTGATCGAACGACGGCTGTCCTGGACCAGCGATTCGACGTTTTGCAGCCCCTGTCCCGAGAACCGCGCCAGATTGTCGGTGATGGTGCCGAGGCGGGCGTTCAGCGTGTCGGCGACCTGCTTGAACGATTTGAGCGTCGCCCTCGCATCGGCCATGACGCCGTCGGCCTGACCGGAGCCGAGCAGTTTGTCGACCTTGGCAAGGATACCGTCGACTCGCACCGAGGCATCGTTGAGGCGTCCTGCGAGCTGGTGCGCGTCTTTGATGGTTTCATCGATGTCGTCGGCTCGGTTTGCGAACTTGTTGGTCACCTTGGCGATGTCGGCGGCAGCCTCGTTGGCGTTTTCGCTGGCCTTCTGGATATTGGCCAGCGCGGTGCGAACCTCAGCCGGATCGATGCCGTCGAGAACGCCGTCGACCTTGGCCAGCGTGCCTTGCGTCTTCTGGGCGAAGTCGTTGATCGAGCCGACCGCGGTGTCCACGTTCTTGATGACCGTGTCGAACTGCTTGCTGGTTTCCTTCAGGTTGGAAGTGACTGTGTCGACATTGGCGACGATGCTCTTGATCTGGTCCTTGTCGACGGCGTTGAGTAGCCCTTCCGCCGCCTTCAGGGTGCCGTCGAGCTTGCCCGAAACACCCTTCAGTTCGTCCGCCAGCGAGCTGACGCTAGCCAGGAACTTGTCGACGCCGTCCGCATTCCTGGCCAGTGCATCGGAGAAGGTCTGGACATTGTTGACGGTCTGCGTCAGCGGCCCGCGAACATCCTTGGTGAAGCCTTCGAGCTCCGAAAGAACCTTGTCGGCGCGGGTGAAGATGTTCTGCGCCGTCTGCAGCAGGTTGGTGACCGCCGACGGATTGGCGACGATCTCGGCGACACGGCCTTCCTTTTCCGCCTCGTCGAGAAGTTTTGGCTCCTTGGGGTCGGCGCCCTTGAGCTCGATGTTGGCCTGGCCGGTGAGGCCGGCAAGCCCGATATCGGCCTGCGTCGACTTGGTGATAGGTGTATTCCGGTCTATTTCGGTGTCGGCGATAGCAGCGGTCGGATTGTCGACGTCGATATAGACACGGCGCACGTCGCCGACTTTGACGCCATTGAACAGCACGAAACTGCCACGGCCGAGCCCCGAAGCGGAGCCTGGAATGCGCACGCGCAGCACCGTCGTCTCACCCTTTTCGCCGATTGCCGCCGTCCAATAGACGAAAGCGAAAGCCGCGAGGATCGCGGCCAGCGTGAAAATGCCGACAATGACGTAGTTGGCCCTGGTTTCCATTGCTCACTTATGGCTATGCGCGCGCCGCAAGATCAAGTTGCCGGGCGCGTTTTCCGCGGAAATAGGATTTTACCCAGGGTTCCTCGCTCCTGAGCATGTCGTCGATCGTGCCCTCGACCAGCACTTTCTTTTTGCCAAGCACCGCCACGCGGTCGCACGCCGTAAACAGCGTGTCGAGATCGTGCGTGACCATATACACGGTCAAATCCATCGTATCGCGCAGCTTGACGACCAATTCGTCGAACTCAGCCGCGCTGATCGGATCGAGCCCGGACGTCGGTTCGTCGAGAAAAACGATGTCCGGGTCGAGTGCCAGGGCGCGCGCCAGCGCAGCACGCTTGATCATGCCGCCCGAGAGCTCGGAGGGGAATTTCTGCGCCGCATCCGGCGGCAATCCGACCAGCTCGACCTTGAGCATGGCAAGTTCGTCCATCAGCTTCTTCGGCAAATCGAGATATTCGCGCATCGGCACCTGAACGTTTTCGAGGACCGTCAGCGCCGAAAAAAGGGCGCCATGCTGGAACAGCACGCCAAGCCGCATGTCGATGCGAAGGCGCTCCCTTTCGGTTGCCTTCTCGACGTCGACGCCGAACAGTTTGATTGTTCCCGATTGCTTGCGCGTCAAGCCAAGGATGGTGCGCAAGAGAACAGATTTGCCGGCACCCGAGGCACCGACGAAGCCGAGAATCTCCCCGCGCCAGATATCGAGCGACAATTTGTCGAGAACAACCTGGTCGGCGAACGACACCGTGATGTCGTGCGCCGACAGCACGATCTCGTCTTCTTTGGCCTTCGCCGCCACCTTGGTCGTGTTTGTGCCCGGCAGCGCCATGTCAGAACTCGATCGCTGCATAGAACATGGCGAAAAGCCCGTCGAGGATAATAACCACGAAGATCGACTTCACCACTGAGGCGGTCACATGCTGGCCAAGCGATTCGGCGCTGCCGCCAACCTTCATGCCCTCGACCGAGGCAATTATGCCGATGATCATGGCCATGAACGGCGCCTTGATCAGGCCGGCAAAGATGGTGCTGAGGTCGATTGCGACACGCAGCCGGTCGATGAACGCTGCCGGTGCAATATCGGAGTAGAGCCATGCAGCCAAAATGCCGCCGCCCAGTGCGGCAAAGTTGGCGATGATCGTCAGGCAAGGCAACGCGACGACCAGCGCGACGAGCCGCGGAAACACCAGCACGCCGATTGGATTAAGGCCGATCACCTTCAGCGCATCGACCTCCTCGCGCATCTTCATCGAGCCGATCTCGGCGGTGATCGCACTGCCGGAGCGGCCGGCGATCATGATCGCCGTCATCAAAACGCCGAGCTCGCGCAGGATCAGCACGCCGACCAGGTCGACGACGAAGATGTCGGCGCCGAAATAACTGAGCTGATAGGCGCCTTGCTGGGCGACGATCGCACCGACGATGGCCGACATCAGCACGACCACCGGTATGGCGCCGACACCCATGCGATCGATCTGGTTGAAGATCGCCGCCATGTTGACGGCATGGCCGCGGCCAAGCTTCATCTGAGAGCCGCGTATCGTGGCGCCGAGGATATTCATTGCGGCCAGGAAATCGTCGCGCATCTCATAAACGCGCCGACCTACCGCCTCGAGCCCGCGAATGATGAAGTTGGGCGGCTTTGCCGGACCTGATTCGGGCTCGCGACGAACGGCGTCCCCGACGGCGCCAAGCAGGATCGAGGCGATCTCGCTCTGCCCCTGCATCGTGATCTCGACGCCCTTTTTTTCGAAGCTGCTGACCAGGCGGTCGATCAGCCACGCCCCGGCAGTGTCCATCTTCTCGATTTGTGAAAGGTCGAGCGCCAGCGTCTTGAAGCCGCCGCGCTTCTCGATCTTGCGCATCTCGGCATCGACCAGCGCCACGGTACGTGTCGTCCAGGTTCCCGAGAAAGCGCAGCCGAGAACGTCGCCCTCCTCGCCGATCGCGATGCGCGGCTGGTGGTCGGGCTCCTTGGCAGGGCCGCTTGCGTCGCGTTTGCGGATGGTCAACATGGCGTCCTGTTTAGCCTGACGGGGCCGACCTGTCGATTTGCCGACATCCTCCTTGTTGCACAGCCGGAGCAGAAAAATATGGCGCGTGTCATTTCGGTCGAGGCCGAGCGCTTTCCGATAGCCGGGACCTTTACCATTTCGCGCGGCTCGAAGACCGAAGCGGAGGTGATTTCCTGCGCTATCACCGAAAACGGCCGTACAGGACGCGGCGAATGCGTCCCTTACAAGCGCTATGGCGAAACCATGGAGGGTGTGCGCGACGCGATCGAGGCGATGCGCAGCGAGATCGCGCACGGCATCAGCCGCATCGCCCTGCTCGATGCCATGCCTGCCGGCGCGGCACGCAACGCCATCGATTGCGCGCTCTGGGACCTGGAAGCGAAGATCAGCGGAACACCGGTGGCGCATACGATACGAACCGTTCCGTTACGACCGCTCGAGACTGCGTATACATTGTCGCTCGCCGAGCCGGAGGCGATGGCGGCGCAGGCCCGCGCCAACGCCCAGCGCCCGCTACTCAAGGTCAAGATCGGCGGCGACAACGACATCGCGCGCATCCGTGCAGTGACGGCGGCAGCACCCGACAGCCGAATCATTCTCGACGCCAACGAGGGCTGGAATAACGACAACATCGTCGCAAACCTCGCCTTTGCCGCCGAGCACGGTATCGCCTTGATCGAACAGCCGCTGCCGGCGGGACATGACAGTATTCTTCGCCACATCGCGCATCCGGTACCGATCTGTGCCGACGAAAGCGTGCACGAGGCCAAGGACCTTGAAGCACTTGTCGGCCTTTACGACGCCGTCAACATCAAGCTCGACAAATCGGGTGGCCTGACCGCTGCACTCGTGCTTCGCGACCGCGCCCGCGAACTGGCTCTTGGTGTCATGGTCGGCTGTATGGTCGGCACATCGCTTGCGATGGCGCCGGCCGTGCTGTTGGCGCAGGATGCCGATTTCGTCGATCTCGACGGTCCGCTGCTGCTGGCCCGCGACCGCGTTCCCGGTCTCGTCTACCAAGGTTCGCTGGTGTCACCGCCCGAGCGGGCGCTGTGGGGCTGAACGCGCGGCAAGCCCGATCAGAGCCAGGCCCGTCAGGGCGATCGGGATCATCGCAAAGAAGCCATTCGCGCCGAAGCGGTCGTAAAGAGGACCGGAAATCAGCGTCGCCGCCGCCATGAAGAAGCCATTGGAGAAGTAGGCGATGCCTTGCGCCGCCCCGGTGCGTTCTTCCGCGACCGTCTCACCGATCATCTTTTGCAGGCCGATCAGCACCAGCGCCACCGAAACCGCGTGCAGCGTCTGGATCGCGAAAAACCCGCCAACGCCAAGCCCAAGCGGCCAGATCAGCGGAAAGGCGAACCAGCGCACGATCGCGCCGATCCCGGCAATCAGCATGATCGAGACGACCGAGAAGGAGGCGAAAGCGCGGGTGAAAACGACGAACATGCATATCTCGGCGACGACGCCCCACCCCCACAGAAGCCCGACAACCGAATCGCTGATGCCGATCGACTTCCAGTAGATCGACACGAAACCGTAGAGAAATGCGTGGCTGGCGGTGATGACGCCGACGCCTGTCGAAAAATAGAGGAAGTACCGGTTGAGGAGTTTCGGTGCCGATTGCTGGATATCGGCGGCCGAAAGCGGCGAGGCGCGGCGTGGACGGCCAAGGCGCGGCGCAATCAGTCCGGCGGCTAGCGCGGCACACAGCGCCGCGAAGATGATCACCGGGACAGCCTGGGCACCGCTCGCCGACAGGATGAAACCGCCGGCGAGATTGGCACAGAGATAGGAGATCGAGCCCCATTTGCGCATGCTTGCGTAATTCGAGCCGAAGCGGCGAACACCTGAAAGGGCGAGCGAATCGGCAATCGGCGAATGCGGCGTCCAGACGACCGTCAGGGCCAGCGACACGGCAAGTACCGTTGCGTAGGTCGGCGGCAGGAGGTAGCCGGCGGACAGGATCAGCGATGCGGCGACCAGCGCAACATAGACATTGGCGCGGTCGCTCGCTTTGTCTGCCAGCGCAGTAAGAAAAGGCGTCGTCGCCACGCGCAGGAACATCGGCGCGGCGAGGATCACGGCTATCTGTTCGGCATGGAACCCCTTCGCCTGCAGCCACAGCGGGAAATACGGCACATGCGTCCCGAGCGGAACGAAGAGCGTAAAGAAGATCAAGCTCATGCGCAGTTCGAAATGGCGTGGCTTGACGAGCTGTTCGGGCGAAAGCGGCGGCAGCGAGGACATTGACAGGCGATCCGTCGGCACGGCATTCAGCCGGGTCGGCCCGCCACACCTGCCGCTGCTTAACACGGCGAAAAAGTCGATGAAACCGCTGGACTAACCGATTGAAGCGAGATGCGGCCGGATTTGGTCAAGCCGCCTGGACTGCCCTGCCCTTGATGTCGATCGGCACGAGCACCTCGCTGCCGACCGGAGTCTCCGGCAGGACATGCGCCCAGTGCAGGATCTCCATCCTGCCGTCAAAATGCTCGACCACCGCCGTGCAGCTCTCCACCCAGTCGCCCGTGTTGATGTATTGCACGTCCTCATAGCTTTCGATCGCGGCATGGTGGATGTGCCCGCAGATCACGCCGTCGACATGCGAGCGGCGCGCCTCCTCGGTCAGCACGGTCTGGAACGAGCCGATGAAATTCACCGCCTTCTTGACCTTGACCTTGGCCCAGGACGAGAACGACCAGTAAGGCAGGCCGAGCACCTGGCGCAGACGTGTGATGACGCGGTTGAGCAGCATCGCCGCGTCGTAGGCATAGTCGCCGAGATAGGCCAGCCAGCGCGCATTATGGACGACGGTGTCGAACTGGTCGCCATGGATGACAAGAAGGCGTTTGCCGTCGGCGGTCTCGTGGATGGCGCGGTCGGCGACGACAATGCCGCCGAAATGAACGCCCTGGAACTGTCGCGCGAACTCGTCATGGTTGCCGGCGATGTAGGTGATGCTGGCGCCCTTGCGCGCCTTGCGCAGCAATTTCTGGATCACGTCGTTATGGCTTTGCGGCCAATGCCAGCTTCGTCTCAGGCGCCAGCCGTCGACGATGTCGCCGACGAGATAGATGATATCGGCATCGTGATGGCGCAGGAAATCGATCAGGAATTCGGCCTTCGCCGCCTTCGATCCGAGATGGACGTCGGAGATGAACATGCTGCGGAAAGTGCGAGGCTCTGCGCCGGACATCATTTGTCACCGTTGCTTTCGCCTGAGCCTATGCTCCGATTCATGCAACAACCGTATGACGGTTGCGATTGGTCCAGCCATCCGGATAGGTTGCCGCGGCAATCAGAGGAGAAAATCACCATGGATCTCGGCATTCGCGGCAAGAAGGCCATCGTCTGCGCTTCGAGCAAAGGCTTGGGACGCGGCTGCGCCATGGCACTGGCGGAGGCAGGCTGCGATCTGGTGGTCAATGGCCGCAACGCCGACGTGCTGGCCAAAACCGCCGCTGAACTGCGCGAGAAATTCGGCGTCAAGGTGACCGAGATCGTCGGCGACGTATCCAAGCCCGATGTCCAGAAGGCGCTGCTTGCCGCCTGCCCCGATCCCGACATCCTCGTCAACAACAATGGCGGTCCGCCGTTTCGCGATTTCCGCGCGCTCGACCGCGAAAAGATCCTCGAGGGCGTCACCCAGAACATGGTGACCCCTGTCGAACTGGTTCAGGCCGTGATCGACGGCATGGCGGCGCGCGGCTTCGGCCGCATCGTCAACATCACCTCGCTGTCGGTCTATGTGCCTATCCCCGGCCTCGACCTGTCGTCCGGCGCCCGCGCCGGCCTCACTTCGTTCCTCGCCGGCGTCGCGCGCACGGTGATCGACCGCAATGTGACGATCAACAACATGCTGCCGGGAAAACTCGATACCGACCGGCTGCGCGGCCCGCACGAGGCCGGCACGCCCGAAGATCCGGCCGCCGCCGCCGCGCGCAAAGCGCAAGCAGCAGCCAACGTTCCGGCCAAACGGCTCGGTACACCGGAGGAATTCGGCCAGATCTGCGCCTTCCTGTGCTCGGTTCATGCCGGTTACCTGACCGGGCAGAACATACCGGTCGACGGCGGCCTCTACGTCAGCGCGTTTTAGTGGCAGAATCCAAGGCTTGGTTACCCTCTGGACGGCGGAAGAACGACCCTTTGCGGTTGTTGGGTTGCGAGCGCCGCATGATGCGATCTGATCTTTCCTGACATCCGGAGAAGGGAGAATTCCTTTGCCAATGCATGCAACCTACCGAGCGAATCCGATACTCGCGATCCCAATTCCCCCCACCAGGATCAGGCTCACGGCCCACACAGTGTCGAGATTGAACCAGCTTTGTGAGATGAACTTGGGTCCGAGCCATCGATAGACGGCAATGGCGATAACACCGCCGCTTACAATCATCGCGGCCGTATGGACTACGGAGACGGCGGTGGCGGTGATCAGATTACCTGCCATGAGCGTGATAGCCGCCTGGTGTCCAACATCGAGATCGCCTGCCTGGCACAGGCCGAGATAAATCGGCACCAGCATCAGCCCGGCGCCATGCGCGGTGGCGGCCGCGAAGGACCACAAGGCCAGTTGTGCCGGCGGGATACGGGCAAGAACACGCGGGTGGCGCCGGTTGATCAGGAGATAGATCCCGGCTGCGATCACAATCAATCCCGCCGCGATGCGAATCTGTCGTTCCCAGACGATGAGCGTCAGCATCGCGCCGAAGGGCAGCAGGATACCGATCATCGCCACAAAGTGGCCCATTGCCAAAAGGCCGAGCGCCCGGAACAATTCGCCGGCACGTCTATCCAAAAGTCCGGTCGAAACGGCCAACGGCCAGCCCATGCCAGGATTGATACCGTGATAAATACCGCTGGCGACGACGGCCAGCCAGAGACCGGCCGTCGTCCACTCGCTCATCGCTTTATTGACCCGGGCAGTCGGTTACACCGACGGATAGCAGAACGAATCCGTCGAGCAATCGCCGCCTTCCAGACGAATCTGGTGGGAGCGATACCCCTCGGGGAACTCGACATAAAAGTCCTTGTCCAGGGTGATCCCACCGTTCTCGCCGACATTGGCCTTGACCATGGCTGCCGGAATACCATCGCGATAGAACTGGTCGTCCCAAGTCGAATACAGGGAGTTGGTCCAGTAAACGCGTTTGCCGTCGCGGCTGATCTCGACCATCTGCGGTCCGCCCCTGTAGTCGCCGCCGCCGGGATGCTTGGTCTTGCGCGTGATGCCGCCAATATGGATGGACCCTGCAAGCTTAGGCTTCATCGGATCGGTCACATCGTATTGGCGCATCTCGCCGGTGCCCCAGCAGGATACGTAGAGGAATCGGTCATCGAGCGACAGGTCGATGTCGGTTACTAGCGGCGGCACCGCCTCGAAGCCCTGAAGCAACGGCGGCAGGTCATCCTTGGCGGCTGCCTCGGGCGGGATGGTCGCCGTCTTTTCGCAATGGAATTTGCCGCCCTCGCGCCACCAGGTCCAGATCGATCCCTCGAGGTTTGTCGTGTCGACGACCACTCCAAGGAAACCGTATTCCTTGACCGGGTCATGGGCGGGGCGGACTTCCAGCGCCATCTGGTGGTTGGCGCCCAGATCGATGGTCTGCACGTTCCTACGTTCGCGCAAATTCCAGAAATGCACCCGGTGTCCATATTTGTTCGACAGGAGGTCTTCAGGCACGATGCCCTGCTCGAACTGGGGCGGAAGGGCCCACTCGCTCGACACCATGTAGTCGCGTGGCAGGTTCCACCAGAAATCATATTGCTTGTCCTGCGGCCCGCGATCGATCTCGTAGCGCCCGATGACGTCGAACGTCTGGCAATCCATGACAAAGATGCCGGGAGGTCCGTCGGTGCCGTCAGGGCCACCGCCCCCAAGCGTCGAGACATAAATACCTTCCGGACCGCAGTGAATCGTATGAGGCCTGGAATAGCCCGTCTTGGCAAACACCTCTTCTGGCTCGATGACCTTGTGGATCTTGGCCTTGGTCGGTCCGCCCTTGGTGTCTATGACGTAAATGCGCGAAGATCGAATACCGGGAATGATCAGAAAGCGGCGCTCGAGAAACGGGTGACCATTCAGCGGCGAAAGGGCCGACGAGCACGCGTTCCAGCCGAAATGGTGAAACTCGTCGCCCTTGTTCGGCATTATCACGCTATGGACGACCTTGCCGTAGTCCTTCGACTTCGGGTTTACGTCAACTATGGCTAGTCCATCTGGCTGAGAGAAGTCGGGACTCAACATCAAAGTGTAGGCAAAATTTTCGACTGGCGCCTGCATTGCGAGCTTGGCAGTCGCGTGGAAAGTCGGGTCTGGCCGTACAGTCATTGTCGTCCTCCCTTGGCAGGTTAAGCAGTCCGACCGACAATCAGGGGCACGATCTGTGATGCGTTTGGATGTCCGCCGAAAACGTCGGGGCGCTTTGTTGTTCGCACGCTATTTCGTGCGACTTTTCGAAGAATCTCACGGATTTTGGAGAACTGCAATGTCGACTTGTTTCGCCGCGAGGCCTCTGAGCGACGAGCGCCACCAGACATTCGAACTGGGCGGCGTACCTCGCCGCAGCACCCCGCCTATCGCCCCAACATCTCAATGGCAGACCGCACAGGAGGGCGGGGGTGCAAGCCGCAAGCTCGCGCTTGCGACATATCACCTCTCGAAAAGCCTCGGCTGCATGCTAAGAGACTCAAAACATCAAACGGACTGAACTGAGGAGGCGGCCGTCATGACAGGCGAAAGCAAGAAGGCGGCCCGATCCGACCTCGACGAAGCAGCGCTCTATTTCCATAAGCACCCCCGTCCCGGAAAGCTGGAAATCCAGGCGACGAAGCCACTGGGCAATCAGCGCGACCTGGCGCTTGCCTATTCGCCGGGGGTCGCCGCCCCCTGCCTTGAAATCCGCGACGACCCGGCAACCGCCGCCGACTATACAGCCCGCGCCAATCTGGTCGGCGTTGTCACCAACGGTTCGGCGGTGCTGGGCCTCGGCAATATCGGTCCGCTCGCCTCCAAGCCGGTGATGGAGGGCAAAGCGGTGCTGTTCAAGAAGTTCGCCGGCATCGATGTCTTCGACATCGAGATCGACGCACCGGGCATCGAGCGCATGGTCGAGACGATCTCGGCGCTGGAACCAACCTTCGGCGGCATCAACCTGGAAGACATCAAGGCGCCCGAATGCTTCGAGGTCGAGGAGCAGTTGAAAGCGCGCATGGGCATACCGGTCTTCCATGACGACCAGCACGGCACCGCCATCATCGTCGCCGCCGCCGTGCTCAACGGGCTGGAATTCGCCGGCAAGTCCATCGCGGACATCAAGATCGTCACGTCGGGCGCAGGTGCTGCGGCGCTCGCCTGCCTCAACCTTCTGGTCTCGCTCGGCGCGCGGGTCGAAAACATCTGGGTCACCGACCGGTTCGGCGTCGCCCATAAGGGCCGCGTCGAGGAGATGGACCGCTGGAAAGACCCCTATGTGAAGGACACCGAGGCGCGCACGCTGGCCGACGTTCTGCCCGGCGCCGACGTGTTTCTCGGCCTGTCTGCCGCCGGCGTGCTGAAGCCGGAATTGCTCCACCACATGGCGCCCAAGCCGCTGATCCTGGCGCTGGCCAATCCCAATCCCGAGATCATGCCGGAAGCGGCGCGGGCAGCGCGGCCCGACGCGATGATCTGCACGGGCCGCTCCGATTTCCCCAACCAAGTCAACAACGTACTCTGTTTTCCTTACATCTTCCGTGGCGCGCTGGATTGCGGCGCAAGCGCCATCAACGAAGAGATGAAAATGGCTGCCGTGCGAGCGATTGCAGCGCTTGCCCGCGAAGAGCCGTCCGACGTTGCCGCGCGTGCCTATTCCGGCGAGACGCCGATCTTTGGTCCGGAGTTCCTGATCCCCTCGCCTTTCGATCCGCGGCTGATCCTGCGCATTGCCCCTGCCGTCGCTAAGGCAGCCTGCGAGACCGGCGTCGCGACCCGGCCGATCACCGATTTCGCCGCCTATATCGACAAGCTGAACCGCTTCGTCTTCCGCTCCGGCCTGGTCATGAAGCCGGTATTCTCGATGGCCAAGACGTCGAGCTCCAAGCGCGTCATTTATGCCGACGGCGAGGACGAGCGCGTGCTTCGCGCCGCCCAGGTCGTGCTCGAGGAAGGCATTGCCGAACCGATCCTGATCGGCCGCCCGCATGTCATCGAGGTGCGGCTGAAGCGCTACGGGCTGCGCATCAAGCCGGGCGTCGATTTCGGCCTGATCAACCCGGAAGACGATCCGCGTTACCGCCACTATGTCGACCTTTTGATCGAGCTTGCCGGCCGGCGTGGGGTGACGACGGAAGCCGCGCGCACTATGGTGCGCACCGACAATACGGTGATCGCCGCCCTTGCCCTGAAGCGCGGCGACGCCGACGCCATGGTCTGCGGGCTCGAAGGCCGTTTCGAGCGCCATTTGCGCAACGTCACGCTGATCATCGGGCCACGCGCCGGCATTAGGGATCGCGACCTGTCGACGCTTTCCATGCTGATCTCGCAGCACGGCATCATTTTCCTCACCGATACCCATGTCTCCGTCGACCCGACCGCCGAAGAAATTGCGGAAATGACCGTTTTGGCGGCCGAGGAAATTCAGCGTTTCGGCATCGAGCCCAAGGCAGCGCTACTGTCGCATTCTGATTTCGGCTCCCGCGATTCGCCAAGCGCCATGAAGATGCGGCAGGCAGCGGCAATCCTGGCGCGCATCGCGCCCGACCTGCAATGCGACGGCGAGATGCATGCCGACTCGGCACTGTCGGAACAGCTGCGCCAACGCGTCTATCCGCATTCGCGGCTGAAGGGCGAAGCCAATCTGCTGGTGTTTCCCAATCTCGATTCGGCGAACATCACGCTGACGGCACTGCGCACAATGATGGACGCGCTGCATGTCGGCCCGATCCTGCTCGGCACCGATAGCCCGGCGCACATATTGACCCCGTCGGTCACGTCGCGCGGCGTCGTCAACATGACGGCACTGGCCGTGGTGGAAGCCGCGCACAAGGCGCAAGCCATCGTCGATCTGGGGTAGCCGCGGGCTTTCTCAGATTGGCCTGAACCGGAAATGCCCTGTCTGCCTGAAGGCAAACAAAGTGTCCTCTTCCCTGGCGCCGCCGCCGATATTGTGAATGACCAGTCTTCTTGTCGGTACCAATGTGGAGCGATTGGACGACACGATGGCAATATGCGACAGATTGCCGGGCAGCATCTGGGCGATGAGATCCCCTGGCCGATAGTCGGCCGGGTCTTGGCTGACGGGCAAGGCAGCACCGCGCCGCTCGAAATAGACCGCAAGGTTGGGCACACGGCGGTGGTCGATGTTGCGGTCGGGCGCTTTCAAGCCCCAAACCTTCGGATAGGCGGCAAAATTGGCCCGCATATCCTCATGCACCAGCTCTTGCAGATCGACATCGAAGGCGCGGCGATAGGCACGGATCACGACATCCGTGCACACACCCCGCTCGGGCTCAACGTCCCCGCCCGGATAGGCCAGGCGTGTATAGGTCGGATCGTAGAGTGTGGTGACGCCGATCTGCTCACGGGCGGCTTCGACCAATTTGGTGCCCCAATCCGGCGTGATGGGCTTTTCCTGCGCCATGGCAACGGGCATCGCCAGGCACAAAAGACCAAATTGCAGTGCGGCTCGACGGGTAATCGCGGTCATGCCAAGCCTCCGGGCATTGCTGGATGCAGGCATTCTTCTGGGCGAATACGCCTTTTTTCGTGCAACGCCAGGATGTCGCGGTTCTGGCTCTGTCCGAATATGTCGTGTGGCGTGGTCGATATGACAGCACCGTCGTGATCGAAGCCGCGCACTGGCGCAAGCCATCGCCGATTTGGGCTGAAGCTGGAATCGGCGGTATGCTAAACAAACGGTTAACCGCAAGCGCGGTAGCTTTCTGAACGACAGGCAGGCGGAGTTTCGGAGGGATGACGGGCGCATGTTGGAAGCTGACGCGTGCCGCCGCGCTGCTCGGTGCCCTGCTACTGTGCGACATTGCCGTCACTCAGGCGCAGGCCGCTCCGCGCCTCTGCCGCCAGCTTGAAGCCGATCTTGCCGCCGCTTCTCGTGGTGGCGGCGGCAAACCGGCCTTGCTCAGGAAATATGACGACGCAATCGTCCGGCAACGCCAGCAGATTTCAAAGGCCGTCAGCCAGGCCAGCAGCGCCGGCTGCGGCTTTTCGCTGTCTCGCCGCAACGCCAACGCATGCGCGGCACTCGACGCCACCATCGATCGCATGGCAGCCAATCTCGACGCCCTGCAGGCCAAGCGCGCCGACCTTGCCGGCGGTGGTTCGCGACGCGATCGCGCGCGCATATTGACGTTGCTTGACGCCAATGGCTGCCGCGATGATGCGGCGCCGCCGACGCCCGCACCGGTCCGCGAAGCCAGCCGTGAAAACGGCCACCGAAACCTGCTCGACCAGCTTTTGGGCAGTGACACAAGTGAACCGGGCGCGCCCGACCAGCCTGAAGGGCCCAGCCAGGCCGAAGAGCTAAGCCAGCCGGGCAACATCCGCACCATGCTCAACAACGCCGACATGGGCCAGCCCCAAGGCGAATTCCGCACCATGTGCGTGCGCACCTGCGACGGTTATTTCTTCCCGATGTCGAATGCCGCCTCACTGGGCGATTTCGAGCGCGACCAGAAGAATTGCGAATCGAGCTGCCCCGGCACCGAAATGCAGGTTTTCTACACGCGCGGCATGAATGGCGATTCGGCGTCCATGACGTCTTCGGTGACCGGCAGGCCTTATATCGAACTGCCGACGGCCTACCTCTACAAGCAGTCCGACATGCCGCGGCCGCCGGCCTGCGGCTGCAATGCCGCGCAGAATTTCGAGATCATCGCCGGCAACCCGCCAACCCGGGAACAATCTGAGTCGAATGTAGAGAGTACCCCGTTCATGCCGCTGCCGGTTGCCAAGCCTGATCCGGGCGCCGACCCGGAGTCCTTGGCCAATGCGCAAGGCGGCCTCGACCGTGAGGCGATCAGACGCCTTGCCGTCAAGCCCGTGCCTTCGCCGACGTCCCTGCCCCCGCCAGAACAGCGCAAGGTCAGGGTCGTCGGGCCAACGTTCCTTCCCGACCCAGCAGCGGCAACAGATCTGCAAGCTCCGGACCCGAAGGCTGTCCCGTAAGCGCCAGCCTGAGCGGCATGAACAGCGCCTTGCCCTTACGGCCGCTCGCCTCTCGGATCTTGCCGGTCCAGTTTTTCCAGACGGTGCCGTTCCAAGGCTCCTCCGGCAGCAGTTCGAACGCCTGGCGAAGAAAGTCGCGGTCATCGTCGGAAAACTCCGCCGGCTCCTCTGGACCGTCTCGAAGCGTACGCCACCAGATCGCCGCATCGGCCAGCCTGTCGAGATTGCCGCGCACCGCCAGCCAGAAAGGCTCGGCCTGTTCGCCAGAGATGCCGAGCACGATCAGCCGGTCGCGCGCCTCGGAAAAGGGCATGTGATGCAGCAGCGTGCGGTTGAGCACGAAGAGCTCGTCCGGGTCGAATTTGGCGGCGGATTTCGATGTTGCAGCCGGATCGAAGCGCTCGGCTAGCTCGGCCATCGTTGGCACCGCCACGACGTTTTCCGAGGTACCGACGAGCACCGCCAGCGAAGCGACCGCCATTGGCTCGATGCCGCTCTCACGCAGGCTCTGGATGGACAGCGCGCCGGTGCGCTTGGAAAGCCCCTCGCCTGATGCCGTTGTCAGGAGATTGTGGTGGCCGAACACCGGCGGCTCCGCGCCAAGTGCTCGGAACAGGGCTATCTGGACGCCGGTATTGGTGACGTGGTCGTCGCCGCGAATGACATGGCTGACGCCCATGTCGATGTCGTCGACAACCGAAGGCAATGTATAGAGGTAGGTGCCGTCCTCACGCCGCAGAACCGGGTCTGAAAGCGAGGCGAGGTCGACGGTCTCTTCGCCGCGCACCAGGTCATTCCAGTGGATTTCGGTGCGCTCCGGCTGCAGCGGATCGCTGCTGAAGTTGGGCAGCAGAAAGCGCCAGTGCGGCCGCCGGCCATCGGCCTCATATTCCGCCACCTGCTCGGGTGCCAGCGTCAGCGCCTCGCGGCCATAGACTGGCGGCAGGCCACGCGTGCGGCGCACCTTGCGCCTCAGGTCGAGCTCTTCAGGTGTCTCATAGCAGGCATAGACGAGGCGCGCCTCCTTCAGTCTTTCCAGTGCGGCATCATAGATTTCGACCCGCCGCGACTGATACTCCGTGGCGTCGGGGAAGATGCCCAGCCAATGCAGGTCATATAGGATAGCGTCGGAAAACTCCTGCGTCGAACGGGCGACGTCGGTGTCGTCGAAGCGTTGGATGAAGCGGCCCTTGTTCTTGATGGCAAACAGCCAATTGAACAAAGCGGTGCGCGCATTGCCGATATGGATGCGGCCGGTCGGTGACGGGGCGAAACGGACGGTAACTGTCATGAGCGGGGCGTACCGGATGGTTTTGCTGTTGACAAGACGCGCCCCCGCGCTCGGCGGCAGACATAGAACATGACGAAGGCGAAGAAAAGACTGCAGCACCACGCGCCCATCAGGACGCGCGGCGCCGCAACCGTCAGATCACCATGCCTTTGCTCAGTTCAAGCGCCTGGCGTTCGAACAGCCGGCGGTAGATACCGCCTTGCAGCCGGATCAGTTGGTCATGCGAGCCCTCTTCGACGATGCGGCCGCGATCGAACACCAAAAGCCTGTCCAGCGCCCGCACCGTCGACAGCCGGTGGGCAATGACCAGCGTCGTGCGGCCGACCATCAACCGCTCCATCGCCTGCTGGATCAGCACCTCCGATTCCGAATCGAGGCTCGACGTTGCCTCATCCAGGATGAGAATGCGCGCATCGGCAAGAAAGGCGCGTGCGATTGCAACGCGCTGACGCTCACCACCCGATAGCTTTACGCCACGCTCGCCGACCAGCGTGCCATAGCCTTTCGGCAAATTGGCGATGAAGTCATGCGCGCTGGCCAACCGCGCCGCGTGCTCGATCTCGGCCTGCGTGGCGGCCGGCCGGGCATAGGCGATGTTTTCGGCCAGCGACCGGTGAAACAGGATCGGCTCCTGCTGGACGATTGCGATCTGTGCGCGCAGCGACGCCTGCGCCACATTGGCAATATCCTGGCCGTCGATCAGGATATTTCCCGCGGTCACGTCATAGAGGCGCTGGATCAGCTTGACGAATGTCGTCTTGCCGGAGCCCGAATGGCCAACCAGCCCAACCCGTTCGCCCGGCGCGATGTCCACCGAAAAGTCGCGATAGAGCGGCAGGCGGTGGCTGCCATAATGGAACGTGACATTGTCGAAGGTGATACGGCCATCGGTGATCCGGATCGGTTTGGCTCCGGGCCGATCCTCGATGCCGAGTGGTTCGGACTGGAAGTCGACCAGTTCCTCCATGTCGTTGATCGAGCGCTGCAGATTGCGGATATGTGTGCCGATGTCGCGCAAATAGCCTTGCAGCACGAAGAATGAGGTCAGCACGAAGGCGACGTCGCCGGCGCTCGCCTGCCCCCACGACCACAACAGCAGGGAGAACCCGATGACCGCTGCCCTCAAAAGCAGCAGCATCGTCCCTTGCGTGGTGCCGTTGACGGTGCCGCGCATCCAGGTGCGGCGCGTGCGACCGCGCCATTTGGCGACGACCTCGGCAAGCCGCGTCTCCTCGCGTTCCTCGGCGCCAAAACCCTTAACCACGGCGTTGCAGCTCACCGCATCGGCCAGCGAGCCGCCGAGCCGTGTATCCCACGCATTGGCAAGCCTTGCCGCGGGCGCGACATAGCCAAGCGACAGCATCGTCGTCACCGCGATGAACAGCACCGAACCGGTGGCGACGACCGCGCCCATCAGCGGCCAGAACCAGCCGAGCAGTAGCGTCGAGCCGACGAGCATGACGACCGACGGCAGCAGTGCGATCAGAATCGTGTCGTTGAGCAGGTCGAGCGCCCACATGCCGCGCGTTATCTTGCGCACCGTCGATCCGGCGAAGCTGTTGGCATGCCAGTCGGTGGAAAAGCGCTGGACGCGGTGGAAGGCGTCGGCGGCAATATCCGCCATCATCTTCAACGTCAGCTCGACGATGGCCATGAAGGCGAGATTGCGCAGCACGACACCGGTGAGCGCCAGCGCCACCAGCATCGAAAAGGCAGCCATCGCCGCATTCCATGCGGCATCGTCGGCAGTGGCACTACTGGCAACGGCGTCGACCAGCCGGCCGGAATAGAGCGGCGTCAGCACGTCGGCCAGGGTCGACAGCAGGAACGCGCCCATGATCAGCAAAAGCCGCCGCGGCTGACGTCGCCAATGGCTGAGCGTGAAGCCAAGAACGCTGCGAAAGGCGCCCGCGCGTAAATCTATTCGAAAACGAGCCATGATCTCATTCGGGCGCAAACGAACCCGATCCCGGAAAGGTCGAAATTGAAAAAAACCGCGTCGGGCGAATTAGCACCCAAGGAATGCGGAGGTTCGGCACATTTGGCGGCTCGCCCGAATACGGGCGGCGACCGGCATCGACGAACGCCTGTTCTCAGCTCGGCTTTGCCGCAAAGGTAAGGACCTTCTGGCTTGCCGATTGAGACCTAGGCTTCCCGGCCTCGCATAGCGATGTCAAATCCTGGCATTCGGTCCTCCCCAAGGGGATCGCGGAAAGGCGTTTATAGAGACGCCTCAACGCCGCGCCAAGTCAGTAGATAGCCAAAAGCGCATCTGGTCCAAGCAGTGAGACGATTTTGCAACAATCGCGGGTTGTGCGCTGCCTCTGTTCAGGTTGCCGGGATACGGTCGAAGCGCATATAGCGGCCGTCGGCGGAAGGCCTGAAGCCGAGCTTTTCGTAAACCGCATGGGCGTCGTTGGTCGACAGGCTCCAATGCGTGACCGTCTTGACGTCCGAGTGGTCGATAAGCGCCTGGACAAGCCGGGTTCCGATGCCTTGTCCGCGATACCCGGGCCAGACAATTATGTCGGCGAGATAGGCAAATACCGTACGGTCGGTGATCGCCCGCCCGAAGCCGACCTGATTGCCGCCGACATAGGCGCCGACGCACAGTGAGTTGGCGAAGGCGCGGCGGTGCAGTTCGTCGCTGCGGCCACTGCCCCAATAGCTCTCCTTCAAAATGTCGGACGTCGCCCGGAAGTCGATCCGCGACGGGTCGAAGCTGATTTCAAGGTTGGCCATGGCTAAACCGTTAAACAGGCCAATCGCCTACCCGCCATCCCTGAACCGGTTGGTAATGGGATAGCGGCGGTCGCGGCCAAAGTTCTTCCTGGTGATCTTCACGCCGGGCGCCGCCTGCCGGCGCTTGTATTCGGCGACGTAAAGCAGGTGCTCGACGCGCGTCACCGTCGCCCGGTCATGGCCGCGCGCGACGATGTCGTCGACACCCATCTCGTTTTCGACTAGGCACTCCAATATGTCGTCGAGCACCGGATAGGGCGGCAGCGAATCCTGGTCCGTCTGGTTCTCTCGCAGTTCCGCCGAGGGCGCCTTGTCGATGATGTTGGTCGGAATCACCTCGCCGGAAGGACCGAGCGCACCCGGCGGCACATGCGCGTTGCGCCAGCGCGACAGCGCATAGACCTGCATCTTGTAGAGGTCCTTGATCGGATTGAAGCCGCCATTCATGTCGCCATAGAGCGTCGCGTAGCCGACCGACATCTCGCTTTTGTTGCCGGTGGTGACCACCATCGAGCCGAACTTGTTGGAAATCGCCATCAGGATGGTGCCGCGGGCCCGGCTCTGCAGGTTTTCCTCGGTGATGCCTTCCTTGGTGTCCTCGAAAAGCTGTGTCAACGTGTGCAGGAAACCCTCGACCGGCTCGAAGATCGGCACGATGTCGTAGCGGCAGCCGAGCGCACGGGCGCAGTCCTCGGCATCCTTGAGCGAGTCCTTCGAAGTGTAGCGGTAAGGCATCATCACGGCGCGCAGCCGTTCCTCGCCGAGCGCATCGACGGCAAGTGCCGCGCAGATCGCCGAATCGATGCCGCCGGAAAGGCCGAGCACGACATTCTTGAAGCCGTTCTTGTTGACGTAATCGCGCAGGCCCAACATGCAGGCGCGATAGTCGGCCTCCTCCTTTTCCGGGATTTTCGACCTCGGTCCGTCAGAGCAGACCCAGATGTCATTCTTTCGCTTCCAGGTGGTGACGTTGACCGTCTCCTCGAACTGGCTCATCTGGAAAGCCAGCGTCTTGTCAGAACCTATGGCAAACGATGCGCCATCGAAAACCAGCTCGTCCTGGCCGCCAAGCTGGTTGGCATAGATAATCGGCAGTCCGCATTCGATGACCTGGCGGATGACGATCTGGTGGCGGACGTCGACCTTGCCACGGTAATAGGGCGAGCCGTTCGGGACCAGCAGGATTTCCGCGCCGCTTTCGGCCAGCGTCTCGCAGACGGCAACCTCGCCCCAGATATCTTCGCAGATCGGCACTCCCACGCGCACGCCGCGGAAATTGACCGGCCCCTGGATCTCGGGACCGGCCTGGAAGACGCGCTTCTCGTCGAACTCACCGTAATTCGGCAGATCGAGCTTGTAGCGTTCGGCAAGGATCTTGCCGCCATCGGCAAAGATGATCGAATTGTGCGTGCCGGTCTTGCGCTTCAACGGCGTGCCGATGACGAAACCCGGGCCGCCGTCGGCGGTATCGCCGGCGAAATCCTCCGCCGCCCGCTCGCAGGCCTTCAGGAAGGCGGGCTTCAGCACCAGATCCTCAGGCGGATAGCCGGCAAGGAAAAGCTCGGTAAACAGCACGAGGTCGGCGCCTTGGCGGGAGGCATCCGCCCTCGCCTCGCGTGCCTTGGCAAGATTGCCGGCGACGTCGCCGACCGTCGGATTGAGCTGGGCGACGGCGATGCGCAATATGTCTGGAGCGGTCTTGTCTGTCATGCCCGTGGGTTTAGCGCGGCAAAATTCGTCGAGCAATGGCGTTCGTTTGGACCAAACAGTCGATCCTATTCGCCCATATATTCGCGCAAGGCTTCCGGCGGATGGTTCTCGCCGATCGACATTGCCAGAATGCGCGAAATGTGCCGGCGCGGCAGCCCGGTTTCCGCCGCCCAGGCGTTTATCTGCACTTGGATCTTGCCCAGGTCCTTCTTCGATGTCGGGCTCTGCGCGAGG
The DNA here is from genome assembly GCF_040321675.1 of Mesorhizobium sp. M0296. NCBI lineage: Bacteria > Pseudomonadati > Pseudomonadota > Alphaproteobacteria > Hyphomicrobiales > Phyllobacteriaceae > Mesorhizobium > Mesorhizobium sp. M0296. The sequence continues at coordinate 93,267 of NZ_JAMYRZ010000020.1, forward strand.
TCGAGCCCGGCGTCGCGCAGCGCTGCCGCCATGTCGGCCGAGACGATGAAGGCGTCCCACTCCAGCCAGCGCAGAAAATACTGGCCGGTATTGCCGCCGAGCCGGCTGCCATGCTTGCCGAGATAGGCCATCAATCCGACCTGGTCATCCGCCGGCCAATTGGCCAGGAACTTGCCGAAGCTGCCATGCTCCTTCGACACGCGCTCGACGAAGGCTGCGTTGTCGCGTACGGATTTGATCTTCTGCGGATTGCGGACGATGCGCTTGTCGGCTGTGAGATCGTGCCAGAAATCGTCAGGCTGGAACAGCAGCCGCTTCGGCTCGAAGCCAAGAAATGCTTCCTCGAAACCCGGCCATTTCTGCTCGATGACGCGCCAGACAAAGCCGGCGGCAAAAACCCGCTCGGCCATGGTCGACAGGATCCGGTCGTCCGCAATCTTTGCCACCGCGGCATTATCGGGCATAGGACCCAGCAGCGACGTCAGCGCTGCCTCACCGCCTTTACGCTTCGCTGCACGGGCGCGAATTTTCTGAAAATCCACCATTGTTTCCTGATCCCATCGCGTCAATCTACCACTTCCCGTATGAACCGGCAGCTTCTACCTCATCGCTGACGACGGAGGCGACGATGAACAAAACGATCGAGGACCTGGCAAGCCGCTGGCTGAAGCGAAAGCCGGACGGCCTCAGCGCGCTCGAAAGTCGGGTACTGCAATCTACGCTCGAGCGCACCACGATCTCCAAGGACACCAACAAGGCCGTCGCCTTTCACCAGACGTTTGGAGATCGCCTGGCCGACACCATCGCCCGGATCGGCGGCTCGTGGTCCTTCATCCTGGCATTCATTGGCTTCCTGATCCTGTGGACGGCAGGCAATGTCTGGCTCTTGTCGCGCGCCGCCTTCGATCCCTATCCCTTCATCTTCCTCAATCTCGTGCTTTCCATGGTTGCCGCCCTGCAGGCGCCAGTGATCATGATGGCGCAGAACCGCCAGACGGAGCGCGATCGAATCGACGCCGCGCACGACTATGAGGTTAATCTCAAGGCCGAGATCGAGATCATGGCGTTACACGAAAAGCTCGACGAACTGCGCCACAGCCAGATCATCGGCATGCGAGACGAGATCGCCCGGCTGGCCGAGCAGGTGAAGCGCATCGACGACATTCTGTCGAAGCAGCGAACGTCTTCATGACGGAAGTCATCCATCGTCTCATTGAGCAATATGGGCTGGTCGCGGTTTTTCTGGGCTGCGTCGCCGAGGGCGAAAGCGCCGCCATTCTCGGCGGTTTTTTCGCGCATCAGCATGTCTTCGTCCCGTGGCAGGCCTTCCTCGCGGCGGCGCTCGGCGCCTTCGGTGGCGACACGTTCTTCTTCATCTTGGGACGGAGCTTCGCCGACCATAAATTCGTGATCAGGCTCCGAGCCCGGCCGGGCTTCAGCCACGCCTACCGCCTTGTCACCTCTCATCCCAACATTTTCGTGCTGTCGAACCGTTACATCTATGGCCTGCGACTGGTCGGCGGAATCGCGGCCGGGCTGTCGGGCATCGCCGCGGCGCACTTCATCATCCTCAACGCCATCTCGTCGGTAGTCTGGGCGGCACTGTTCTGCACTGTCGGTTATGTCTTCGGGCTGGGCGCGGAGCACATCGTCGGCCAGGCGCTGGCCCGCCACGAGCGGTTGCTGATCGCTCTGGCAATCGGCCTCGTTGTGGCCATCCTCGGCTGGCTCGCGGCCCATATCGTCGCCAAGAAGGAACTCCACAAGGGAAGCTGATCGTCAATCAATGCCGAGCGCACGATCACCCTTCTCGAGGATCAGCGGAATGATCAGGTCTTCCTCGTCGGCAAGATGCCGGGTCAACATGGCGATCAGCCGGCTGTTCTCGTCAGCATAGGCATCGGCGGCGAAACGCTGTTTGTCTTCGCTCTCCTGAAGCGTGCGGATGAAGGCATTTGCCGCCTGGGCATTGCGCTCCAGTCCCTCATGGATTGTGTGGTGATCGGCATCCAGGATTTCGAAGCCGCGCTTCAGACGGGTCTCGGCCCTGGCGAAGACCGGGAAATAATGATGGTCCTCGACATTGTGGTGGCCGTCGAGATTGCCGAGGAAATGGTTGAGGCGCGGCGCGAACCAGCGCGCGAATTCCTGCGCGTTCAGCCTACCATCCCGATAATCGCCAATACCACTGGTGAGCATGCCGCCAAGCTCGCGGAACATGTCGTGCCGCTGCAGCCACATATTGGCTATGCCGTGGATGTTGGCATGCGCCTGCCAGACCTCGCGTGGAAATTTTTCAACCAGCCAGCGAAGATCGTCCGGCAGGCCCTCACGTTCGAGCAGCAGAAATCCGGCGGTATCGGCCATATCGGTTTCCTCAGACCATGATCCCGAAAAGTGGTACCGGTTTTCGGAAAAGATCATGGTCAAAACGAAAAATGCAGTGACGGCATGTACTGTCTGAAACCTCAGATCGGTACCCCGAGGATCCGCTCGATGACGGCGACGCCCCAGACGCCGGCAGCGATCACCATCGAAATCAGCACCGCCAGCGAACCGCAATCCTTGGCCAGCTGGATATCGACGTTGAACTCGCGGCTGAACGCGTCGCATGCCGCCTCGATGCCGGTGTTCAACACCTCGATCATGATCATGAGCAGCACCGCGCCGATCAGCAACGCATAGCCGCGCCACGATTCCGAAAGGAACCAGCCGAGCGGCAAGGCAAGCACGAGCAGTGTCAGCTCCAACTGGAAAGCCTCCTCGCTGGCCGCCAGTTTGCGAAACGCCCGCACCGAATTGTAAAAAGCGTCGATCAGCCGCTGCATACCAAAACCCTTCGGAATCACCGGCAGGGGATTAGCGCAATGGCTGGACCAAGGGAATAAGGCGACCTCTTCAAAATCAGTCGCCTGCCACCTTGATCGACGGCGTCGACTTCTCGAACTGCGGCAGCCCATCATCGATGGCGTAATAATCGCCCTTGTCGCCGACGAAGATATGGCATTCTCCTTGAAGCCCGGTTGGCGCGTCGAACAGCCCTGCCATGACCGAAACATAGCCGTCATCGCTCGGCTTCCAGAACAGCAGAGAGCCGCATGTCTTGCAGAAGCCGCGCCTGGCGAACGAAGAGGCCTCGTACCAGGTGATGCTCTCCGCGCCGGTGATTGTGATGTCGCGGTCGGCAACGTTGGCCGCCGCATAAAAATGCCCGCTCTGCTTCCGGCACTGCGAGCAATGGCAGTAGACGACACCGCGTAGCGGTCCTCGTGTCTGGAACCGCACTGCCCCGCACAAGCATGATCCGCAGTGACTGTCAGTCATGTCGGCCTCCCGATGCAATTGCCATCGCCTGGCAGGATTCCAGTTTTGCGCGCGTTAGGCACGAGCAAATGCGACACCGGCGGGATTGAATAGAAAAAGCGCCGGTTTTCGCCCGGCGCTTCTTCAATGACATCAAAGTTCAGATCGTATCAGCCATTGACGGCCTGCTTGTGCTGCACCGGATGGGTCTTCTTGAGCAGATCGGAGACCAGGAACGCCAACTCGATCGCCTGGTCAGCGTTGAGGCGCGGATCGCAATGGGTGTGGTAGCGATCCTGCAGCTCTTCGGCGGTGATGGCGCGGGCGCCACCGGTGCATTCCGTGACGTTCTTGCCGGTCATCTCGACATGGATGCCGCCCGGATGCGTGCCTTCGGCGCGATGCACCTCGAAGAAGGTCTGCACCTCCTTCAGGATGCGGTCGAACGGCCGTGTCTTGTAGCCGGCGGCCTCGATGGTGTTGCCATGCATCGGGTCCGACGACCACACCACGCTGCGGCCTTCCTTCTGCACCGCGCGCACCAGTTTGGGCAGATGGTCGGCGACCTTTTCGGAACCGAAGCGGGCGATCAGCGTCAGCCGGCCGGGCTCGTTCTCCGGATTGAGCAGGTCGATAAGCTGCAACAGGCCATCCGGCGTCAGCGACGGGCCACATTTCAGGCCGAGCGGGTTCTTGATGCCACGGCAGTATTCGACATGGGCATGGTCGGGCTGGCGCGTGCGATCGCCGATCCAGATCATGTGGCCGGAGGTGGCGTACCAGTCGCCGGAGGTCGAATCGACGCGGGTCAGCGCCTCCTCATAGCCGAGCAGCAACGCTTCGTGGCTGGTGTAGAAATCGGTCTCGCGCAGCGCGTAATTGGTCTCCGAGGTGATGCCGACGGCCTTCATGAAGTCCATCGTCTCGGTGATGCGGTTGGCGAGCGATTCATATTTTTCGCCTTGCGGGCTGTCGGAGACGAAGCCGAGCATCCATTGATGCACGTTCTCCAGGCTGGCGTAGCCGCCCTGGGCGAAGGCACGCAAAAGGTTGAGCGTCGCCGCCGACTGGCGGTACGCCATCTCCTGTCTTGCAGGATCGGGAATGCGCGACTTGGCGTCGAACTCGATGCCGTTAATGATGTCGCCGCGATAGCTAGGCAGCGTCACACCGCCCTTGGTCTCATTGTCGGACGAGCGCGGTTTGGCAAACTGGCCGGCGACACGGCCGACCTTCACCACCGGCTGCGCGCCGGCGAAGGTCAGTACCACCGACATCTGCAGGAAGACGCGGAAGAAGTCGCGGATATTGTCGGCGCCATGCTCGGCGAAGCTCTCGGCGCAATCGCCGCCCTGCAGAAGGAATGCGTCACCGGCAGCGACGGTCGCAAGCTGCTTCTTCAGCTTGCGCGCCTCACCTGCAAAAACCAACGGCGGAAACGTGGCAAGCTGGGCTTCCGTGTTCCTCAGCGCGGCAAGATCCGGATAGGCAGGAACCTGCTGGATCGGCTTAGCTCTCCACGAATTCGGCGACCATTTCGTCATCGAAGCACCTAACGCTCTTTCACACGGACGCCATCGCCCGCCAATCCGCCCCATATGGGGTCGCGGCTCCATACACGAAGCCGATTTCCTATTCTAGACCGGAAGTGGTCGCGTGGCGAATGAGCACGGCACTGCGAAAGTGCCGGTGCGGCTGTGCCCAGAGCACCAGCGACGCGCTGCTACGCCGCCTTCTCCACCAGCCGCGCCAGCTGCGTCATGACAACCGCTGAGCCAGCCAGCCGCTTCTCGGGCGTCGCCCAGTCACGGCTGAAGACGACGCTCTGGTCGGGTCGGATCTTGGCCAGCGAGCCCTGTTCGCCGATGAGCTTGACCAGCCCGACCGGATTGGGGAATTCCCGCTTGCGGAAATGGATGACGACGCCTTTCGGCCCGGCGTCGAGCTTCTCCACGTTGGCCTTGCGGCAAAGCGCCTTGATGAAGACGATCTTCAACAGATGCTTTACCTCTTCCGGCAGCGGCCCGAACCGGTCGATCAGCTCGGCGCCGAAAGCATCGATCTCTTCCGTATTTTCGAGATCGCCAAGACGGCGATAGAGAGCCAGCCTGAGCTGCAGATCCGGGACGTAGCTTTCCGGGATCATCACCGCCGTGCCGACGGCGATCTGCGGCGACCAGCCGCCGTCCTGCACCTCGCCGGAATCCTTCACTTCGGCCACCGCCTCCTCCAGCATCTGCTGGTAGAGCTCGAAGCCGACCTCCTTGATGTGGCCCGACTGCTCTTCGCCAAGCAGATTGCCGGCGCCGCGGATATCGAGGTCGTGGCTGGCCAGCTGGAAACCGGCGCCTAGCGTATCGAGCGACTGCAGCACTTTCAGCCGACGCTCGGCTGTATCGGTTAGCTTGCGGTTGGCGGGCAGAGTGAACAGCGCATAGGCGCGCACCTTCGAACGGCCGACGCGGCCACGCAACTGATAGAGCTGCGACAGGCCGAACATGTCGGCGCGATGCACAATCAGCGTGTTGGCAGTCGGAATATCGAGGCCAGATTCGACGATGGTGGTCGACAAAAGCACATCGTACTGGCCGTCATAAAAGGCATTCATGATATCGTCGAGCTCGCCGGGCGGCATCTGGCCATGGGCCACCGCCACTTTCAGCTCAGGTACAGATTCGCGCAGAAAATCATGGATTTCCGCGAGATCGCTGATGCGCGGTACGACGTAGAAGGAATGGCCGCCGCGGTAGCGTTCTCTGAGCAGCGTCTCGCGGATGACCAGCGGATCGAAGGGCGAGATGAAGGTGCGCACCGCCAGGCGGTCGACCGGCGGCGTAGCGATCAGCGACAACTCGCGCACGCCGGTCAAGGCAAGCTGCAGCGTGCGTGGGATCGGCGTCGCCGACAAAGTCAGAACGTGGACGTCGGTCTTCAGATCCTTCAGCCGCTCCTTGTGCTTGACGCCGAAATGCTGCTCCTCGTCGATGATCAGCAGACCAAGATTCTTGAACGAGATCGAGGAGCCGAGCAGTGCATGCGTGCCGACGACGATGTCGATCTGGCCTTCGGCGATGCCCTTCTTGGTCTCCGCCAATTCCTTGGCGCCGACCAGCCGCGAGGCCTGGGCGACGCGGATCGGCAGGCCGGAGAAGCGCTGCGAGAAAGTCTTGAAATGCTGGCGCGACAACAATGTCGTCGGCACCACTATGGCCACCTGAAAGCCTTCCATCGCCCCAATGAAGGCGGCGCGAAGTGCAACTTCGGTCTTGCCGAAGCCGACGTCACCGCAGATCAGTCGGTCCATCGGCTTTCCGGCGCCTAGATCATCCACGACTGAATCGATCGCGGTCTGCTGGTCATCGGTCTCCTCATAGGGAAAACGCGCTGCAAACTCGCCATAGAGGCCTTCCGCCGGCACCAGCGCCGGTGCTGCCCGCATTTGCCGCTCGGCGGCAATGCGGATCAGCTGCCCGGCCATGTCGAGCAGGCGTTTCTTCAGCCGCGCCTTGCGCGATTGCCAGGCGCCACCGCCAAGCTTGTCGAGCGTCGCCTCGGCCGAATCCGAGCCATAGCGCGACAGCAACTCGATGTTTTCCACCGGCAAGAATAGCCGATCGTCGCCGGCATAGTGGATCTCGAGGCAATCGTGAGGCGCACCAACCGCCTCGATGGTACGCAACCCGATGAAACGGCCAATGCCATGGTCGGCATGGACGACGATATCGCCTGACGACAAGGCCGAAGCCTCGGCGATGAAGTCGGACGCACGCTTCTTGCGCTTCGAGCGCCGGATCAGCCGGTCGCCGAGAATGTCCTGCTCGGCGACGACGACGAGTTTCTCAGTCTCGAAGCCGGATTCGAGCGGCAGCACGGCCAGTCCCGCCTGCCCTGGCTCAAGCCTTTCGGCTTCGGCAAGCGTCGCCACCGGCTTCAGATTGCCAAGGTGATGCTCGACCAGGATCTGGCCGAGCCGGTCGAGCGAACCTTCAGTCCAGCCGGCGACGACGACACGGCGGCGTCCAGCGCGCTCGTCGGAAATGTGTTTTACGACGACGTCGAAAACGTTGGCGTTAGGATCGGCGCGTTCCTCGACGAAGCTGCGGCCGTGGCGCGAGCCGGCATGGAACACCTTTTTCGCGCCGGCATCGGGCGCGTCGAAGGCCGTGAAATCTATCGCCTCGCGCGGGCCAAGCGAGGCAATCAGGTTCTCGGGCGACAGATAGAGCAGATCCGGCGGCACCGGCTTGTAGGGCACCGCGTCCTTCAAGGCGCCGTCGGCCTGCTTCTTGCGCGCTTCGTAGTGGTCGAGGATTAGAGTGTGGCGCTCGGCCAGTGCCTCATGCGCCAGATGGTCGAAAACCACAGGCGCATCGGGCAGGTAGTCGAAGACGGTTTCCAGCCGCTCATAGAAGAACGGCAGCCAGTGCTCCATGCCGGCAAACCGCCTGCCCTCGCTGACCGCCGCATAGAGCCCATCGTCGCGGGAGGGCGCACCAAAGGCTTCGATGTAGGCGCGGCGGAAGCGGCTGATGGTTTCCGGCGTCAGCGCCACCTCGCTCATCGCCTGCAGCGCCATCGATTTGCGTTGGCCGATGGTGCGCTGGGTTGCGGTGTCGAAGACGCGGATCGATTCCAGCGTATCGCCGAAGAAATCGAGGCGCAGTGCCTCCGTCCAGCCGGGCGCTAAGAGATCGAGAATGCCGCCGCGCACCGCAAATTCGCCGATACCGCGCACCGTCGGCACTCGCTCGAAGCCGGAATTCTCCAGCCGCGACACCAGCACGTTCATGTCTATCTGGTTGCCGGGTTTGGCGTGGAAGGTCTGCGCCTCGACGAGTTCAGCCGGCGGAATGCGTTGCAACAGCGCATTCGCCGTGGTGAGGACGACGGCGCGGTGCGGCTTCTTCGCCAGCGCGATCATCGCTGCCAGCGCATCGAGCCGCCTTGCGGCGGCGTCGGCGCCGGGCGAGACGCGGTCGTAAGGCAGGCAGTCCCAGGCCGGCAGTTCCAGCACCGGAAGGCCCGGCGCGGCAAAGGCAAGCGCCTCGACGATCGCAGGCAGACGCTGCCCGTCGCGCGCCACGAACAGCACCGGCTTGTCAGGGGCGATCTCGTGCGCAGTCTGCACCAGCGCAAAAGCTTCGTAGCCGTCGGCGACGCCATCGACGATGAACTGGCCGGCGCGGCCTTTCGGCAGACCGATCGTAGGGATAAGGCTCATGGCTACACGTTGTTCAGAAGGTCATCTCCCGGCGCGAAGCCAGGATTTTTTGCAGGACGGCACAGTCGATATCCGCCGGAACCGGGCGTTCGCCAGTGACGAGAGGCAGGAATTCGGTGTCGGGAATGTCGAGGAGCCTCTCATATTGGTCGATTTCGTCGCCGGTCAAGGCGCCGATCTCGGCGTCGGCGAAGCTGCCGAGTATAAGGTCCATCTCGCGCATGCCGCGGTGCCACGAACGAAACAGAAGCTTGCGGCGGCGGGCATCGAGCCCCTCGCTTGATCGTTTCGTTCCAGTCATCTTGCAACATCCTTGCCCAGGCGGCGCATATAGCGTGGATAGAAGGCGGTGTCAGCCTTGCGCTACAGTCGCTGCAACATAAGCTGACATCATGCGTCCCTCCCTCCTCGATCCGCTGTTTGTCCCGATCACCTCGCTTGCCGGGGTCGGGCCAAAAGTTGGCGCCCTGATCGAAAAAGTCGTAGCAGCCGACCTCGGCGACCGGGCCGCGCGCGCCGGGGATCTCTTGTTCGTGCTGCCGCATACTGTCATCGACCGCCGCAACCGGCCGGGCATCGCCGGCTCGGCGGAAGGCGCCATCGTTACGCTCGACGTCCGCATCGACCGCCACCAGCCGCCGCCACGCGGCAACAGGTCGGTCCCGTACCGGGTCTACGCCCATGACGACACCGGCGAGATCGCGCTGACCTTCTTCCATGCCCATGCCGCCTATCTCGAAAAAGCAATGCCCGCAGGCGAGCATGTCGTCGTCTCCGGCCGCATGGAATGGTTCAACGGCCGCCCGACCATGGTTCACCCCGACCATATCGCACTTGCCGGTGACGCGGAAAACCTGCCGCTGGTCGAGCCGGTCTATCCGCTGACCGCCGGGCTCTCGGGCAAGGTGCTGCGCCGGGCCATCGGCCAGGCGCTGGCCCGCCTGCCGGTGCTGCCCGAATGGCAGGACGGTGAGTTCCGGCGCCGCCATGCCTTTCCTGCTTTCAGCGATGCGCTCAACCGCATCCACAATCCTGCCGACCCGATCGACGTCTCTGTCGACGGCGCAGCGTGGCGGCGCCTTGCCTATGACGAGTTCTTGGCCGGCCAGGTATCGCTGGCGCTGGTGCGGGCCAAGGTCCGCCGATTATCTGGCCGGCCACTCGTCGGCGACGGCCGCATAGTCGAACAACTGCGCGTGGCACTCCCCTATTCGCTGACCATGTCGCAGGAAATGGCGCTTGCCGAAATCAACGCCGATCTCGGTGACCCCGAACGCATGCTGCGCCTTTTGCAGGGCGATGTCGGCTCCGGCAAGACGGTGGTCGCGCTGCTTGCCATGGCGCGTGCCGTCGAGGCCGGCGGCCAGGCGGCATTGATGGCGCCGACCGAAATCCTGGCGCGCCAGCATCTGGCAACGATTGCGCCGTTGGCGGAACGGGCCGGCCTGCGTGTCGCCGTCCTCACAGGTCGCGAAAAGGGCCGCGAGCGTGCCGACACGCTGACCGGACTGGCCAATGGTGACATCGACATCGTCGTCGGCACCCATGCGCTGTTCCAGGAAACGGTGACGTTCCGTGACCTCGTGTTCGCCGTCGTCGACGAGCAGCACCGTTTCGGCGTCCACCAGCGCCTTGCCATTACCGCCAAGGGCGATGCGCCCGACATGCTGGTGATGACGGCAACGCCGATACCGCGGACGCTGGTGCTGACTGCATTCGGCGACATGGATGTGTCGAAGCTGACGGAAAAGCCGGCCGGCCGCCAGCCGATCCGCACCGTCACCTTGCCGCTTGAACGGCTCGACGAACTGATCGGACGCATGCTCGACGCCGTCGCCGATGGCCAGAAAATCTACTGGATCTGTCCGCTGGTCGAGGAATCCGAGGAGATCAAGCTGATGTCGGCCGAGGACCGTTTTGCCTCGCTGAAGCCGCTGTTCGGCGACCGCGTCGGCCTGGTGCATGGTCGCATGAAAGGCGCCGACAAGGACGAGGCGATGCGCGCCTTTAAGCAGGGCGACACCCGTATCCTGATCGCCACCACCGTCATCGAGGTCGGCGTCGATGTGCCGGACGCGACAATCATGGTCATCGAGCATGCCGAACGTTTTGGCCTCGCCCAACTGCACCAATTGCGTGGCCGGGTCGGGCGCGGCGACAAGCCTTCATCCTGTGTGCTGCTCTACAAGGACCCGCTTGGCGAGACGGCAAAACGCCGGTTGTCGGTGATGCGCGAGACCGAGGACGGCTTCCGCATCGCCGAAGAGGATCTGAAGCTGCGCGGCGAAGGCGAGTTGCTCGGCACCCGCCAGTCCGGCACGCCGGGCTTCCAGGTGGCGCGCATCGAGGCGCATGCCGACCTGCTCGAGGCCGCTCGCGACGATGCGCGGCTGATCCTGTCGCGCGATCCGGAACTGCAGTCCGAACGCGGCACGGCGCTGCGCCTGTTGCTCTATCTGTTCGGCCGCGACGAGGCCGTGCGGCTCCTGCGTGCCGCCTGAGGCATCGTGTCGAGCGGAGGATTGGCAAGCGCGCCGTGGATCTGCTCGCCATTCACCGTCACCATTTTGACCGCCGGCGCCACCAAGCCGGCCGACACGATCAGCTTGGCTCCGTCCTCGATTGTCATGTCGAGCAATACGATGTCGGATTTCGGCACATACATCAAAAAGCCCGTCGTCGGGTTGGGCGTACATGGCATGAATACGGCAATCAGCGGATCGCCTTCCCGGTCGAGCTTCTGGTTGATCTCGGTTTCCTTCTCGCTGGCGACGAAGACCAGCGACCAGACCCCTTTGCGCGGATATTCGACCAACCCGACCTGGCGAAACATGTCGCCCTTGTTCGACAGCACGGTCTCGAAAATCTGCTTCAGCGAACGGTAGATGCCGCGCACCAGCGGCATGCGGCCAAGCAGGCGCTCGCCGAAATTGACGATGGCGCGGCCAACGATATTGGCGGTCATAAAGCCGATGAAGGTGATGAGGATCAAGGCAACGATCAGCCCAAAACCCGGCACTGGAAACGGCAGGTAGGTGTCCGGATTGTAGCGTACCGGAATGTAGGGTTTCACCCAGGAATCGACCCAGCCGATCAGCGACCAGGCAATGTAGGCGGTAATCGCCAGCGGCGCGCAAACGACGAAGCCGGTCAGGAAATAGTTTCTCAGCCGGGTCATGCCTGAGGTCTTGAGAGCATCCGACATGGTTCACCGCAGCGTGTGTTTGCAGCGCGACACTACTGAACCCCAAGGCGCTTTGGAATGGCGAAGTTTTTAAACGAGACCTATTCCACCGTTACCGATTTCGCCAGGTTGCGCGGCTGGTCGACATCCGTGCCCATGAACACGGCGGTGAAATAGGCGAGCATCTGGATCGGCAATGCGTAGATGATCGGCGAGATGATTTCCGGCACGTCCGGCAAAACGATCGTCTCCATCGTCTTCACCGTAGCGTGTGCGGCGCCCTTGCTGTCGGTGATCAGGATGATCTTGCCGCCGCGTGCCGCGACCTCCTGCATGTTCGACACGGTCTTTTCGAAGATGCGGTCATGCGGCGCGATGACGATGACGGGCATGTTCTCGTCGATCAGCGCGATCGGGCCGTGTTTCAACTCGCCGGCAGCATAGCCTTCGGCATGGATATAGGAAATTTCCTTGAGCTTCAGCGCGCCTTCCATGGCCAGCGGAAAATTGGTGTCGCGGCCGAGATAAAGCACGTTTTTGTAGTGCGAGAGGTCGCGCGCGACCTTTTCAATCTGCCCGTCGAGCTTTAGCACCTGGTTCGCATAACGCGGCGCTTCCGACAGCTCGCGTATCAGCGTTTTCTCCTGCTCCTGCGAAATCGTTCCGCGCGCCACGCCCGCCCGCACCGCCAGCGAGGCCAGCACGGAAAGCTGGCAGGTGAACGCCTTGGTCGAAGCGACGCCGATTTCCGGGCCGGCCAACGTCGGCAGGATGACGTCGGATTCGCGCGCCATGGTCGATTCGCGCACATTGACGACCGCGCCGATCTTCATGCCAGCCTTGCGGCAGTAGCGCAGCGATGCCAGCGTGTCGGCGGTTTCACCCGATTGCGAGATGAAGAAAGCGGCATCGTTCTTCGACAGCGGCATCTCGCGATAGCGGAACTCCGAAGCGACATCGATGTCGACCGGCAGCCGCGCATAGCGCTCGAACCAGTATTTGCTGATCAGCCCGGCGAGATAGGCGGTGCCGCAGGCCGAGATCGCCAGCCGGTCGATCTTGGCGAAATCGAACGGCAGGTCGAGCGGCTTCGAGACGCCGCTGACGAAATCAACATAATGCGCCAGCGTGTGCGAGATCACTTCCGGCTGCTCATGGATTTCCTTTTCCATGAAATGGCGGCGGTTGCCTTTGTCGACCATGAAGCTCGTGCTGAGCGACTGTTGGCGTTTGCGGTCGACCTTGTTGCCGTCCATGTCGAAGATATCGACCTCGTTGCGGCGCACCACCGCCCAGTCGCCGTCTTCCAGATAGGTGATCGAATTGGTGAAAGGGGCAAGCGCTATGGCGTCGGAGCCAAGGAACATCTGGCCGTCGCCATGACCGACGGCGAGCGGCGGGCCGTTGCGGGCGCCGACGATCAGATCCTCGTCGCCCTTGAACATGATGGCGAGCGCAAAGGCGCCTTCCAGCCGCTTCAGCGCCTTGTGCGCCGCCTCAACCGGCTTCAGCCCCTTGGCCAGTTCGCGCGCCACCAGATGAGCGACGACTTCGGTGTCGGTCTGCGAGGCGAAACTGTAGCCGTCGCGCATCAGCTCGTCGCGCAATTCGGCGAAATTCTCGATGATGCCGTTATGGACGATGGCGACGCCGTCGGAAAAATGCGGATGCGCATTGCTCTCGTTTGGAACGCCATGTGTGGCCCAGCGCGTGTGGCCGATGCCGATCATGCCGTCGAGCGGTTCGTCCTTCAGCCGGCGCTCGAGATTGACCAGCTTGCCCTCGGCGCGGCGGCGGTCAAGCCTGCCGTGCTCGATCGTGGCGACGCCGGCCGAGTCATAGCCGCGATATTCGAGCCTTTTCAGCGCATCGACGATAAGCGGCGCGACCGGCGAGTTACCGACAATTCCAACGATACCGCACATGGCGCTTGCCCCCGATTCCGACCTCAAACCCGGCGCTATTTAGAGACTGCCGGGCTGTCGCGAAAAATCACATTCCATTTCGTCCGGTTTCAGCCGGACTATCCTGCACAGATGCACCATGACAGGGCGCACTTGCAATCCGGTTACTGCAATTGCTCAGTTTCTCCGCTTATGTATCCTATCTCGGCTCAACGGCTCCAGAAATCAGTCAAAGACATGATGCGGCTATGAACGAACGAATTGACACGGTGATGCTTTGGCGTCCGGTTGGGCCCCGCGAACTGGAGTTGATCCAGAGGGCAGGGATGCGCGCCTTTCCTCCTCGACTTGCCGATCAGCCGATCTTCTATCCGGTCACCAGCGAGGCCTATGCCACCCAGATCGCCCGAGACTGGAATGTGCCCGCGAGCGGATCAGGTTTCGTGACGCGTTTCGAGGTGCGTCGCAGCTTTCTGGACCGTTACAGCGTCCAGCATGCCGGCAGCCGGGCGCATCTGGAATACTGGATCCCGGCCGAAGACCTGTCGGCCTTCAACGATGCAATCGTTGGCGAAATCCAGCTTGTCGCCGAGTTCCGCTAGTCTACCCTTTTTTGCGGGCCGCTGCGGCCTCAGAAAAACGCTCTCGCAACTCCTTGCCCTTGCCGGGTAGAGTCCGCTGGCGGGCGCGGCCGAAGGCCAGCGCATCGTCGGGTACGCTTTCGGTGATGACGCTGCCCGAGGCGATGTAGCCGCCCTTGCCGATCGACACCGGCGCCACCAGCGAGGAGTTCGAGCCTATGAAGGCGCCTTCGCCGATATCGGTGAAGAATTTCGAATAGCCGTCATAATTGCAGGTGATGGTGCCGGCGCCGATATTGGCACCGGCGCCGATGCGAGCATCGCCGATATAGGTCAGATGGTTGACCTTGGCGCCCTCCTCGACGATCGCCTGCTTGACCTCGCAGAAATTGCCGACCTTGGCCTTGGTTCTCAGATCGGCCCCGGGCCGCAGCCGCGCGAACGGCCCGACATCGCAATTCGACGCGATGGTGGCGCCTTCGATATGGCTGAAGGCATGGATCTTGGCGCCCGTGGCGATTTTCACGCCCGGTCCGAACCAGACATTGGGCTCGACGATCGTGTCGGCACCGATCTCGGTGTCGTGCGAGAAGAACACAGTTTCGGGCGCGATCAGCGTAACGCCAGAAAGCATCGCCTCGCGCCGGCGGCGCTGCTGCCAGATACCTTCCGCCTGGGCAAGCTCGGCACGGTTGTTGATGCCGAGCGCGTTCTCGAAACTGGCTTCGGTGGCGACCACATCAAATCCCTGCGCAGCGGCGATCTCGACGATGTCGGTGAGATAATACTCGCCCTTGGCGTTCTTGCTGCCGACTTGATCGAGCAGCTTCAGCGCGTGCCTGCCGGCGACCGCCATCAGCCCGCCATTGCAGAAGGTGATTTTCTTCTCCTCGTCCGAGCAGTCCTTCTCCTCGCGGATGGCCACGAGCTTGCCGGCCTTTTCGATAAGCCGGCCGTAGCCCGAAGGATTTTCCGTACGGAAGCCGACTACGACGACGGCCGCACCTTCCGCCAGCTTCAGCCGCGCCGTCGCGAGCGCTTCCGGATCGATCAACGGCGTGTCGCCAAACATCACCAAGATGTCGTCATAACCTTTTGATATTGCTGCGCGTGCGGCAAGCACGGCGTGCGCGGTGCCGAGACGTTTTTCCTGAACGAAAGCCTCGGCCTTCGGCGCAAACTTGAGTGCGGCCTTGCGCATCTCATCGGCGCCATGGCCGATCACCAGCGCCAACTCGCCGCTGCCGGCGGCTTCGGCCGCCTTGACGACATGGGCAACCATCGGCAGGCCGGCGATTGTGTGCAGCACTTTCGGCACCGCACTTTTCATGCGTGTGCCTTCGCCGGCAGCGAGGATAACGGACAGGCAGGTTCTCTGGCTCATGGGATGGCAACCGTTGAAAGGGGTCTGGAATCGAAGCGTTAGTAGCACTGGCGCCATGCTGCACCAATGCGGTTAAATTCCGGTGAGACGGTGGAATCTCCAACCCGCGACACGCCCAAGCCGATCGGCTCAGGCAGCTTCCGCCTCGTCACGTGACGCGAAGGCCGGAGCCCGGCCACGGCCATATTGCCGTGGTGAACAGTTCATGACCCGCTTGAAGGCTGTGCTGAAGGCGCTTTCGGATTCGTAGCCGAGCGACAGCGCGACGACGGCGACGGGATCGCTGGAATTCGTCAGCCGCTCGCCGGCCAGCAGCATTCGCCAGCGCGTCAAATAGTCCATGGGCGACGCGCCGACCGTCTCCTTGAATCTGAGCGCAAAGGTCGATCGCGACATGCCGGCCCGTCCCGCCAGCTCCTGTAACGTCCAGCCATGCGCCGGATCGTCATGCATGGCGCTGATCGCCGCGCCCATCTGTTTGTCAGCGAGGGCAAAGAGCCAGCCGATGCCACCTTTCAATCCTTCCGAAAGATGCAGCCGCAGCGCCTGAACCAGCATCATGTGGGCGAGGTGCTGGATCACCAGAAAGCCGCCCGGTTGTGGCTCGCGCAGCTCCTGCATCATCCGCTCCACAGACCAGCGCAGCGCCGACTGGTCCGACTCTTTGCGGATATGCACAATGGCTGGCAGCATCCGCAACAGGATGCCGGCATGATTGCCGCCAAGCGCGAAGCGGCTGCTGACCAGAAAGAAATCACCGCCGCCATTGTGAGTCACGACACCGCCGGCCCGCGCTGGCGGAAAAATCTTGACGGCTTCAGCAGGCGTCAAGCTCATGTCGCTTGCAAGACGGAAGGGCCGTCCACTCGGCAGCAGGAAGCAGTCGCCCGTCTCAAGGCGCACTGCGTCGGCAACGCCCTCCACTGATAGCCAGCACCGGCCGGAGACCACCGCTCCGGTCTTGATGCTTTGCTGCTGGTCGGGGAACTGGATCGACCATTCACCACCAGCATCGAAACCGGCCGACATATAGTTTCGCGGCTTCAGCAGCGAGAGCACATCTGAAAGGGGATCCACAGGTCATTCCGGACGATTGCGAAGATAATACGGACTTTACCGCATAGATCGTATTTTCTCAAGCGCCTATCACGACACAACTGAGCCGCGAAAATGGTCGTGGTCAGAAACGAACAAGGAGAAGTCGTGATGCGTGTCTTCGTTACCGGAGCGACCGGATTCGTCGGTTCTGCCGTCGTTCAAGAACTCATCGGCGCCGGCCATCAGGTGCTCGGCCTCGCCCGCTCGGCGGCGTCGGCCAAGTCGCTTGCAGCCAACGGAGCCGAGGTGCATCGAGGTGACCTCGACGACCTCGAAAGCCTCAGCAGGGGCGCAGCGGCAGCTGATGGAGTGATCCATACCGGCTTCAACCACGACTTCTCGAAATTCGCGCAAAATTGCGAGATGGACCGGCGCGCCATCGAGGCCTTGGGCGGTGCACTCGAAGGCTCCGAGCGGCCCCTGCTCGTCACCTCCGGAATCGCGCTCTAGGCGCGGGGCCGTATCGCGACCGAGGAAGATGCGCCTGTCCCCTCTTCCGCTTCGTATCCCCGCGCCTCCGAAGCGACAGCCGCCGCGCTGGCGGCACGCGGCGTGCGCGCGTCGGTTGTGCGCCTCCCTCCGTCGGTCCATGGCCAGGGCGACCACGCCTTCGTTCCTATTCTCATCGACCTCGCTCGCAACAAGGGCGTGTCGGCCTATATCGGCGAAGGGCTCAATCGCTGGCCTGCCGTGCATCGGTTCGATGCCGCCCGCGTTTACCGGCTTGCGCTCGAGCATGGAGCCGATGGCGGGCGATATCACGCGATCGCCGAAGAAGGCGTGCCGTTCAAGGACATCGCCGGCGTGATCGGCCGGCGCCTGAACGTGCCGGTCATCGCCAAGTCCGCGGAAGAGGCCGCCGATCATTTTGGCTGGTTCGCGATGTTCGCGGCGATGGATGTCCCGACCTCGAGCGAGCGGACTCGCGCGCTGCTGGGGTGGGCGCCGAGCGGACCCGGGCTCATCGCCGATATCGACCAGCCGGGCTATTTCGAAGGCTGATCAGACCACGTCGGGCGGCAAACCTATCCCAATTGCCCCAGCACCGGAAAATTCTCGAGCAACCAATAGGACACCGCCTGCACGCCGCCGGTCAGGAAAAACACGCCGGCGACCACCAGCAACGCGCCGATGGCCTTTTCGACGCGGCCGAGATGGACGCGGAATTTCCCGAGAAAGCGCATGAAGGCGCCTGAAAACAGCGCCGCAACGAGGAAGGGAATACCGAGGCCGAGCGAATAGGCGGCAAGCAGCAGCGCGCCCTCGCCCACCGTCTCGCGGCCGCCGGCAAGCGTCAGAATCGGCCCCAGCACCGGGCCGATACAGGGTGTCCAGCCAAAGGCGAAGGCCAGGCCCATGACATAAGCGGCGATCAGGCTGGCCGGCTTGCCTTGTGACTGGAAGCGCGCCTCGCGTGAAAGCAAAGGGATGCGCAGTACGCCGAGGAAATTCAGCCCCATCAGGATGATCAGCACGCCGGCCGCCATTGCCAGCGGCTCCTGCCAGACTCGCAGCAGATGGCCGATGGTCGAGGCGCCGGCGCCGAGCGCGACGAAGACGGTCGAAAAACCGAGCACGAAGGCGATGGAGGAATTAACCAGCGCGCCTCGCGCACCGGCCTTTGCCGTAATGCCGGCCTCGCCGCGGAAATCGTCGACCGACACGCCGGCCATATAGCACAGGTAAGGCGGCACCAGCGGCAGCACGCAGGGGGACAGGAAGGAAATTGCCCCCGCCCCGATCGCACTGACATAGCCGACGTCCAATGCCATTTCCGTCTCCCGATGACTGCGCAGCCATATAGCCGCGACAACAGCCGTCCGCCAATCACCATCGCGTGGCCCCATCACATTGGGTAGCAAGTCGACGCCCGCCCGGGAAGAAGGGGCAGCCAGGCAGCGTTGATCAAACGAAGCTGCGTTGTTCCGCGCGCTTTTCGAATGATCCAGGGAGAAGTCCATGAAAACGATCGCAATTGGCATGGCCGCGCTTTTGCTCGGCACTGCCGCATCCTTCGCCGCCGAGGCGTGGAAGGAAGCGGAGGTCGGCGGCACCAAGATCTACACCGACGCCAGCGGCATGACGCTCTACACCTACGACAAGGACGAGGCGGGCAAGTCGAACTGCTACGACAAATGCGCCGCCAATTGGCCGCCGCTGAAGGCTGACGCCAACGCCAAGGCCGAGGGCGAGTGGACGATCGTCGACCGCACCGACGGCACCAGGATGTGGGCTTACGAAGGTAAGCCGCTCTACACGTTCATCAAGGACAAGAAGGCCGGCGACGTGACCGGCGAGGGTGTCGGCGGCGTCTGGCATATCGCCAAGGCCGACTAGGCCTTGAGCTTCTGATCGGCTGTAACAGGCGGTAACACGGTTGGTCGCTGGGAACTCGACCCAACCGCCCCGGCGGCCAGCTTTTCAGCACGGTACTTCCTTGCGACTGTCCGAGCAAAATGCCGGGCTACCGATTGCGCGCTTCACAGCATCTGTTCAAGCAGGGCTGGCGCGTGCTCGATGTTTCTCTTATATCCGCGGGAGAGTTTGTCCCGTTCTCCAGGATCAATTGCCGGGCTTGTCCAGCGATAGGCTGGCCATTTCCCTTATCCAGGATTGCGGAAAATCGCATGGCGCCGTTGGGTTGCGCATTCGGTACAGGGCCGCATTTTGACTGCTTGGCCTTGACCGGATGCAAAAGCGCGGCCATGTGAGCGACACATTGAACGAGATTTCGTCGCGCGCAGCGGAATTCTTCTGCCGCATCACAACTGATATGAGACCGTATGGACGTCGTCGTCGTCGAATCGCCGGCCAAGGCGAAGACAATCAACAAATACCTCGGCAAGAACTACAAGGTTCTGGCCTCGTTCGGCCATGTCCGCGATCTGCCGGCCAAGGATGGCTCGGTGCGTCCGGATGAGGACTTTGCCATGTCCTGGGCCGTCGACACCGCGTCTGGAAAGCGTCTCGCCGATATTGCCAAGGCGGTCAAGGACGCCGACGGGCTGATCCTCGCCACCGATCCGGACCGCGAGGGCGAAGCGATCTCCTGGCATGTCCTGGAAGTGCTGAAGCAAAAGCGCGCGTTGAAGGACAAGCCGGTCAGCCGCGTCGTCTTCAACGCCATCACCAAGGCGTCCGTGCTGGAGGCGATGGCCAATCCGCGCCAGATCGACGCGCCGCTGGTCGATGCCTATCTCGCCCGCCGCGCGCTCGACTATCTGGTCGGCTTCACGCTGTCGCCCGTGCTGTGGCGCAAGCTGCCCGGCGCCCGCTCCGCCGGCCGCGTCCAGTCGGTGGCGCTGCGTCTGGTCTGCGACCGCGAATCCGAGATCGAGCGCTTCATCCGCGAGGAATACTGGCAGGTCGCCGCCATTCTCGGTACGCCGCGCAAGGAAAATTTCGAGGCGCGGCTGACCGCCTTCGAGCGCAAGAAGCTGCAAAAGCTCGACATTTCCAACAAGGCGCAGGCCGACGACATCAAAGCGATGCTCGAAGGCGCCAGCTTCAAGGCGGCGTCTGTCGAAGCGAAGCCGACCAAGCGCAATCCCGGGCCGCCCTTCACCACCTCGACGCTGCAGCAGGCAGCCTCATCGGGTCTCGGCTTTTCGGCCAACCGCACCATGCAGGTGGCGCAGCGGCTCTATGAGGGCATGGAGATCGGCGGTGAGACCACCGGCCTGATCACCTATATGCGGACCGACGGCGTGCAGATGGCACCGGAGGCGATCTCTGCCGCACGCGATGCGATTGCCAAGGAATTCGGCCCTAAATACCTGCCTGAAAAGCCGCGCTACTATTCCGCCAAGGCCAAGAATGCCCAGGAGGCGCACGAAGCGATCCGTCCGACCGATTTCATGCGCACGCCGGCTTCCGTCAAGCAGTATCTCGACGCCGACCAGGCGCGGCTTTACGAGATGATCTGGAAACGCGCCATCGCCAGCCAGATGCAGCCGGCCGAGATAGAGCGCACCACGGTCGAGATAGAGGCAGTCAACGGCCCGCGCACCGCCGAGCTTCGCGCTGTAGGCTCGGTTGTTCGCTTCGACGGCTTCCTTGCCGCTTACATCGAGCAGAAGGAAGAAGATTCGGAAGACGAGGAAAGCCGCCGCCTGCCCGAGATCCGTGCCGGCGAGCAGCTCACACGCGAGGCGATCAACGCCACCCAGCACACCACCGAGCCGCCGCCGCGTTATTCGGAAGCTTCGCTGATCAAGAAGCTGGAAGAGTTGGGCATCGGCCGGCCGTCGACTTATACGGCGATCCTGAAGACGCTCGAGGATCGTGACTATGTCACCATCGACAAGCGCAAGCTGGTGCCGCAGGCAAAGGGCCGGCTATTGTCGGCCTTCCTCGAAAGCTTCTTCGAGCGTTATGTCGAGTACGACTTCACCGCTTCGCTGGAGGAAAAGCTCGACGAGATTTCCGACGGCAAGCTCGCATGGAAGGACGTGCTGCGCGATTTCTGGAAGGATTTTTCCGGCGCCGTCGCCGACATCAAGGAGTTGCGCGTCACCGACGTCCTCGATGCGTTGAACGAGGAACTGGCGCCGCTGGTCTTTCCCGCGCGGGAAGACGGTTCGAACCCGCGCATCTGTCCGAAATGCGGCACCGGCAACCTGTCGCTGAAGCTCGGCAAGTTCGGCGCCTTCGTTGGCTGTTCGAACTATCCCGAATGCTCCTTCACCCGCCAGCTCGGCGACGCCGCCAATCCCAATGGCGAGAACGGCGGTGGCGAAGACGGCACCAAAGTGCTCGGCAAGGACCCCTATACCGCCGAGGAGATCACGCTGCGCAATGGCCGGTTCGGCCCCTATATCCAGCGCGGCGACGGCAAGGATGCCAAGCGCTCCAGCCTGCCCAAGGGCTGGACTGTCGATTCGATCGATCACGAAAAAGCACTCGCCCTTTTGTCGCTGCCGCGCGACGTCGGCAAGCATCCGGAATCCGGCAAGATGATTTCGGCCGGGCTGGGGCGCTACGGGCCGTTCGTGCTGCATGACGGCACCTACGCCAATCTCGACAGCATCGAGGACGTGTTCTCGATCGGCCTCAATCGCGCCGTCTCCGTGATCGCCGAGAAGCAATTGAAGGGCAAAGGCGGCCGCAATGGCGGCACAGCCGCTGCGCTCAAGGAACTTGGCGAGCATCCTGCCGGCGGCGGCAAGATCGTCGTGCGCGACGGCAAATACGGGCCTTATGTGAATTTCGGCAAGGTCAATGCGACGCTGCCGAAGGGCAAGGATCCGCAATCGGTGACGATCGAAGATGCGGTGGCGCTCATTGCGGAAAAGGAAGCCAAGGGCGGCAACGGCGCCAGGAAGCCCTTCCGCAAAGCGGCCGCGCCTGCGAAGAAATCGGCTGCGGCCAAAAAACCGGCGGCCAGGAAAAAGGGATAGGACGGGTTGGCGCGCAAAGTCTCCGGAAGAAGCCACGGCGATCTGCGCACCGCCGATACCCGTGCCAAGGTCAGGGACAATTACCGGCCTTCACGCGACGAGGTACTGCGTTACATCGCCGAAAATCCGGACCGCGCCGGAAAACGCGACATCGCCAAGGCGTTTGCGCTGCGCGGCGAAGACCGTATCTGGCTGAAGGACGTCTTGCGCGACCTGCAGGATGAAGGCCTGCTGACCAAGGAGCGCAAGCGGCTTGCCCGTGTCGGCGCCCTGCCCCACGTCGCGGTGCTCGACATCTTCGGCCGTGATGCCGACGGTGTGCTACTGGCGCACCCGACCGAAGCGATCGGCAATGGCGAACCTCCGGTCATAGCGATCCGCGTGTCGCGCGGCGGCAATGGCCCGACGCCGGGCATCGGCGACCGCGTGCTGGCCAAGACCTTTCCGACCGACGATCCGGCAGGCCCGGCCTATACCGGCCGGGTGATGAAGATATTCGAGAAGCGCACCGATGCGGTTCTCGGCGTTTTCCGTGTGCTGAAGGACGGCACGTTCCGCATCGAGCCGGTGGAAAGGCGTCAGCCGGAGCTGGTCGTCGACAAGGAATTCCAGAACGGCGCCAAGAACGGCGACCTGGTCGAGGTCGAGCCGGCACGGGCCTCGCGCTACGGGCTGCCGCGAGCCAAGGTTCTGGCGGTGTTGGGGTCGCTGACCAGCGAAAAGGCGGTCTCGATGATCGCTATCCACGCACACGACATTCCGCATATTTTCCCCGCCGACGTCATCGCCCAGGCGGAGGCGGTCAAGCCGGCGTCGCTTGCCGGCCGCGAGGATTGGCGCGAGCTGCCGCTACTCACCATCGATCCGGCCGACGCCAAGGATCATGACGACGCGGTGTTCGCCATGCCCGACACCGACGAGAAGAACGCCGGCGGCGTGGTTGTCACCGTCGCCATTGCGGATGTCGCTGCATACGTGCGCTATGCCACGGCGCTCGATCGCGAAGCGCTGAAGCGCGGCAATTCGGTCTATTTTCCCGACCGAGTCGTACCGATGCTGCCGGAGCGCATCTCGAACGACCTCTGTTCACTGCGCGAGGGCCAGGATCGTCCGGCGATAGCGGTGCGTATGACTTTCTCGGCCGATGGCCACAAACTCAGACACTCCTTCCATCGCGTCATGATGAAGTCGGCGGCGAAACTCGCCTATCAACAGGCGCAAGCGGCGATCGACGGCGCACCGGATGACACGACTGGCCCGATCCTCGATACGGTGCTGAAGCCGCTATGGGACGCCTACGCGATCCTGAAGCGCGGCCGCGACACGCGCCAGCCGCTTGAGCTCGATCTGCCCGAGCGCAAGATCCTGCTCAAGCAGGACGGCACCGTCGACAAGGTCGTCGTGCCGGAGCGGCTCGACGCGCACAAGCTGATCGAAGAGTTCATGATCCAGGCCAATGTCGCCGCCGCCGAGACACTCGAGGCGAAGCGCCAGGCGCTGGTCTACCGCATCCACGATGCGCCTTCGCTCGCCAAGCAGGAATCGCTGCGTGAATTCCTGCAGACGCTCGGCCTGTCGCTGGCGCGCGGCGCGCAAATGCGGCCGAACCAGTTCAACGGCATCCTCGCTCGCGTGCGCGGCGCCGACAATGAGGGGCTGGTCAACGAAGTGGTGCTGCGCTCGCAGAGCCAGGCCGAATATTCGCCCGCCAATATCGGCCATTTCGGCCTCAACCTGAAGCGCTACGCGCATTTCACCTCGCCGATCCGTCGCTATGCCGACCTCATCGTGCATCGTGGGCTGATTGCCGCACTCGGCCTTGGTCCGGGGGGCCTGACGCAGGACGAGGCGGAGCGGCTGGAAGAGGTCTCGGCGCTGATTTCGGCGACCGAGCGGCGCGCGATGGCCGCCGAGCGCGACACGGTCGACCGGCTGATCGCCGCCTATCTCGCCGAGCGCATCGACGACCATTTCGACGCCCGCATCTCGGGCGTCACCAAATCGGGCCTGTTTGTCCAATTGCCGCAGTACGGCGCGGATGGCTTCATTCCGGTTTCAACCCTGGGCGGCGACTACTATATATACGACGAAACTGCTCGATCGCTTTTCGGAGAACGCACCGGCAAGGGCTATCAGCTTGCTGATCGCGTCGAGGTTCGCCTGATCGAGGTGGCGCCGATGGCCGGCGCGATGCGTTTCGAGATGCTGACCGAGCCAAAGCCGCTGCCCGGCTCCAAACGGTCGTTCCACAAGGCCAAAGGCCGCGCCCGGGCGTCGCAATCGCGTCCAGGCTCGCGCGGCAGGAGACGGTAATGCCAACAGAACTGCAGGTGGAAGAACGGATTTTCGGTGGTGAACATCACTCGGGCCGGACCGCCCGGCCGCTATGGACGGCAATGAAGCGCGGCATGCTCGGCCGCTGCCCGCATTGCGGCGAGGGCAAGCTGTTTCGCGCCTTCGTCAAGACCGTCGACAAATGCGATCATTGCGGCGAGGAGCTCCACCACCATCGCGCCGACGACCTGCCGGCCTATCTCGTGGTGGTCATTGTCGGCCACATCGTGCTCGGTGCCTTCATGGGTGTCGAGGCAACCTCGACGCTGTCTACCTGGCAGCACATCGCCATCTGGGTGCCATTGACCATCATTCTGGCCGTCGTCCTGCTGCAGCCGGTCAAGGGCGCTGTCATCGGCCTGCAATGGGCATTTTATATGCACGGCTTTGGCGGTGAAGAAGATCTGATCGAGTCGCATCCCGAGGCTTGAAACCGAGGCTGGCGCAATCGGCATGGCTGGACGCCACTTCCGCATCGGAGAAGATTCCGCTAGGTCGAGCGCATGGACGTTATGACCAAGGCGGAAATCGACAAGGGTGAGCGGATCGCGCTCGAGGCCAAGCCTATACGCCCGCGCGACGCCGCGACGCTGATCCTGCTCGACCGCAAAGGCGACGAATTCCTGGTGCTGATGGGCCGGCGCCACGCCCGTCATGCCTTCATGCCGGGAAAATTCGTGTTTCCCGGCGGCCGCACCGATCCGGCCGACAACCGCATCTCGATAGCCACCGCCCTTCATCCCGAGGAAGAAGCGCGATTGACCGCTGGCATCGGCCGCACCAGCCCGGCCCGCGCCCGCGCCATTGCCCTGTCGGCA
Source organism: Mesorhizobium sp. M0296 (assembly GCF_040321675.1). Taxonomy (NCBI): domain Bacteria; kingdom Pseudomonadati; phylum Pseudomonadota; class Alphaproteobacteria; order Hyphomicrobiales; family Phyllobacteriaceae; genus Mesorhizobium; species Mesorhizobium sp. M0296. Next base: position 118,493 of record NZ_JAMYRZ010000020.1, read on the forward strand.
ATCCGCGAAACCTATGAGGAGGCCGGCTTGCTGATCGGCCAAAAAGGCACCTTCGCGACCGCCAGGCGCGACTGGCAGGGCTTTGTCGAGCACGGCGTCATCCCATCACTGCAAGCGCTGCGCTTCGTCGCACGCGCCATCACCCCGCCCAACCGGGTGCGCCGCTTCGATACGCGCTTTCTCGCCGCATGGCGCGACGATGTCGCCGTTGAACTGCCGGATGGCGGTCCGACCGACGAGTTGGAGGACGTCGTTTGGCTGCCGCTGGCCAAGGCCCGGCAAGCCGATATTCCAGACATCACGCGCACGGTCCTGGAGGAGCTGGAAACCCGGCTCGCCCGGGATCCGCTGCTGAGCCCCGGCGGTCCGGTGCCGTTCTACCGGCTTGTCCGCAATCGCTTCGTCCGCGAAATTCTCTAGAGCAGCCAGGCAATCCATGACAGTCGATATCCAGCCGCAGGGCAAGGAACGCGTACACTGGCTGCCGATGGTCGCGGCGATCTCGTCGATCAGCGTCGTCGGCATTGCCATCGGCCTTGGCATGCCGCTGCTCAGCGTGATCCTGGAAACGCGTGGCCATTCCGCGTCGATGATCGGTCTCAACACCGCGGTCGCCGGCCTCGCTTCGATCGCCGGCGCGCCGCTCGCCACTCCGCTTGCCATGCGGTTCGGGGTCGCCTGGACGATGCTTGCCATGATCGCCGCCGGGGCGCTGGCCTTTGTCGGTTTCCATTTCGCGCCAGCTTTCTGGATGTGGTTTCCGCTGCGCGTGCTGCTGCATATCGCGCTGACGGTGCTGTTCATCCTGTCGGAATTCTGGATCAGCACCTCGGCGCCGCCACACCGGCGCGGACTGGTCCTCGGCATCTATGCCACCGTGCTGTCTCTCGGCTTTGCCGCCGGGCCTTGGCTGTTCGCCCATCTCGGCAGCAGTGGCTTCCTGCCCTTCGGCGTTACCATCGCCTTGGTTACGCTCGCTGCCATACCGGTCCTGGCGGCACGCAACGAGAGCCCGACGATCGTCTCGGACGGCGAAACCAACAATTTCCTGCGTTACATCTGGCTGGTGCCGACGGCGACCGCCGCCGTGCTGGTGTTCGGCGCGGTCGAGACCGGCGGCTTTGCACTGTTCCCGGTCTACGGTAGCCGCATCGGCTACTCAGAGGCGGACGCCGCCCTTTTGCTCACCATGATCGGGCTTGGCAATGTGCTGTTGCAGATCCCGATCGGCATGATCAGCGACCGCGTCAGCGACCGCCGCTATCTGCTGATGGCCTGTGCCACTGTCGGGCTTGCCGGCACGGTCTTCATGCCGTTCTTCGCGCATAACTGGCATTTGATGGCAGCGCTTCTGTTCATCTGGGGCGGTGTGGTCGCCGCTATGTATACAATCGGTCTTGCTCACCTCGGCTCCCAGCTTTCCGGCCACGAACTGGCCTCCGCCAACGCCGCCTTCGTGCTTTGCTACGGCGTCGGCATGGTGCTTGGCCCGCAGGCAATCGGCATCGGCATGGACGCTTTCGGGCCGTCGGGCTTCGGTTGGGCGCTCGGCCTGTTCTTCGCCTGCTATATCGTGCTGGTCGGCACCAGGCTGCTCCGCAAAATCCTCTGAGTCGGCCCAGCTGCCGACATCGCTCCCACTGCTGACCAACTACTGACACAACCATGTCAGGAGGGCTCGAGTATATGCTCCCCCAAAGTGCATTAGCAGGGAGACCTCGGATGATCGACAGTGGCTTTGAAACGAAATCGCTGCGGATGGAATTGCTGCTGCTGGTGACCTTTCAGGCACCGGCAGCCGATGTCGACCGCATCATGGAGGCGGTGGTCGCGATCGTACCGCTCGGAATGGGCAAATATGACAGCAATGCTTTCCAGTCGGCGGACGGCATCGAACGCTACCGGCCGCTTGAAGGTGCCGCCGCCGGCGCCGAGACGGAATTGCGCAGGCGGTCGGGCACTGTCGAGGTGTCGTTCGAACTGCCCGACGACCAGAAGCTCGCCGCACGCGTCGTCGAAGCGATTTATCAGGTTCACAGCTATCAGGAACCGGTGATCCGCATTCAGCCACTGCTTGCCAGCCGCTCCAAGGGTCTCGACGACCGCGCCAACCCGAACCGCTGGTGGAACACGACGGGAGACCGGAAGAAGGCGTTGCCAGTCAGGGAAGACGCATAAACCTGGACAAGGGTGAATGTGGACAAGGGTTGACTTTCCGGGCGCGTTCTTTATGTGTCGCGGCAAGTTTCCCGCGTCCGGGTGTTTTCCCCGTGCTCCAGCGGCCAAAACTCCACGAACATTTAACGGACGAACATCATGGCCAAAGCCGCAAACATCAAGATCAAGCTTCTGTCGACCGCCGACACCGGTTTCTTCTACGTGACCAGCAAAAACAGCCGCACCAAGACGGACAAGCTGTCGTTCCGCAAATACGACCCGGTCGCCAAGAAGCACGTCGAATTCAAGGAAACCAAGATCAAGTAATCGGGTTTTCTCTCGCGGTACCGAATCGCCGCCCTCCGGGCGGCGTTTTTCGTTTCGGGAATACAGGACTAGAGCCTTTCACGTTTTGATGGAAGCGTAGCCGGCGTTTGCGAAGTAGTTGTTGCATTCGGTTGCCTCGATCGTTTCAACGAG
>NZ_JAMYRZ010000021.1:0-118194 GCF_040321675.1 Mesorhizobium sp. M0296
CACACACCAAGACTTTCGCAATGCGCCGGTTGATTGTCTCCGTCCGTGCCGCCGAGGGGTACCCCGTTGCCGTCTAAGATGACCGGCGGGGTGCCGCTGGCCCCCGGCGGGGTCGACAGCGGCAACGCGATTTTCGCGACCTTCTTGCGGTCGTTCATGTCGAGCCGATCCCGTCATAGACTTCCTCAACCGTCGCCAGGGCCGAGCGAAGCTGCCGGAGATAGGCGTCGGTCATTTCCTTGTCGCCCGGCGCGACGGGATAGCCCACAACCGTCAAGCGCCGTTCGACGCTGGCGATCTCATGGACAAGCAGGCCGCGCAAACAGCCGAAGTCGAAGGCCGAAAAGGTGACTGAGATTGCCGGATGCGTCATGATGCCCTCACGCCCAGGATTTGCGCCTTGATCGCCTCGGCCGTCTCGGCCGACATGCCCTTGGCCTTGGCGACGGTGTCGACGGCCTTCTCGACATCGGCCTTGAATTCCTTCGCCACCTTGGCGCGGCGATCGCTGGACACGCTCTGCGCCTGCGTCGCCATCTTCAGCGCCGTGGCGAGCTGCATGGCGCCGATCGGCGCCATGCCGCTCTCCTGGGCGTCGGTCAGCAGCTCGAACACAAGGGACTTGATCGTCTCGGCCGCGATCAGCGTCAGATCGTCGGAACTCTGTGCGTCGAAGCGTTTGGAAATGGTGGCGGCGATCTCGCGGGTATCCTCCAGGCGGCGGGTCAGCATCGCCAGCCTGATCGAATAGCGGTTGAACGCCGAGAAGGAAGGGATGACGAATTCCAGCTCGCCTTTATGCTCGGCCTGCAGGGCCTGCATCTTCAGGAAAAACTCTTCGTAGATCTCGGTTTGGGTGCGATCGCGATCCTGCAGCGCGGTAGCCGCCCAGGTGATGATCGGGCCGCACTCGTCGGGAAGACGCTCGATCGCTGAAAGCTGACCACGGCCTTTGCGTGCCATCTCGCTGCCTCAGTCCGGATCGCTGGGACGCTTGACGCCTTCCAGGAACTGCGCCCGTTCAATGTGGGCGCGCCCGGCCTTGCGAATGGTGGCGACCATCACCGATCCGCCGACGATGTTGCGGACGGCGCCAGCGGTCTTTTCGAGAAACGTCAGCTGGTTGCGGATGTACGCGCGCGTCTTGGTGTATCCGAACCGCTTCAGCTCGAGCTCCAGGCGGCCCTCATGCATGGTGCCGTTGTCTTCGGCAGCCAGGGCGCGGAGAATGATCAGCCGGATGTCCTGCTCAACGTAGTCGTCGTAATCGTCAATGTTCAAAGTCATGCCGCCTTCGCCCTATCCAGCAAGAATTCCTCCACTCGACGGCTCGTCCGCGCGGCGGCCTGGGTTTCCGCCTTGACGTTGGCCATCTCTATTTGGATGTCCTTCATGGTCATCTGCAGCTGGTGCACCATGTCCTTGTCTGGCAGGTGCTTCATTTCGCTCTCAATCGACTGAATGCGCGAACCGTAGTCATCCAGCTTTGTCTCCAGTCCCGAACAGCGATCCTCTACGGCCGTTTTGTGAACTTCGAGATCGCTTGCCGTTTTCTTTGCTCCGCTGGTCATGAGCGTGAAAACGGTCGTGCCCAGATTGAGGAGAGTGGAGGCGGCGAGAAGCCAGGGCATCAACGCAGTGAGATCCATCAGGCACGCTTCCTGTTCTGTCGTTCAATGAAGGTCTCGCAGTCGATGCACCTGGTGCAGTTCGGGACCGCGTCACGCCGGGCATCGGGTATGCGCTCGCCGCATTCGCAGAACGGCGAGCTAGTCACCTCGACGGCAGCGTATTGCCCCCGGAGCGCCGCCTGGATGCGAGCGACGCCGGCGGCACACTCCTGCTCGACGCGCCGCTCGGCCAAGTCGATTGCTGCGTTGCCGGCCGTCATTTCGGCTCCCTCGCGGCCTTGCGCTCGTCATACCAGCCGGCGCAACCGTCGATCTGGTCGTTGGCATTGCCCAAGGCGATATCAGCCTTCTTGTTGGCAACGCCGAGCTTATCGCCGAGCTTGATGCCGCTGCGGTGGTGGCGGCGGCACTCCGAAGGATAGTTGGGCATGCGCCGCGCTTCCGCGACCGCGCGATCGGCTTGCGTCAACGCCTCTACGACGACGCTGGCCTTGGCCTTGTCGGGATAGGCTTTGCCCAGGGCAGCCTTATCGGTTGTGCAGGCTGTCAAGCAGCTGCTGATCAACAAGGCCGTCAACGCGGGCTTGAAGCACGGCGAGGTCATCTTCCGCTTTCCTTTTTTCGGCGTCGGTCAGTGTGAGCGTGGTTTCGAGGTGGACGCGGGCGGCCCGCTCATCAGTCGCAATCTTACTGGCCTCGTCGGCCTTGCCGTCGCTCCAGGCGCGCAGCCGGCGCTGTTCGACCAGCTCGGCATTGAGCGCGTCGAGCCTGGCACTAGCCACGAGTTCCGTCACGGCCTTGTCGACCGCCTGGCGCACGGCCGAGGCTTTGTCGAACCAAAGCCAGATACCCGCGGCGAGAAAGAACCACACCGGTAGCGTGATGCCGAACGTCAGCACCGGTAGCACCCATCTTTTCAAGAAGAGGCCAATAGCTGCGCCGGTCATTGCGCCAACCACCACCACAGCAGCGCCACGCCCACCAGGACGAACACCGTCGCGGTCCCCGATGCCGAGCCCACGAAGCTGGACCAGAAGATGCGCGGATCGATCATTGTACGTTCCCCTCGCTGAACGGTTCGGCCGGCTCGCCGCCGTCTGTCACTGACAAAGGTGTGGTGGACTGCCCGGACACCATAGCGCGGACGATCTGCCTCAGGTCCAAGTGGCCGATGCCCATGTAGGCTCCGCTCACCGCCAGGATCAGGCCGATCGCCGTCGCGGCAACGTAAGCCGCCTGGGCATAGACGATCGAGGCAAACACCGCCGCCCAGGCCAAGGCGCAATTGATGATGACCAAGCCTTTCGAGAAACGGCGGCTCTTCTGGACAAGCGACATCAAAGTTTCGCTTTCACCTCGGCCCGGAAGCGGTCGCCGCACTCGCGCGCCGTGTCGAAAGCGGGATCGAACGGCAGCTTGGCGATGTCCCATTTGCCGCGCTGCTGAATGCCGAGGTTGGCTTGCACCTCGGCATGCGACAGCACGGTGTGTGGTCCTACAAGGATCGTGTAGCGCCGGCAAAGCTCGGCGACGACAGTCGAGGCGGCGTCCCACTGCGCCTTCGTGAGCGGCTGCGAGCCAGCGTTGAACGGCCGCTCGATCGCGCCGGCCATCGCGCACATCGAAACGCCGATCGAGCCGGTGTTGCAGTTCAGCGTGTGCGCGGCATAGCCGGCCTTGGCCTTGGGTAGCGAATTGAGGTCGATCGACGGGACGCCACGGATCAGCTTGCCGTCATCCTCGATCAGCAGATGATAGTGCTGCCGGTCGAAATCCGTCGCCTTGTGGCTACCGGCCGTCCAGTGGAGGATGACGCGCTGGATGGTCGCATTGGGCAGCCAGCCGCTTGGGATGGTCATTGAGTGTCCGCCTGTGAAATCGGCCGGGAGAGCCCCGGCCATTTCGCAACACCATGCCTTCGGCGGCAGGCGGCAATCATGCCCGCCAAAGCGGGCGGTCTGTCAGTTGCTGGAAAAGAGGTCGGTCTGGCGCGGATCTCGGCTGCCCTTGACGGGCTTGTCCGGCATGCGCCGGAAGAGCTTGTCGACGCCGGTCTCGGTGATGCCGAGCCGTCCGGCGATCTCGCCGTTCGAGGCGCCGTTCGCGCGATACTGCCGTGCGCGAAGCTCGCGAGCAAGAGGCACGCGGATATACGATCCGGAATAGCGGCGGGCAAGCTTCTGGGCGGCCGCAGCGCCCAGGCTCCTGACAAGGGCTGTGTCGTCGCCGGACGCCGGCACGTAGAGACGGCGTCCGCCATAGGTTTCCGCGAGGCGCACGAAATCCGCCAGGCCTATCAGGCTGAGCAGCTCAGCGGATCGCAGTTCGTCGCTCACGCCACCTCCAGCCGCAGATTGCGCATGGTGGTGGTCAGCGTCTCGCGGTTCGGCCCGTGCCAGATCAGGCAGAGCGTGTAGAGGCCGCTGCGGCAGCGGTATAGGGCGGAATGCTTGGTCAGCGTCCAGTCGCAGCCCTTGGCGGCCGCAAGGGCATTGCTGGCCAGCTCCGAGGCCGCGAACGCCTCGATCTTGGCGAAGTCGATCTTGACCCGGCCGGTGAAACGTCTGCGCGTGCTCATGCTGGCTCCCACTCGATCAGCTTGCCTTCGAACAGGCCGGCGCCATGCTCGGCCTGCCAGAAGGCGCCCATATTCCAGCGGGCCGATCCGTGCCTGCCGATGCGCTTCCAGCGCCAGTCGCCAACGTGCTCGATCGCGAAGCCGTCCGAAGCGGCGAAGGCCTCTATTTCGTCGCGGTGGAGCGATCGGCAGTCGATGACGATAGAGCCGATGAACTCGTCCAGGAGTGGCGTGGTCACGATGGCGATCGGCAGCACGCGGACACAGATGGGGTCAGGATCGACCAGCTTGACGCAGGTTCGGGTCCGCATGCCCTGGTAGAGCTGCACCGGTTCACCCGGCCGGGCATGCCGCTTGCGTTCGGCGCGCACTGTGTGGCGCTTGATGAGACCCGACACCTGAGGCCCGAACATCGCCTTGAAGCTGTAGGCGACCATCAACCAACCCTCGCCTTGTGGACGCCGCTGGCGATGGCATCAAGGATCATCGATCCTCTGTGCTCTTCGACGAGTTGGATTGCCGCATCGTATTCAGCCCGGGTTGCGCCATCGAAGCGCGTCACCAAGAGATCCGCCGATGCTAGGAATCTTGCAGCGTCAATTTCGATATTCTGCGGGGTCTCTGCCAGAACGACGCGGGCCATTTCGACAGCCAAAGTGGAGTGTTTCTCGGCCATCAGCGTACCTTCCTGATCATGTCGCCAAGCGCGTTCATCACAGCCGGCCAGTCGCGATCGGTCATCTGGTCGAGCGGCTTCGCTGTGTCCCAAACGAACTGACGGAAGCCCTTGGGGTCGACCGCCTTAGCGACCGAGAGTAGCTGCCACTGTGCGAGTGCAATCTTTGCACCTGAAGGCCGCAGCCATTCCGGCGTGTTGACGGACAGGCTCCAGTCGACGCCGGCCTCCCGCGTCATCCAGGCTTTCAGCGCGTCGATCGCCTTGGCCGAGTCTTCGGCATCGAGGAGGAACCGGGTGTGCTCGATGCCGGTCTGCCGCTTTACGAACGACAGCATGGCGGCGTCGCGCCGATCGCGGATGATGCCGAGGTTCCAGGCGGCGATCCAGAGCGCCTGCAGCTTCTTGGCGAAAGGCCCCTGAAGGCCCTTTTCAGCCGGCTTGAAACCCTGCCGGCGTTGCTCTTCGACAATGCGCAGCTGCTCGCGCTCGTTCATCTCGCGCAGGCTGCGCTTGCCAGTGACACGCTGGTAGAGATCGCGCGCGGTGTCTTCGTCGAGACCGAGCTGCTTGTTGGCGACGTGGATGGCGGACAGAGTGCTCATGATGCCAATTCCTCCGCATCGTCCAGGACGGCGTCCACCAGGTCGCTTTCGGCAACCGCGTCGACGATCATCCAAGCGAGCGTCTCGCGAGTGAGGCCACGCCTCCTGGCGTGGGGCGCGAGGCGTTGCAAGAGGCCGACCGGCAGGTGAACGGTCCGGCAGGTGCTATCGCCGCGCTGGGACTTCGGCGGGTATCGGCGAACCGAGCATTCGAGCGCTGAGACAGTCGACGGAGATATGCCGATGCGCTCGGCGATGGCGTTGATCTCCATGCCCTGGGCGCGGAACGCCGCCACGGCAGCGGTGCGGCTCGGATAGCCAAGGGTCGGCTTGGCGCTGCTCATGGCTCGTCCCTCCGCTCGATCGGGACCGGGCCGCTTCCGTGTGCATTGAAACCGTCATCGACCGCGATCTTCTTGCGGGCGGCCGTGCGCCAGTTCGTCAGGGCGCCGGTTGTCCCGCTGGTCGAGCTGGCACGCAGGCCAGCCATTATGACCGAATGTTCACTGGCCGGGCGCGGGTTGAACCTTGCGCCTTCCTCGTTCGTGAAGAACTCGACCAGCTTGGCCTCTGCCATGTCGTGGCGGGCGCGCCATGCCGAATAGTCGGCGTGCCGGAATTCGCCGGTTTCGGCCTTGGCGACCGCCAGCTTCTCGTCGAGTAGCGCGACGAGGCGCTCAAGAGTTTCGATCCAGAGCGTCATTGCCATCACGCCTTCGCCAGGTCGATCGTGACCGCCCGCCAGTCGGCGTCGAGACGGTCGCGCTCGTAGCAGCGGACATAGATCTTCGAGCCGACCACGCGCATGGCGTCGCGGATGGCCGCCATGGCGCGTTGCCAGCGCTCGTCGCCGATATCGAGGCGCAGCAGCATGAAGATCGCGGCGCGGTTGATCTGGCCTTCCTTGTCGGTGTTGAAGGCGCGCGTCACGATAGCGCGGATCTCCGGCCGGCTGTCGGCTGACCATTCCGTCAGGCACTCGTCGATCAGGCTCTTGGCGATCTGCAGCTGGGCGCCGAAGTCGATCGTGTCGGCGACCTGCACCTTGACCATCTTCATGCCGTCGAAGGTCATGAAGGTCTTGTTGCCCTTCGCACCGCCCTTGCTCGCTCCGTATTCCTGGGCGAGCAGCGCCTCGAAGGCGCCGAGGTCGTTGAACGTATGTTCCTTGAAGCGGCCGATCTGCGCCGAAAGATCGGTGGCGTAGCCGAGGATGGTGCGGACCGTTTCGTCTTCGAGCATCTCGGACGGCTTGATCATTTCGACCGGCACGAGATTGCCCTTGGCGTCGGCCATATATTGCTTGTCGCCGACCAGGACTTTTCCGGTGGCACGGGCTTCAGTTGCTGCTTGCATGATCATTCTCCTGTTGGGCGGTGGTAGGGGATAGGGCTCGGCATGAAGGCGAGCAGGTCGCGGACGTGGGCCAGCTGGTGTGCGACATGCTGCTGATGTTCGACGCCGGCCAAGCTGGCCCAAGCGCCCTGGTCGAGAGCTGAGATCAGGAGCCTGGTCTCCAGCGCGATCGCCCACAGGCCTTCGGTGGCCATCGCAAGGGCAAGCACCTCGGCCGTGGTGGCCCGGACACCGTTGCGCTCGGGGTCGGCGACAATGCGGCCGCACAGGTCGATCATGTCGAGCTTGGCGACGGCGGCCAGCAGCGCTTCACTTGCGGGCATTGTTTTGCCTTTCCAGTTCCTTCTTGAGGCGAAGGGCCGACCGTTCCAGCGCCTTGCGCGCCGGGATTTCACCGGGCGAGAACTTCGCCTGCAGCAGGCGATCAACGGCGGCACCGACTTCCTTGCATGCTGCCATCATCTTGCGGTCAGTTGCGTTCGGGTCGGGCCGGCGCCTAGGCGTCGTCGCCTGGATCTCTTCGACGACAATTTGCAGCACTCGGCCCATAGCCTTCATGGCAAGGTCGGTTGTGACGATCTTGTCCAACGGGTGGCTCATGCCGCACCTCTCGGCCGGCCGTCCGAAAACGGCCGCGGGATGACCGGGAACAGCCGCACGTTCGACCCTGGCCGGCACGCCGCCTCGGCGATGCGGTCGGCCTCGGCCTCGCGCTCTGCCTGCGCCTGGTCATTCCAGACCTTGCAGCTCAACCGATTCTCGATGTCGCGGGCTTTCCCGCGAAGTTCCGTGATGCATTCGCAGAGAACGCGGGCGTCCTCGGGATCGAGGATGCGGGGCTCGTGCTGGTAGTCGGAAATCAGGTCACGCAGTTCGGACAGGCCGTCCGAGAGCGCCAACGACATTCTTTCGCCCATGGCTATTTTCTCCTTTGGGGGCAGGTTTTGCAGGCGTGGAAAAGTTGGGCGCGATGCCGCGACGTGGCGCGGAACGGCTCCTTCTGTTCGGTGAGGCAGCGGTCGCGGCCGATCTCGCCGAGCACCGGGCATTCGACGGTGGCGGCCATCAGGGCGCCGCGCACCATCTGCTCGACGCGGGCGACGTCGCCGAGATACTTGCCGCTGATGATGGTCGAGACGGCCGAGCGGCTGTAGCCGATGCGCTGGCCGGCAACGCCGAGATCACTGGCATCGGCAAGCCGGGCCAGCTCGTCCAGCCAGTCGGGCAGCGGCGAGCCGTACGCGACCATGGCCTTTTCGACAAACGACTGGCCGGCCGGCCGGCTGTGCTTGACGGGGCCGCGGTTCATGGCAGCACCTCGCGCGTGACGGGTCGGCCGATGACCGTTTTGCTGTTCGGATCGAACACCATTTTTGTGGCGAGGATCTTCGGTGCCTGCAGGCCGAGATTGTGCACAAGCCGATAGCGCCCTGGGCTGCCGGCCACGACGCCAGCGGTAGACAGCGCGTAGAGATAGGCTTCCACCGTCCGCCGAGGCACGTCAGGGCAATTTTCTGCCATGTCGGCAAGGCTGAACACCTTGGCCATCTTGATCGCGCGCCAGACCTGCTCGATGGCTGTCTCGGGCGGGGTCTTGCCGTCCGGCGTCAGCCGGGGTGCTACGGCCGGCCGCTTGGCCAGGCGATAGACGACGGTGGCCGGGAGATTGGCACCGCCGCCATGGCTGGCGGTCTTCTGGTCGACGACTTGGGCAATCCCCGCGAGGCGAAGCTTCCGAACGAACCTGCCGACCGCTTGCGTCTTGACGTTCGTCCGATCGCAGATCTGCCGCACCGTCCAGGGACCGCCGAGATCGAGATCGCGGATGATCGACCAGTAGCCGGCTTCGCCGCGCGGCACTGCGATGCTGATCTGCACGATATCGAGGATGGATCGCCCGCTCATGCGAACTTCCTCGGGGTGAATTTCGGCGTGCTGAAGATCGCGACAGCACCGCCGAAAGCGGCAAGGTCGATCTGTTTCGTTCCGAGTATCTGGCTGGCCTCAACCACCTTGGTCAGGTTGACGACGATGCGGCGCGTGTTGCCCTTGGTCTTGTCGAGAATGGCGGCGGCCAGATCGCTGGCGATCTCGATGCCGGGGCAGCGATTGGCGGCGAGCAGGCCAAAATCCTCGGCGTCGCAAGGCACGGCCGACAGCCATTCGAGCACGCGGTTGTGCACGCGCTCGAACTCCTCGAGATATTTGGGCAGCATCTCCTCGCCGATCATGACGACCGGCGCGCCCGACTTGTCGGTCAACTCGCGCAGCAGGTCGACGAAGCGCTTCTTGGCGACAAAGTGCGCCTCGTCGATGATCAGCGGCCGGCGCGGTTCGGCCACCATCAGCATGATGGCGTCGGTCTTCAGATCCTCGATCGAGCCGCGCGGGCGTGTTTCGCCCAGCTCGATCAGGATTTGCGAGAGAAGCGAGCGCGCTGTGGTGAACTGGCCGCATTCGACATAAGCCGCCCGGTAGCGATTGGCGCCATAGATCCCGGACTTGGTCTTGCCCCAGCCGGACGGGCCGGAGAACACGGCGAGCCCCGGCAGGTCGGGGTCGCGGTCGACCATCTTGGCAAGCAACGTCGAAAAGGCCGCGACGTTCTTCAATGGCGCCGGCCGGTTGACTTTCAGTGCTTCGTTCATCATTTTCCTCGTTGTGTGGTGCCGCCATCTAGCGGCTCTGTTCTTGCGGAGAGCCCGGTTTGCAGACCGGGCTTTTCCGTTACTCAGGACAGGTACGCGTCCCCGAAATCGCGGTGCATGCCTTGCTGGGCCTTGAACTCGGCTGACAGCTCGTAGCCGCCGAGCCAATGGGCATCGGCAGCAACCACCGGCTCCTCGGCTTCGATGCGCTGGCGAAGGGAGAAGGCGCGCCGGTAGCGCTCCTTGGCCGTTTCCGGCAGCGCCACCACATTGGTGTCCTTAGGCAAGTGCGCGGTGCGCAACGCCTCGATCTCGTCCTGCCGACGCTGGAGCTTCGCATCCGTTCGCGCGAACAACTCGGCCTCGTCCTGCCGCGTCATCTCCTCGATCAGCCGACGATGCGCGGCCGCCGCTGCCGGGTCGAGCGGCTGGCTGGGATTGAGCCGCTCGCCGAGCGCCTCGATCGCCGCAGCGATCTGCGGTGTCGAATGCGCCTGGTCGCGCTTTGGCAGCGGTATGACGTTCGGCGCGTCGCGGCGCGCGACTTCCAAGGCGCGCTCGATCAGCGGCGCGCCCTTGGCAATCTTCTTCATGTCCGCCTTCAAGTCGCGGGTCAGTTCATTGACCAGCTCGCTGCGGATCTCCTTCGCGGCGCGCACCAAAGTCTCGGGGTGGATGCCGGAAAGCTCGGGGCAGATCGCGTCGCCGAGGAACTCAGCGCCGTCCTGGGCGAAGGCATAGGCGCGGCCGGCATCGTTCGGGTCCTGCCGCACGAACACGGCGGTGCCGGGCAAAATGGTCGGCGTCATGTAGTGATAGCCGTCGATGCGGATGCCGAGCTTGGTCACGATGCGCTGGCCATCCGAGCCGGCGACAGGCATCAGCAGCAGGTCCAGGGCGCGCTCGTCGACCTTGCGCGGTTGCTTTGTCGAGGCGAGCGCTGTGGCGAAGGGCGTGGCGTTCTTCAGGCCAGCATGCGGCCTGTGCTGATAGACGGTGCTTGCCCAATCATCGACGTGCTTCTGCAGCTGCGGGCCTGTGAGCGTGACGCCGAAGACTTCCGCGTCGCTCTCGCCTAGACGTTGCGCAAAGCTCTTGCGGCTTTCGATCGCCTTGCGGTCGGTGACCGAATGGCCGACAAAGCCCGGCAACAGCGGCCCGACGTCGTGCTGAAACGTCTTGATGACGCGCTCGACATGGCCCTTCTGCTCGGGCGAGTAGGCGTCCGACGTCTCGGCCTCGATGCCGAGCGAGACGAACAGCCTTTGCGTGTCCTGGGCGACGAAGTCGGAGCCGTTGTCGGTCTTGATGACGTCGGGCACGCCCCACGCGATGATCGCCTTTCGGATGAGCAGTGCGACGGCCGAGGCGCGTGGCGTCCGCGACAGCAGCCAGATGCTACGGCGGGTGGCGATGTCGATGCACGCATAAACTGAATGCCGGCCGTCGGTGCACAGCGCATCGACCGGCGAGGCGTCGATCTGCCAGAGTTGGTTCGGCTCGGTGATGTGGCGCAGCATGCCTACGCCGGCGGGCGCCATGTGCGAGCGATAGCGGTCGGGGTTGGTAAGCTTGATCAGCTCGACCTTGTGGCTTTCCCTCAGGCCCTTCAGCGCATGCTGGAAGGTTCGGACGGGCGGCATCGGTATGATGGTTTCATCGCCCTTTGAAACCGTTTTCAAAGTGTCGCCGAACTCCGACCGGCAGAGGGTACGGACATGGTGGCCGGACAGATGTGGCTGCTGCGCGATCAGGGCCAGCATGAAGGCGCTGACCGCACCGCCATTTGCGGTTTCGAGGATGCCGGTGCCCTTGCGCGCCTGGGCGGGATCATGCGCGAGCGCGTTGACCTTGCCGTCGCGCTTCTGCGACTGCCAGCGGGCAAGCGATCGCTTCGACAGGGAAGGCACGATCTCTCGCACCCATTCGTCGATGGTGAGCGAGCCGACATTGTATCGATCGGTGAAGACCTGGACGCGGGTGGCATAGCCGAGCTGCATGCCGCGCGAAAATTTCTCGAAGGCGGCGACGATCGCCAGCCGGGCATCACGCTCCTTTTGCGCGCGGGCGGTCAGGCTGGTATCCGGCGCGGCACTCGCTGGCGTGACCGGCCGTTCGATGACGAGGTGCTTCTGCTGATAGGCGACCTGGGCAAGCACCGGTAACAGCGAGACGTGATATTCGGTAGCACCGCCCCGACCGGCGCGTTGGCGGGCCTGTGTGGCGCGCTCGTCCCAGCCTTCACGCTCAGCCATCAACTGGACGCCGCGTTCGCTCCACGGCATGTCCGGCAAGGCCTCGGCGGCGATCTCGCGGGCGGTCAGGCAGTCTTTCATGCGGCCACCTCTGCACCCATGCGCCGGAGCATCCGGCGGACGAGGTAGCGGCCCTCAGCGGTCAGCTCCAGGCGGCCGGTCAAGCCGCCGCCACGGTATTTCAGGCGACCGCTCAGCAATCCGGCTTTGAGCGCGTCCTTCGTGACGGAGGGCGCGTGCGCCACGGCAAGGTAGAAGTCGGTCGGCTGGCAGAGATCATCCTTCCACCAGAACCACACTAGGTTGTTGATGAGGTCGGGGCGGAACTTTTCGAGGAGGTCGAGGCGGGCTTCGATCATGGCTTAGTTACCGCCCGCCAACAGATCGAAAATCGTCACTTGCCGAAGGATCGCTGCTCATGATGCCCCCCCCCCAGACTTTTCGGATTTGGCGGCTATGAAGGCCCGTATCTCGGCCTCGTGCGCTTGGCAGAACATCAGGGTCGCCAGCACGGCCTCCATGCGGCGCATGCAGAGGTCGGCTTCCGCCTGTTTCATCTTCTTGTCGCGGACGCGGATCGGGAACACGTTGCGGCGCAAGGCCAGCTCGCGGTTCACCTCTGCGATCTGCCCGAGGATCGGGATTTTGCCGTCAGCCATTGGATGCAGCCTCGCTTGCCTTCACGCGGTCGTGCTCGCTGGTCAGCCAGTCGATCGCCGCGTGCATGGTCGAGAACTTGGCGCTGTTGGCTTCGCTGACGGAAATCCGGTGGATCGAATAGGCGACCCATCGTTCCGCGCGGTTGTTGCCGGCGAATTTGGCGATCGTGCCAAGGCGAACGCCGTCGATGACGATGCCTGTCATGCTCGTGCCTGTTGGTTGGCGCCCGCCGCGTCTGTGCGGCGGGCGCTGCTGGCCGGGGCGGCTTGGGAGATCGCCTCGGCGGATTGGAGGGTGCGGATGGCTTCTTGCGTGTAGCCGTGCAGCTGCTCGCGCATGTGCTGCTTGGTGTCAGCATCCTCGCAGCGCAGCATTTTGAACTGCCAGCGGACGAGCCAGTGCGCCTGCGAGGCCGGAAGCCTGAAATAGTGATCGGGGCAGAAGATGCCTGTCGCAGCGTTCGAGCATGCCGGCATGGCGCAGTGGCTCATGACCAAAGGCCTCCGCCATGGACATGCTTCTGGACACGGCGCCGGAATGCCGCGCCGGCCGCGAGACGGGCACCCTGCTGGCGCGTGAAAAACACGTGCAGGCCGTAGAGAAAGACAGCGTAGAGCAAGGCGCCGGCGAGGGCGATTGCGAGGAAGCTCATTGGCCGAGCCTCCAGGCGATGACAGCCGCCGAAATGCCGGCGCTGCCGAAGGTGGCGAAGGCGACAAAGCCGGCCACTGCCAGCAGCGACAAACAGTCTTGTGCAAGGTCGAGAAGATCGCGTCTCATGTGAAAGCCTTTCATCGTTTCGCTTTCCACTGTGCATCGAACGCCTGCCTATCGAGGGTCGCCCGCTGGATGGCCTCGTCGGCCATTTCCCGCATGATCAGCGCCTCGTATTTTTTGGGGACGACGATCATCCCGGCCTCTTCCAAAAGGGTGTTGAGCGCGCGTACGTCGCCGGTGACCGCGATTAGAGCGAGCAGGCGGAGCGCCGAAATCGAATGCTCCTTGGCCTGGCTGGCGTAGGCATCCAGCATCGGCTTGGAGACCTCGTCCTTCAGGTAGTCGGACATTGCCTGGGCAATATCGGCCCGGCTCTTGTCCGCTTCCGTCAGCGTCAGGCTGACGGCCTTCGACAGTCGTCCCGCCATCGACCAGGCCTGGACCTTTTCCGCATCGAAACGCTCGACCACTGGCGCCGGCTGGTAGTCGCGGAACAGATCCAGGGTCGAGTTGTTGCGGGGTGGCCTGGCCATCAGCTCTGCCGGCCTTTCATCCACCGTTGGATGGCGGCCTCGTGCAGCTCGAAGAACCGGTCTTGCTCGCTTGTCTTCATCTTCGAGAAGTCGGTTGCGAGCTTCTGCCAGCGCGGCTCGGTCGCCGGTTTGGGCGTCCGGTCGAGGGTGGCGATAGCATCGGCTACCGAGCCAGCTTGTGGGGGCTCACTGGTCAGCAGCGCGGCAATATCGGCCTGACGCGTTGGCTGTTCGGCTGCTAGCGCCAGAAGCTCGGATTGGTTGTCGGCGATGCCGTGTAGGGCGATCTGGTCGCGGACGTCTGTGGCAATCGTTGCGATCTTCACGGCGTTGAAGATGCTGCGTTCTGACAGGCCGAACGCCTTCCGAGCGGCCTCCGAAAAACTAACTGCAAACTTTGCAGTAGTTTCTTCTAATGTAATCTTCTTCGGCCGCCCCCCACGATTTGCAACGTGCGCAGCCTCGTAGATCTCGCGCCAGCGGGCGATGTCGACGGCGCGATCAAGGGCGCTCAACTCCCGCCGCGCGAGGTTCTCGGTAATTTCGGCCAGCGCGATTTCAGCCTCGGACGCGAAGTCCTCGGGGCTCTTCACAACGGCTGCGATCGCGGGCGAAGCGAGAAGTTTCGCGGCGGCTAGGCGGTGATGGCCGAACACCAGCCGGTAGCGCTCGCCGGTGGCGATCACCTCGATCGGTGTCTTCTGGCCTTGGGTCCGAAACAGATCAGCCAGCGTTTCGACCCATGCAGGATCAAGCTTGCGCCGGCCGGCTGCGACATCGATCAGGCACACGTCAATGGCAGAAATGACGGCCGGTTTGGACAGATTGGCCATCAGAAGCGGCCTCCGATGTCAAAAGCAGCGCTGCGATTTGCTCTAGTCGGCCCAAAATCGGCGCTGATAATCTCGGCGTTCTGTGCTGCGTGGAGTTGCGTGATGTCGAACGGGTTTATTGACGGTCGCCGGATTTCCGGCATGCGTGCAAGGGCGCTCGGCATGGCTCAGGCAGCCTCGCCGGGGATCTCGAAGAACCAACTGTCATCCCAGGACAGGCCACGGCCGATCGCCGCCGCACGAATGCGCTGCATCTCGCGCAATGAAGGGCGCCTGATACCACTTTCCCAGCGCGAGACTTGGCTCTGTCGAACGCCCGCTAAGGCGGCCATTTCAACCTGAGTGATGGCAAATATGTTGCATCGAATGTGATGGAGTTGGTTCATGCTCGCATTTCATCCCAACAGGGATAAAAGTCAATCCCTATTGGGATTAGGTTTTGATTATCCCTTCTGGCATATTGAGGCGATGGATGTTCCGGTCGTTCTGAGGGCGCTATTGAAGGCTACCGGCTGGACGCAGGCCCGGTTGGCGGGACGTTTGGGCGTCAATCAAAATGACATTTCGCGATGGTTAAAGGGGCGGGAACCACGCGGGAACGCAATGGAAGCGATTCGAACGCTGGCCCTTGAGCACGGCGTCCTTGAAGATCCTACGCTTCGCGGATCCCCTCAGGATCCGAACGAACGTCGCCTACAGAGCGTGTTCGCGCGCGTAGCCGCAGCGCCACTACTGCTTCAGGATCGAGTTATCAGTTTCGCGGAATTTCAGCTTGAGCAGTTCGAACGTCAAAAGAAGTCGCGCGAAACCGCTACGTAAGCGCTTTGATGATCGATGGCCCATTCGCCGCCATAGGCGGCATGCATGGCCTCAGCGAGCGCTTCGGCACATCGCTGAATTCGGTCCAGCGGCGCCGCAGCCCCTACCTCGCTCCCTGCCATCGACGCCGCCGCCAGCAAGAGCCCCGATAGTGCTACCCGCCGATTGACGTTGATACTGCCCGCCGCTTCTTGCCCGTCCAATTTCCGTGACCCGCCCTAGTTATTATTTTAGAACCATACAGGAAGATATTCCTCGCCGAGGTACCCTTAGGGCGCCTCCGAGGTGTCCCAATACGAGACGCTTACAACCATCTGTATCTGCTTAACAGCTTCCCTCAACCTTTAGCGATCGGCTGTGGATAGTGGGGATCAATTGCACATTTTTCGATGTTTTTTGCACTATATCGAGTCGCCTGGGTTTCCGCCATAAAATCGGCGCCATGCCGCCGAAGCAAACAGACGAGTCGAGCCCGGAGCGCGAGCGCCACAATCTTCATATGACGCCGGAACTGAAGGCACGTCTGGCCGATGCGCGTAATAAGAGCGGCAACAGCATGAATGGCGAAATTCATTCCCGCCTGGAAGCGACATTCGACGACTCTGCTCAACGCATCGCTGCAGTGATCTTGCCGCTCCTTCAAAAGCTCGACGAGGGCGATCAGGCAAAGTTTGCGGACTTGATTGCCGCTATGGCTAGATGACGCGTAGCCGAGGGCTCTTCCCAGCCAGCGGGAAATTCGGGCGCGGGAAGCTTTCGGAGTTCGGTCGCCTCGTCCTGAGCTGTGGTTACGGGCCAACTCTCTGATCTCGTTACCGATTTCCGGCTGATGGGCGTTGTTTTCAAAACTCCGAAGTCGTTTCGGAGTTTGTCGCCGGCGCTCCAGCCCCTCAGATGAAGTTTGAACGCCTTGTTTTCCGGGCTTTTGCCCGATCTAAGTGGTGCCATCTGATCTTGCGCGCGGTCGGCCCGCCGGCCGTTTTGGTGCCAAGTGAAGTTGCGCGGCCGTTTTCTGGCCACCGGGCTTTCTGGCCCCGCCTGTTACCGCTGAACGCCTTGTTTTCCGGGCTTCTCGCGGCTGTTCCCGGCAATTATCACCTTTTCCCAGGATTAGGCGGCTGATGCCATCTGATCTTGCGCGTTACAGGTCGGCCGCCGGCATTTCGTGCCGCATGTGCCGGGCACCCGCTTCCTCGATGCGTCCTCGGCCGGCGAATTCGCCACCGATGCCGAGCTGGCACTGGCGGCAAACTGGGACCGCACGGCGTCGAGCGTCAAGCACATGACGTTCATCGCGCTGAAGACGACCGAGGCCTGATCGGGCGAAGGGGCGGGCGTCAGACGTCCCGCCCCTTCGGGACACCAGGTCGGCGAATCCCAAGTTCACCCGCTGCGCTGCGTCGGAGTGATGTGAATTTTGGCGTTCGCTACAACATTCATGTTGCCCTTTGGCCAATCGACGGCACCAAACAGTTACAAGAAAGGGCGATGCTGCCTTGTCTTGGTAAGGGAGGTCACCATGAACATGAAGTACAAAACAGTTCAGGAAGTGCTCCGAAAAGCGGGCATTGTCATGAGCAAGAAAGGGGAAGTTCATCGCATAAACTTCTTCAGCGGCCTGGAAGACACCGCCTACTACACGCCAAGTCTTCAGGACGCCCTGGACAGGGGCTTGGCTTTGGCGGGAGGTGCCGGAAGGGTGAAAGCAAGCGTCTTTGCCAAGTCAGCTGAAACAGGGATCTCGACCGGCGCACACGTCGGCTGACACAATTCAGGCAAGACATCGCCGCGTTGCGCGGCGGTGTCGTGAAACTGCAATAGCCGAAGCATTGCCGTCTTCCTTGCTCGAATGGGAAAAAGACGGCTGACGAAGCGTCTGCCACGCCGTTTCATGACGGGCGGGTGGCGTCGTGACGGCCCCCGTGCACGAGACGTGCAACGTTCTGCCCAAGCCACAAATCACAAAAAATCCCCAGCCGCTTCGAAGCGGCTTTTTGCCGTGGAGGCACCATGCCCCGTTTTCTCCGACCAACCATACAGACAGAGGCCTGAGCCATGGCCATCACCCCGCTCGACATCGCCAACATGGCGCTCGCCGTGCTCGACGAGGCGCCGATCGAAAGCCTCGACCAGGACGCCAAGGCGGCGCGCCTGCTCAATCTGCATTTCGACCTGACCCGCGAGGCCGAATTGACCAAGCATGCCTTTGTCTTCGCCATCCTGGCGGCCTCGGTCGCCGGCTTCGACACCGGCGGCGGCGCTGGCACGCTGAACTTCGCCTATGAGCTTCCCGCCGATTGCCTGCGGCCCTTGCCGCTGACAGGGAATGGCGAGCCGGATGGCGTGCCGCTCTCATGGCGGCAGGAGGCCGGGCTGATCTATTCGGATCAGGCCGGGCCGCGCATCATCCGCTATGTCGCCAACCTGACAGACCCCAACGACTGGGACGCGCTGTTCACCGAGGTGCTGGTGGCGGCGCTCGCCATCAAGATCGCCCATCCGTTGACCCACAAGGCCAGCATGATCGACGTCGCCCGTAGCGCCTATGACAGGGCGCTGGATGCAGCCTACTCGGCCAATGCGATCCAGCGCGGCGGCAGATTTTCGACGACGTCCTGGGCTTTCCAGCGCAGCGACAGCCGGGGCGTCGGCCGATGACCACGCTCTATCCGATCCAGGATGCTTTCATCCGCGGCGAGATTTCTCCCCGCTTGCATGCTCGCGCCTCGCTCGAGCTTTACCGGGCGGCGCTGTCCAAATGCACCAATTTCGTCACGCTGCCGCATGGCGGTATCAGGAGCGTGGCGGCACCTATTTTTGCGCGCAGGTGAAGGCTCCGTCAAAGGCGACACGGCTGATCCCGTTCATCTTCTCGGCTGATCAGGCCTATGCGCTCGAATTCGGCGATCTTTACATCCGCGTCTATGCTTATGGCGCGCGCGTCGGCACGGTCGAAGTCGTTTCGCCTTATCCCGAGGCCGATCTCTTCGACCTGCAATTCGTCCAGTCGGCAGACCAGATGTGGATCACCCATAAGGATCATCCGGTCAAAGTGCTGACGCGCACCGCGCACACGACCTGGACGCTGGCCGATTTCGTCTTTCTCGACGGCCCTTACGACAAGATCAACACCACCGCCACGACGCTAACGCCGGCCGCAACCGGCAACGCCATGCCGGTCATGGTCGCGAATACGCTGCCAAGCGGCACGGTCAGCAACAGCAACGGCTCATCCGACGTGTGGCAGGTGTTCGATGGCGACAAGCAGAAGGGGGAGAACATAGCGGGCTTTCCGAGCGGGTATCTGCGCTACCAGTTCGGCGGCGGGGCCAAGACGGTCGACGCCTACTGGATTACCGCGACGAATGATCACTCAGACACTGCATCGCCGACCCAGTGGCAATTCCAGGCCTCGCACAACGGCACCGACTGGACGACGCTCGACAGCCGCGACGGAGAGACCGGCTGGTCCAAGTCGGAAACCCGTTTCTTCGACGGCTTCAACAACACGGTTGCCTACGAATATTATCAGCTACTGTTTTCAGGTGGCGGCAGCGATGGAACCGCTATCGCCGAACTGGCCCTGCACGAATACGCGCCGTCGCAAACGCCGTTCGATCTCTCGGCCTCCTCGATCGTCGGCATCAACGACGGCATCGGCTTCCAGACCAGCGATATCGGCCGCGCCATTCGTCTGCTTGGCGCGGATGGCTTCTGGCGCTGGGCCAAGGTCGTTGCCCGGACCAGCACCACGGTGGTCACGGTCCAGTTGTACGGGCATGCTCTGCCCGATCTCAGCCCGATCATTCGCTGGCGTCTCGGCACGTTCGTGCCCGGCAAGTATGTCCAGAGCGGTTCGCTTTACGAGGAGCGCCTGGCGTTCAGCCGAAAATTCTCGGTCTATGCCTCGCAAACCGGCGATTTCGACAACTTCGCCACCGGTGAGAAAGACACCGACGCGCTGGAATTCGTGCAGGCAGGTGGCGGTCAGGCCAACGACATTACGTGGGTGGCGGAATCGGACGGCGCGCTGATCATCGGAACGCTTGGCGGGGTGAGGGCGCTGTCGGGCTCCGGGATCGACGAGGCGCTGACGCCGTCCTCGTTCAAGAACCGCCGGTCGCGGACTTTCGGTTGTGCCCCGCTGCGTCCCGTCGACGCGGGGCAGTCGTTCCTCTATGTCACCCGCTCCCGCAAATCGATCGCCGAGCTGACGCAAAACGCCACCGGCCGCTTCACCTCCGACGATGTCGGTCAAATATCGGAGCACATTCCCAAGAAAGGCGTCGTCGAACTCGCCTTCCAGACCGACCCCGACCCGCTGCTGTGGTTCCCGCTCGGGGATGGCGAACTCGGCGGCTACACGCACCAGCCGTCGCAGGACGTTCGCGGCATGCACATCCACCAGATCGCCGGAAGCTTCGCAGGATCGAACTGGGCCGTTGTCGAAAGCGCCGTGGTGACGCCCGGCCAGGACGGCAACGACGATCTCTGGCTGATCGTCAAGCGCACGATCGGCGGCGTGACCAGGCGCTATATCGAAATCAAGACCGTGCCGTTCGAGTATGGCGGGATCGGCGATGCATTCGAAGTCGACTGCGGCCTGACCTATTCGGGCGCCGCTGTGGGCACGGTCTCAGGGCTTGATCATCTCAACGGCGAAACAGCCGACGTCCTGGCCGATGGCAAGGTCTACAAGGGCCTTGCTGTGGCCGCTGGCGCGGTCTCGCTGCCCGGTGGGGCTACGGCAGCCAAATGGCAGGTCGGGCTCGGCTACCAGTCCGAAGCCAACACGCTGGAGCTCGATGTCGGCGGCCGCGACGGATCGATCGTCGGGCGGCGCAAGAAGGTGGCCAAGCTCATTCTTTCGCTGCTGGAAACCGACACAACCGGGCTTCAGGTCCAGTCGTTCATCCGCGGCCGCTGGGAGCAGGTTCGCATCCCGTCCGTGGTCGCACCCGACGGCATGGCGAAATTGTTCACCGGCAATGTCGAGGTGCCGATCGACGATAGCTGGGAAGGGCAGGGGCGGGTGAAGATCCGCCACGTCAATCCAACGCCCTGCACGATCAGGGCGATGACACCGGTGTTCGACGCCGAGCCTTAGAAACTGCTGATCTCCCCCCTCGAGGGGGAGATGTCGCCGAAGGCGACAGAGGGGGTCGGTTCGTCCTGACGCGGCCTCCTATCGCCTCCATCGCGGGGGAAGAACGCCGGCGCTCCACGCGAGACGACCCCCTCTGGCCTACCGGCCATCTCCCCCTCGAGGGGGGAGATCACCCGCTCCGTCTTCCATCGCTTCCCCAACCAAGGAACCCACCCGTGACCCCAACCCATGCCGAAGACCTCGGCAGGGCGCGGACGGCTGCCGATTTCGCTGCCATCCGCGCCTTGCTCGACACCGACCTCAACGATGCGATCGCCCGCAAGGGCGAGCTGGAAACGGAAAAGTTTCACGCGATCTTCGGCGCCGGAAATTTGACGGCGGCGCGTGCCGCATTGGACGACTGCAACGCTGAAATCGCGCTGATCGAGAAAACCATCGAGGACGTGGACGAGCGCCGCGTTGGCGCCCCCCTGGACGAACCCCCCGCCGAAGCCGTCGCCGCCACGCCGGCGCCGGGCGACGCGGTCAGGACAAAGGCCGAGGCGCTCGGCGAGCGCTGGCGCACGATCCACTGGCTGATCGAGCAACTGCGGCAGGAGCTGTTCGCGGCCGATGCCTTGAGCCGCGCCGTCATCGTCGCCAACGGCCATTTCGATGCCGACGGCGCCGTCGACCTGAAGGTCAACCTGACCACCATCCGGCGCACCGCCATGGCCGGCCCGCGGGCCGTCGCGCCATCGCGTCTCAGCCGCCCGGCAATCCAGGCCGACCGGCTGCTTTTGTCCTTCCTCAGCCCCGGCGGCGTGCTCGACCGGCGGCCTTCGATCGGTGCGCCGGTCGACGGCATCAAAAGCAAATTCATTCCCGCCGGCGAACGAGGCTGACCATGTGCACACTAGCTCTTATCGGTACGGCGCTTTCGGTCGGCGGCGCGCTGGCGGAAGGCCAGCAGTCCAGGCAAATGGCCGACTACCAGGCCAAAGCCTATGAACAGCAGGCGCGGGCCGACGCCCAAAGCTCGGCCTTCGAGCAGGGCCAGGAGCGCCATAAGCAGGATCTGCTGCAGGCGCAGGCGCGTGCCCAGGCCGGCGCTTCGGGCGTCGCCATCGCAGGTTCGCCGACCGAGGTGCTGGCAGCCAATGCCAGGCAGGGCCAGCTCGACCTCAAGGCGATCCAGTACGGCTCGCAGCTGCGCCAGAACGGTCTCGCCACGCAGGCGGCGATCGCGCGCTTTTCCGGCAGGCAGGCGGTCGGCGCCTCGATCTTCAAGGCCGGCGGCAACCTCGTGTCGGGCATCTCCGGCCTCTACGACCCGGCCAAGACGGTGACGTTCGGCAGAAGCGCCTTCCCGCCGGCGCCGGGCGGAGGCCTCTACTGATGGCCACCATCCCGCTCCAGCTTGCCCAGCGCCGGCTCGATACCGGCAATGTGGCCTCATATCCCAACGGCTCGCCAGTGGGCGCCGCTATGCAAGGCTTTGGCGACGAGCTGTCGGCGATAGCCGAACGCTTCCGGCAGCAGAAGCAGCAGCAGGATGCGTTCGACGCCGACATTATCGGCCGCGAGCTGAACGCACGCATAGCGCACGCCGAGGCCGTGGCGGTGCAGACCGCGCCGGCCGACGGCGGCGGCCTGCACGACTTCATGTATGGCCAGCTCGATCCGCGCAGCGACGGCGTCGTCAGGCCCGGCCTGTTCGACCAGATGTTCGACGACACCGTAGCGAAAGTGCCGGAGGGCGAACGCGCCAATTTCCTCGCCCAAAAGCAGGCATTGCGGCTGGCCGGCTCGGCGCGCATGGCCGCGCAGCAGCACGCGCGGCGCCAGAACTATGAGCAGGCCGAGTGGAGCAAGGTCGAGGACGGCTACACAAGCGCCATCGCGCAGGGCGACCCGGACGACACAGGAACATTCGAGGCGATCCGGCAGAGCGGGCTCGAGCTGATCGGCAAGATGGGCAACCCGGTGGCCCGGCAGGCCGCCGAGGCCGCCTGGCGCAGCAACACGGCAAAGGCGCTCGCCCAGGCGATGATCGCCAAGGACCCGAAGCGCGCTGCGGAGGTGCTGGGGACTGGGCCGGTCTCAACGGACGGCAGGACTAAGGACGATACCATCGAAGCTGTGGGCGGACCTCGGGCGAGTGGGTCCAGCGTGCTGGCGACGCGCGAAGCGCCCGTAGGTGGCCTTCCGTCCGACGAAACACCTATCCGCACGGGTTCCGTGGGGCCCGTCGGAAATACGGCTTGGGCTGCCGCAGGACCCTGGATTGCCGACTTGTCGCCGGACACGGTTCAGGATCTCGGCCAGAAGGCGCAGGTAGCGACTGTGGCAAGCCTGGTCGATGCGCGCACGAACATCGACATCGCCTTGCAGAACGCGCCGGCTGCCATTGCCAATACCGGCAGCTATTCTGGCAAGACACCGGGTGCCGAAGACTTCACTGCCGTGTACGGCGCCGAAGATGGCGGCAAGCGTCTCCAAGCCTTCGACATAACGGCTGATATCGGCCGCGCGGTTTTCGACATGCGACCCGTCCCGAACCAGGCGATACACGCCCAGATTCGGGATTTTGAACCCGGCCCCTACGGCTCGCCGGAAGAGCGGGAGCAATATGAGATAAGGGCCGGCGCCGCGCAATTGGTGCTGGGTGCCAGGCGCGCCGATCCCGCCGGTTACGTCGGCCAACTGTTCCCGAACCATGCTCCGGACTGGGATAAGATCACAGCTCCTGAGGATTATAAGGCTGCCGTCACCTGGGCCGTCGCTGCTCAGCAGGAGTTGGGCTTCGACCGAATACTGCCAATGCCCTGGGCCGTAGCTGGCCAGCAGGCGGCGAAATACATCGACCAAGGTGTGCCGTTCGAAAAGCGCCTTGCCAAATTGAGTTCGATCGTCCTGGCGGTTCGCGATCCTGATGCCCGCAAGGCGACAACCCAACAGATTTCTGTGGCGGCGGAAGCCCAGTGGCGAGCCGAGGCCGCCCAAGATCCGAACGTCGCGCCAGAGTCGTTGGAAGCCCAGGTTGCGGTGCTCAAGAACGGGCTGGCGTGGATCGGGGAACATCCGGCCCAAGCCCAGTACAGCGCCATGCCGTGGCTACAGCAATTCGGCTTGGCGTTCTCGGATGTCGGCCGCCTCACGGCTAAGGGCGCGGCCGCCGGCGGTGCGGATGCGATCTCCGCCGGGCTGGACTCCGTTTGGTCGGGAGGAAACTACCAGCACCTCCTCGAAGATGAACAGGCCAAGACCGAGGACGCCGAGGACCGGGCCGGCTCGGCCGGTTGGGCGGCGGAAGCCCTCGGCACCGGCTTAAGCGGATATGGCCTGGCGGAGAGTTTGTTCGGTTTGCTGGGCCGGGCAAGCGTTGGCGCGGCGGCAGAGAACGGCTTGATCGGTCTTGCTGCCCGAACTGGCGTCGGGGGTGTGGCGGGTGGCACTTATGGCGGGGCATACGCCTTCAACACAGGACAGAGCGTCCCCTGGGGAATTGCCAACGGCGCGCTTTGGGGGGCGGGCGGCAATGTCCTTGCCGAAGGGCTCAGTGCCGTTGGCAGCCAGGTGTTGGCAAGGCTTGCCGGGCGTTCTGCGAATGCTAAACCTGATATCGTACTGGATAGTGGGGCTCCCCCGGTTTCTGTCAATGCAGAAGAGATTCCGATCTCGACCGGCAAGGCCCGAGAAATAAGGAGGCCCTATACGCATTTGGAAGATCCTCCCAACGTTGCGTCCGGCAAGGATCCAACAAAGAAGCAGAAGATAGCTATTTTCGAGGAAAATAAAAGGGTGAATGATGGAATTTTGAGATCGGATGAGAGTGGTATAGAAATAATTCCAGCAAAGAAAAGCAAAAGAGGCGTAACTCCTCCAAAAAATGAAGCTCATATCGATCACATAGATCCGGTTAATCCCGCTGACAAGACAAAATCGTCAGGATCAAATAGCTATAAAAATCTTCGTCTTACGGCTGGGTTTGAGAATATAGAAAAAACGAACAAATAGGTGACATATGACCGAATGGAAGTTCGAAAACCCAAAAAACACAGCCGTTATTTCGACTCGGAAGATATTTAGGGGGGGCGGCTGGATTGCGTATGTGTCACATGATGATGACGGCGACGATAATGAGTCGTGGCAATTCTACGGAAATGAAGCTGAAGTTGATCAAGATGACCTAATTTTAGTGGCCTTGGTCGAGGTGGTCGAGCTTGATGGAACTGTTGCACAGTTGGCGGATTTGCCGTTAGGCTGGCGTGCGTGGCGCGATACAAAGTCTTCGCCATGGAAGCGGGACAAAATCACCTAAACACATTCTGAATGGTAGCGGAGTTTACTCTGCTTTGACCCGGTAAAAGTAAAAAAAGGCGTTACTCCTCCGCCAACGAATCACAGTTTGATCACATCGATCCGCTTATTCCAGTTGATCCGACAAAGACTCCCGGATCGAATAGTTACACCAATGCAAGGATGGTTGCAAGAATTCGAAACAGAGAAAGTGGAACAAATAGGCGCTGTGATGACTAAATGGAAGTTTGAAGACCCCCAGAACGTAGCTGTTTTTGTAAACAGGAAAGCTATACCCAATGGTGGGTGGGTTGCTCGCGTCGTGCATGATGATGATGACGGATCATGGCAGTTTCACGCGGATGAATCCGAAGATTTCGATGAAAGCGATATTATGATCATAAGCCTAAAAAATATGGTTGAAAAAGACAAGACTATTATGCAGTTGGCTGATTTACCTTACGGCTGGTATGCTTGGCGCGAGACAAAAACCTCGCCATGGAGGCGAGGCAAAACCCTCGACGAACACCCAGAATCGGAGCGGAGTTAGTTTCGACTTCCAATTGTAACGGTTGACATGGGTGATTGCGACGCTGAGCGGCGGAGCCGACAGCGGTGCAAGAAACCGGGGCGTCACTTCGCACGGAGCGTTCTGGCAAGGACCAATCAGCCCACGGGCCGGAATATGGATGTGTCTCACGAGAAAGCGCTGGCCGACGGGGGGCAGATCACCTCTCAAACATCACGCATCGTGCGAGAGCAGATCATATTAAACACCATGGCGATGCAAGAGACTATGCTCGCTGGGCAAGAAGAAGACGGCTCAAGCAAGAAATGAAAGGGAACACAAGTGGTCGAGAGAAATTATAGCGACGTCAAACCCGACTTGACTAGCGTCACCCGCTTGCCGTCGGCTGACAAAAGCACAGGCGATGAAGAGCTTGATGCTGCACGTCTGGAAGCCCGAAAATATCTTGATTTCTATGATTGGGTTTCAGACATCAAGGGGGAGTACCTTGGATACGGTGCCGATGGCATAATCTATATTTCCTCTTCGAGATTGTTCCGGGCAGGCCAAAAGTTGACCCATGGATATGGGTAATCGTCGGCGATGTGCCCCCGACATATCTGCCGGCTGTGGACGCCAAGACTCCATACGAGGCGCTGGATGGATATATCGGCGCCATGGAAGAGTGGGTCGAAGCTGCGCGACGGGGGGACTCGGTGGCAGATCTAATCCCGGTCAATGTGCCGGCTAGCCCAGCCAACGCCGAAATGTTGGATAGCCGTCTCAAATTTCTCGACGAAAGGGTATTGCCGGAACTTCGAGAGTGATCGGTTGCCGCTTGTCGGCAAGCGCCGTCGGTTCCTTGACGAGAACGTGCTTCCGTTGCTCCCAAAGTGATGTACAGCCACGCTCCGTCGCTCGTCGCTGATGCAGGCCCGGCAGTCGGCTCGACCGGGTCAGCGCTGGCGCTATCACCGGTGAGTACGCCACTCCGGCGATGGCAACCACTCCGGGGTTTGGTGCCACTATCGGGCCAGCGGTCTGATTGTGGTCACGATGCTGGCTTATGGCCTGCTAACCGCCGGGCGGTCAGTTGGCGGTGCCTCCTGGATCGCCTCCTGTTTAAGATGAAGGATTGACCTGTTGCGCACAGACACTTTTCCGACCATGGCAAGGATCGTTTTTCTGCTCACCTTGGCCGGCGTCCTCCTGCTCGCGCTTTCGCCGGTGCGCTTCCTGCAGGAGTTGGACATGGGCTTCACCTTCCAGCACGACAAGCTCAACCACGCCGCGGCGTTCGCGGTGTTGGCGGCACTCGGAAGCCTCGGCTGGCCGGAACACAAGACGAGACTGGTTTTGCTCCTCGCCATCACCGGCGCGGCGATCGAGCTGCTTCAGGGCGTGCAGCTGATCGCGCGCGATATGGATGTCCTCGACTGGGTCGCCGACTGCGCCGGCATGGCCTGCGGGCTGGCGGCCATGGGCGGCACAAGAAGGCTGATTGGCGGATTGCTGTAGCCCTGGACCGCGTTGCCGCTCGCTGTCTGAAAAATGTAAATCGCCGGCTGCGCCAGATAGCGCGGTGTCCGGCCGCGTAGCTTAAGTCTCCCACCGACAACACCGAACCCCTTCCAGCCTCGCTTATGCGGGGCTTTTTTTATGGAGCAAGCCCTCATGTCCCGACCTGCAACTGCCGCCGTTCGTCTCCTGACAGGCGAACGCGAACCCGTGCGCCTCGCGACTATGGCCGACATCCTCCTGCACGGCCTGCAGACGATCGACGGCGTGCCGGTCGAGGTCGGCGACCGCGTGCTGGTCAAGGACCAGGCCGACCCGACGCAGAACGGCATCTACACCGCGAGCGCAGGCGAATGGTTCCGTGCCGCCGACGCCCGCACCACGCGTACCCTGCAGAAGGGCACGACCGTTCACACCCAGATCGGATCGCTGAATGCAGACCGCGTGTTCGAGTTCACGGCCGACGAGCCGGCCGTCGGCGCCGATGCCATCACCATCGCCGCATCCGTTTCGCCCGACATCGCCGATGTGGTCGATGAGGTCGAAGCGCTGCGCGATGAAACCCAGGCCTTGAAGGATGCTGCCGCAGCCAGCGCCGGCCAGGCATCCGCCAGCGCAGCCGCTTCCGCCGCGAATGCCGGACAAACCACAGCCGACCGGGCTGCCACCAATTCCGATGCCGTCGCTGCCGCGGCGGCCGTCATCAGCGCTCAGGCTGCACGCGACGCTTCGCTCTACGGCAAGGGCATTTTCCCGACGACGGCGGCGGCAATCGGCTTCGGCGTCGCCGGCAACGGTGCGATCACGGCCGGCTCGGGCGGCGCCAACGGCATGTTCGACCTGGCGTTTACCGGCGGCACCGGCTCGGGCGCGGCCGGCCGCTTCGTCGTGGCGGGCGGCGCGCTGACGCAGATACTGATCACGGCGCCGGGCTCCTACACAGTGGCGCCGACGTTCAGTTTTGCGGCGTCGGCAGGGCTCGCCGCCGCCGCCGCCGCGGCGGTGCTGGGCAGGAATGTCGATGTCGGCGAGTATTTCTGGACCGAAGTTTCGAATGGTTCTTTGGGGTTGTACAATGTCGGGGCCGGACCGGTAGCAGCCGATACGGGTGTCCGGGCGGCAACGGCGGAAATTGCCCTGATCAGCTCAAGGATCGTCGGACGCGTTCCGATCACGGGTTCCGTCGGCGGCACGGTGATTACGAACGACAGCGTCTATTTTTGGCCTGGATCGCTGTCGACGGTCGATGAATATCTGTCGACCTTGGAGCTTGGATTTGGCATCGTGCCGGGGACAGCCCACATCGTTATTGCCCACGTCGAGGGCGACGGGACGCTTAGCCTGGTTTCCGACCAGACAATGTCCGTTCCAGCCGGCCCGTCGTCTGTTGTTTCAGGGCTTTCGATCCTGAAGCCTGCCGGCAGCGTCATGGGCCTCCAGCGCACTGGCGCTGGTAGCTGGTACTATACTGCCGGGGCAATTCCGAACGGCGAAGTCGAGTGGTTCACGGCGGCGGTTCCGGCCTCGCACACTGCCAAGACTATAGGCGCTGTAAATGGTCCGCAGTGGAAGGCGACCTTCACCGGCGAAGTCGCCGTCAAGGCGCGTGCTGCCTATACCACAGCAAACGGTCTCGTTTCCGCTGTTGGCGTTAGCCAGGAAATCGGCTGGCCGACGCTGGTCAACACGGGGTCGGACGTTCCGGGCAGCTACAGCGTCATCATGCAGACGCCAGCGCCAGCCGACGGCCATATTACAGCGGTCGACGTTGGCGCTGGCGCTGGCGCCGGCGCTGCGCTCATTCATGTAGTGGACTATCTCGGCGGGTTGGTGGTCAATGTCCTAAGCACATATGCGGTGACGCTGGTCAACGGGGTCGCTCATATCCCGCTGGGTATCCCAATCCCAGCCGGCAAATATCCGGCGATCAGCGGTGGCGCCTACAAATTTCAAAACAACGTCAACCCGCAAGGCATCCCGGCATGGATCAAATCAGGCGCGCTGTCGAATGGCGCGACCGTAGCATCGTCCGCCCAGCATCGGTACGAGGTCCGCTTTACGATCAAGACCGGTCTGCTCGCCGATGCCGACCGGGCCTTGACCGGCGGCGCCAGCAATACCGGCATGAACCTGCTGGCTGACGCCGATCCGAACGGCGTCGTCGATGCGACCGCGCTGTTTGCGTCCGCGGCGAGCGCTCATCCCAATCCCCATGTGCCGCCTGGAAATTTCGCCTTGACGGCCATTCCCGCATCTGGCGACGGTTTTTGGGGACCTGGCAAGCCGGCCGTCAACAGTAAGCGCTTCTTCATTCCGCGCCGGCCGTCGCTGCAAAATCTCTATGACGGCTTTCGCGCGACGATGGCCGAACACATCGCCAACAACGATGTGCTCTGCCTGATCGCCGATAGCATCGGCCATTGGGCGCTTGCCAGCGACGGGCCGAAACACTGGTTCAACCTGGTTACGCGTTTTGCCAATATCGGCATTGCCGACGATGAACCGGGCATGACTGCTTTGCGGCCAAGCTCTACCTATCTTCCGACTTTCTATGGCGTCACCGTCGCCGGGAGCGTGTTGACAGGGTCGCGCGGGCCGATCGGCGAGAGCATCATCCTCGCCGCCGGCGCGTCCTTGGCGTTTACCGGCACCTATGAACAGGTCGACGTCCACTACACTCAGGACGCCGCTCAGGGATCGCTTGCCTTTGTCTTCAACGGCGGCGCGGCGTACAAAACCGTCAACTGCGCTGGCGCCCTGGCGCTTGATCAGTATTCGGGGCCTTCGCTCACCGGGCAGGCGGCAAGCGGCAATTACACTCTTACGGCTGTCGGCGGTCCTGTCGAGATTACCGGGCTCATCAGGCTTGGCGTCAAGGCGGCCGGCTCGCGTCCGCGCCTGCGCACCTTGCGCGCGGCACACGGCAGCTATGCCTTCTCGTCATTCAACACCGCGCGTCTTACATCGGCCGCCGCTCAATGCGGCTACGCCGGCGGCAAGATCGTGCCCATCCTGGCGCTCGGCATCAATGACAGCTTTGGCACGCCGCCGGCCACGATATCGGCAAACATCGCAACAATCATCAACACGTTGGAAGCGGCCGCTGCACCGCGTATCCTTGTGATGCCGCCGACGCGGCCGTCAGCCGCATGGGATGCAAGCTACACGGGCGGTCGGACCTATGATGCCGCCCTTGGCGCAATCCGTCAGACCTATCGATCGCGCAATGTGCTGACCATCCCGATCGACGGCTTCGACTACATCAATTCGGGAAACTATCAAGAGGGCTTGCATTTCAACGATGCCGGCCATGACGGCAATGCGCTGCGCTTCATCGAACAAGTCGCGGAAAGGGGATAAGCAATGGCATTCGCTATTCAGCATAAGGGCGAAATCATCACCGAGCTCGAGGAGGGCGAGGAATGGCTGGTGGTGGGCGCAATGATCATGGTCGCAAAGCCGAAGGATCCGGCACACAGCCGCGAAATCCCGGTTCCTGACGGCGACATTGAGGGTCTCGTTGAGGTCTGGGTAGGCGGCGCCGTAGTCGACGCTGGACGCCATTCGCAGGCAATGGCAGGATGAGGTCGGCGGGGGCTATCCTTGGAGGATTGTCCCATGGCGCATGCCGGCAGCATCATCGACATCTATGACGACTATTACGCCGATGGAAAAGTAGCCGCAAAACGGGACATAGCTTCAAACCAGTCGGTCGGGCACATCGAAGCGGTCATTCAAGGCCAATTCTTCGACAGGATTCTTGACATCGGGGCGGGCGAAGGTGCGGTGCTGGATAAGCTGAACAGGAAGGGGCTCGGTAAGAAGCTTGGCGCCGTCGAGATTTCGAAGAGCGGCGTCGAGGCCATCAAGGCAAGAAAAATCGCCAAACTGGACAGCATCGACGTATTCGACGGCTATCACATCCCTCATCCCGACAAGTCGTTCGATCTTGGGCTTGCCATTCACGTCGTCGAACACGTCGAGCACGAACGGATGTTTCTGAGGGAGGCGGCTCGGGTCTGCGAGAAGCTCTATATTGAAGTGCCTTTGGAGCATACGCGAGATCTCAGGAAGGCCATTCGGATGTCAGGGCCGTATGGGCATATCAACTTCTACACGACCCAAACGTTTGAAAACCTTCTCAAAACGTCTGGGCTAAAGGTCGAACGGCTAAAGGTTTTTGCGCACGACCTCGCTTATGAACAGCACCTGGCTGGCGAAAAAAAAGGATGGGTAAAACACAGACTGCGGACCGAATTTCTAAGGTTTGCACCCAAGACGGCGATGCGCAGCATGGCCTACATGGCCGGAGCTCTGTGCTCAAGTCGCTGATCTAGCAGCAGCGCCGCCGATTTGCTTTGCAGGATTACCGCCGACCATACTAAAGGGCGGCACGTCTTTCGTGACGACAGAGCCCGCACCAACGACCGATCCCTTGCCGATCGTTACGCCCTTGAGAATAATGACGTTGAAGCCGATAAAAACACTGTCTTCAATCTTCACTGGCGCAATGGTGATCTTTGACCAGTCCTTTTTTCCCTGATGCCAGTCGGCGACATCTTCCTTGCGGTCTTGCCAACCCGTCGCGTGTGAGTTGTGATCGACGACTGTGGTACCCCAACTAATGATCACGTCATCCCCGATTTCGATCTTCTCAGCCGCCACGAGGTGGCTCTTGCCGATATAGGATCTTTTTCCAACGGTGATCTTTGCATCGGCGCGATCGAAGGAAAAGACGCTGTTGATGATGCATTCTTCGCCGATCGCATGCTTGCCTCGCCGCAAACTGCGGACGCTCCGCAAACTTAGCTTCGTTGCGGGGCCGGAGTTGATGCCGGCTAGGCGGTAGAGGAATGGTGGAACGAATGGCATATCAGTTGCGGCCGAAGCGCGACTTTCGCACCCTCTCAGCGAAAAGCTGCGATCGCTCGAAGAAATGCTTCCAATGTTGGTGTTCAGATACCCCTTCGAAGAATGCCCGCGCCGCGTCTTCGAGGTCCGAATCAATAATTGCACGTGGGATCGGTGGCTCGTCGGCTAACTGAGCCGACAACCGAAATCGGCTGTTCGCAATAGACAGGTCAGCCTCCATCATCCATGCGTCTCTTTACGGCCTAGCTATTGCGACAAGCGGCGGCGGTTTGCAAGCTTGCGAGACGATCGCGTCCGCCAATATAGACGCCGTGAAAATCGCCGAAAGACGTCAGAACAATCGGGAGCCGCGCGAGGTCACACCAACATGGCGCTGCAACTCGACCAGAAATCCTGGGGGGAGAGGTTTCGGCAAGAGTTTATCGCTGACGCCGACGCAGACCCACCGCGGCGGAGCCGCTACCGTCTGCTGTCCTGCGGCTTCTGGTGCGGGTCCTGGCTTTTCGACCACCAGACAAAATACAGCGAGCCCATCTTCATCACAGGCACGCGGCGGTCGCGTTCCCTGGCCCGCAACTCACGATAGGTCTTCATCTTCAGAGTGCCGCCAGGCAACCTGATACGCACTGCCATCGGTCCAACTCCCGTTGTGCAACGCAGCAATTTTCGTGCAATGCGGTAAGTAGAGACCTTCCGTTACGGAAGAGTCAACAGCAGGATCATCAACTTATTTTGCGAGCTGGCCCGCGGAGGCTTCGCGGCGGGCAGACGCATGTCCGGCCGAAGGAGCTTCATCCTGGCGACTGATCATCAATCAGGCGCTGGCGGTTCGACCACCAGGTGAAATAGATCCGGCCGATCTTGACGACGAGTATGCGGCGGGCGCGTTCACGGTCGCGCAATTCGCGGTACACCTTCACCTTCAGTGTGCCGCCAGGCATCCTGATACGCACCGCCATCGATTCCGCCACCCCATTGTGCAATGCAGCATCAGAGACCTTCCGCTGCGGAAGAGTCAATGCCTGCCCGCTGACTATTTCTGGGACTAGTCGAGCGGTCTCGGAGGTTTGGCGCACACAGCGGTTCCTGATCACCGAGGCGGCATGCCCCGTCGGGATCGTCGGGTGCGCGGGCTATTTCCTGGGCGAGGATTTTCTGGGCGAGGACGGGCGATCGGACACGCCGCTCGGCCACCAGATGACGAAGTAATTTCCGAGCTGCCAAACCGGCACCTCGCGATTCTGCTCGCGGCGCCGCAGCTCGTCCCTTTTCTTGATCTTCAAAGTGCCGCCCGGAAGCCTGATTCTTATCGTCACGTGTCCTCCCGTACCCGCTACAGGTACGAACGATAGACGGGAACAGTTTCATCCCGGCTAAGCAATTTCATCCAGGCCGAGCAATTTCGGCGCGGGTAGACGCAGCGCGCCGGACCGCAGCGAGATCGCCGGAACCGGCTTCATTTGAAGAAATCCGCAATGCCGTTGATGGCCAGCACCGCATAGACGATCGGTCCGGCGATAAACGCACAATAGAGGCAGAGGATCGCCGCCAGCACCAGCAGCAGCGGCTTGTCGCGAGCGACGGCGCGGAGCTCGGACTTCACCGACCAGCGCGCCGCAGCGGTTTGTTCATCATCAGACATGTGCACCATCCCGCGGCCATTTCACACGGCAGGTCGAAAACATCAACCTTCCTTGCCACGGCAACATCGGCACGGGCTGCCGCCCAATTCTGCTTTGCCGC
Source organism: Mesorhizobium sp. M0296 (assembly GCF_040321675.1). Taxonomy (NCBI): domain Bacteria; kingdom Pseudomonadati; phylum Pseudomonadota; class Alphaproteobacteria; order Hyphomicrobiales; family Phyllobacteriaceae; genus Mesorhizobium; species Mesorhizobium sp. M0296. Next base: position 33,341 of record NZ_JAMYRZ010000021.1, read on the forward strand.
CACGCATCTGCTTTTTCAACCTCAAAACCTTGCCCGCGAGGGCGGAAAGGACTGCCCATGGACATGACGTTCAGGGGCGCCGCCAGGCGCCTCGATGATATAGACTTGCCGAAACTCGGTGCCCGGATCGGCGTCGGCGAGGACGAGATGCACGCGTTCCTCGATGTTGAAACCAGCGGGCACGGCTTCGACGCCGTTGGCCGGCCGGTCATCCTATTTGAACCGCACGTCTTTTACCGCAACCTGTCGGGTGCCAAGCGGGCACAAGCGGTAGCCGCCGGCCTCGCTTATCCGAAGTGGGGCGAGAAGCCCTATCCCATGGATAGCTACTCACGGCTCAGGGCAGCTTGTGCGATCGACGAAACCGCGGCGCTCAAATCCGCGTCATGGGGGCTGGGTCAGGTCCTCGGCGAGAATTTCAAGGCCGCGGGCTTCCTTACCGTGCAGGCGATGGCCGAGGCAATGATGGCGGACGAGGCGCTGCAGCTCGGCGCGGCAATCGACTTCATCGTCGAGAACCGGCTCGACGGCAATCTGCGCAATCATGACTGGTCGGGATTCGCCAAGGGCTACAACGGCGCCGGCTATCGCAAAAACTCCTACGATACCAGGCTTGCCGAGGCCTATCGCAAATGGTCGCGCATCAAGGACACGCCCTGGCCGTCTGCCGGTCCGGCGTCATCCGCGGTCGTCCCTGCAGCCCCGCCAGAGCCCGCTAAGCCAATTGCCGTTCCACAAGCGACCGCTACGCCCTCTGTGCCTCCTGTGCCTGCCGCCAGGCCCGGCTTCTGGGCAGCGCCGATCGCCGCCATCCTCAAACTATCAGCCATCCTCAAACTGTTTGGAAGGAAATGACATGTGGACCCGGATCAAGAGCTTTTTCCGCGACAGCGAGACAATATTCTGGGCGCGGCTTCAGGCGGCCATCGGCGTCATCGCGGCCATCGTTACCTATGTCGACCCGCAGGTTCTTTCGCCGATCATCCCGGGGGAATGGTTCCCCTGGTTCCTCGTCATCAACGGCGTTTTGACCGAGTTCCTTCGCCGTCGCCGCGCGGAGGATCTGTGATGGCAGCGCTTCTCAGCATTCTCAGCGCCATCCTCGGCAACAAGGTCGTCATGACGGTATTCGCCGCTGTGGCCGGCGGCATCGGCCTTTATGTTGCGGGCGGCATCAACCGGGCGAAGAAGGAGGCGGTCAAACAGGCCGAGGCAAAAGTCGCGGCCGCCGAAGACCGCCTGGAAATGAGGCGCGAGGCCGCCGCCGAAGAGCGCAAGGCCGCCGGCATGGCCGATGCGGCAGCAAGAGGGGAGGCTGCGAAATGGGCAAAGCGCTGATCCTCTGCGTGGTGCTCGCCGGCTGCACGACAACCGCACCGGCCGGCAATCCGCGCCAGGTCTGGTGCGACCACAACCAGCCGCGCCGGCCATCGGCGGCCGTGGTCGCCGCCATGACCCGGCCAGAGCTCGACGAGATGAACGCCTTCAACGGGCAGGGCGCCAGATGGTGCGGTTGGACGCCATGATGCACGAATTGCTCGATGTTCTGGGCATCAAGGCACCGGTGTTGGTCGCCGGCTTGTCCGGCGGCATTTTGCGGGCCTTGTCGCGCCATCGCTACAAAGTCCGCGAAATGGTGGCCTCGCCGATCTGCGGCGCGCTGGCGGCGGCCTATCTGACGCTGCCGGTCGTGCATTATTTCCGCGCCGCCGGCCTGCCCATCCCTTCTCCGGACGACGACACCACGACGCTGGCCGCGGCTTTTCTGATTGGCGTCTCGGCGATGTGGATTTCGGACATCGTCTTCGAGGTTATCGTGCGCCGGTTCGGGCCGGTGAAGGAGGAATAAGCCGCCCAAGCCCGACGAAATAGTGACGTTCGGTTGGAGCCCGCCGCGCCGCAAGGTGCGGCGGGCTTTTTGCATTTTCCCTCGCATTCTGTACGATCTGCCTCTGCGCGACGGCGGCTCGATCCGGCGCTGCCCGAGCAAGATGCGGGTTAGGCATGGGAGATGGTGTCATGCTTGCCAAGGTCCTGACACAAGCGGCGGTCCTGACAGCCGGGGCGCTTCTGTTTGCCGCGACGGCCCACGCCCGGCCGGACAGCCGCGCGATGACGTGCGAACAGGCACAGCTTCTGATCCAGAGGCATCGCTCGGTGGTGCTGACCACCGGCCAGAACACCTACGACCGTTACGTCCGCCAATTCGGCAATGAATGCGACTGGCCGCAGGTGCCGCGCGCCGCTTATATCAAGACGCGTGACGGTCAATGTCCGGTCTATCGCTGCCAGGATCCGGTCTTCGACCTCCCGGACTGAAAGCAAGGATTTTTCATCCGGCCGCCGATGCAGAATGCGGAAGGCGGTGGCTCATTCCTCGTCGAAAGCACCACGTTCCCGTTCGAGATCGCGCGAAATGACGCGTTCATCGGTGTCGTCCGGCAAGGCCTCGTCGCTTTCCTGGTAAGCGTTATCGTCGTCCTCCTCCGGCAGTTCGCCGCTTTTCTCGACGTCATAGCGAATATCGCCGTTTTGCGGCACGCCGTTAGGGAGGATTCTCCCGCTCCGGATGGCATCCCAGTCCTGCTGCTGGATCGTCGGGCTCTCCGTCTCGTCGTCGGTTCGTTCTTTCCTGCGCGGTTCCATCGCCGGTTCTCCATAATGTCAGCGGCCCTGAATTGGCTCAGTGGTTGAACTCATAAGTCTGGCGGCCGGTTCCGTGCCGCTGCGGTCCGGGCGCATTGCCGCACGACGGAACCAATCGCGCCTGCCCGCCTTCACATTCAGAAGATACTGGCGCGAAAGGAGCTCGATATGAGACCGCTCATTTTCTTGCCGTATATGCTAGGTGCGCTGCTGCTGGCGGTGCCGGCGGCCGCGCAGCCGGGCGAACAGGCGCAATCCGACCGCTGCAAAGTCGAGCTGCCGGACCAGAACAGCGAGCAGCAGAAGCCGGCCGGCAACAATTTGTCCGATACGCTCGAGCCATGCGGTGGGGTCCTGAAGCCCCCGCCAACGGGCGATCAGGGCATGGCGGCGCCACCGCCGGACGAGGGCAGGACCCCGGTGATCAAGCCCGGCGAGGTGCCGCCACAGCCGCCAAAGCAGTAGCAGCGACGAGCGGCAACTTCGCGCCGCTTGCGCCGGCAGGTTTGTTGCACTCGCTTAGGAACATTAGCTTGTCCTAAATGTTATTTCAGACGCAGTAGATATCACCCCCCTCCGGTATCGCTGCTGATCGGGAAACCGATCGGCCCGCGTCTTGCGACGCGGGCCACCGCAGTTCATTCGCAGTCCATTCGCCGCACCGCACGGGCACTTCACCGCTGTTCGATTAGCCGCGACTTACGGAACAACAAGGTGGCGTGGGCGTTTGCCTAGAGGGTTCGCCGCTTCGACCGGAATGCCGCGTCGCAATTGTAAGGGCGAGGCCCGTAACAACAGGAGTAGACGATGAAAATCCACCTTGTTCCTGCTGCGGCGGGATTGGCGTTGCTTGCCGGCGTCGGCGTGGCCACCGCGGACCAGGTGATTGTCACGCCCGAACAGCAGACGGTCATCCGCGAATACGTCCACAAGCACCCGCTTGCGTCGATCAGTCTTCTGGGGGTGGAGCTCAATATCGGTTCCACGTTGCCCGATACGGTCGAGCTGCAACCGATCGATGTTCCAGACGTGCGGTACAGATACGTCGTCGTCGGCAATCGCACCGTGCTCGTCGACCCAGGCACCCGCAAGATCGTGCAGGTCATCGAGTGATCGGCGTTGCCAAACCGCGAACCGGGTTTGGAAAGGTCACGGTCTAATAACCAAATCAGAGCTCCATCCCGAGCGATCGGGATGGAGCCCTTATCGTCTCGAAACAAGGAAAGGAGCCATTCCCATGCTGCCGCATGTCGAGCCGGTCAACGTGGCCGCCGCCGTCGACAAACTGCTTGCTGAACGAGGCGATGGCCTGCTGTCGATGAAGGCGGCGATAGCACTGTTGCGCGAACGCACCGGAACCGAGCGCTCGGACGCGGACCTTGAAGGGCTGATCATCAAGAAGGCGGCGCTCCTCGGCGTTGCTGTCCTGTGTGACAGAGAGGTTCAATAACGGTGTTGCCTGCCGCTCATGACGCGGGTCGAAATTTCAGCTAGAACAAGGTTGCTTACGCATGAACCGAGCCGACGGAGGTATCAGTGACGGACAGGCAGGAACGGATTCGCCAGCGGGCACACGCGATCTGGGAACAGGCAGGCAGGCCCGATGGGGCACATCAGCAGCATTGGGATCAGGCTACCGCCGAAATCGACGCGGAAACCGCCGCGCCGGGGACCGCCAGCCGACCGAAGCCGAAAGCACGCCAGCCTAAGCCGGCCGCCGCCAAGGAGGAAACCAAATCCAAGGCGCGACCACGCAAAGCGTGAACTCGAGCGGATTTGATTCCATCGCTGGATCTCGCCGTTCGGTTGGACGGGACCAGTCCTAACCGGTCCCGCTGCCGTAAGCCCACCCGCGATTGTAAACCCGATTGTCGCGGCTAACTACTTACCGCAATTGTTGTCGTTGACAGTCGGTGAAACCGTCCCGGCAGGCTTGTTGGACGCATCGGGTTGAGCTCCCTGCGGGGTTGCAGGGCAGTTTTCATCCGCATTGGAGTTCGTGGCACCCGTCGTACCCATCGTGCTGCTGGTCGTGCCAGGGTCAATACCGTTCGGCTTGGGCTGGACGACGATGCTCTTCTCGCTGCCAGGCGCATTGTTGTCCGAGCCGGCGTTCTGGGCCATCGCCGCCGTCGCCAGACCGGCCGCAAGTATGGAAGCTGTCACGATTTTCGTAAGCATGCTGATCTCCATCGTTCGGTTATCATCATGTGGTGACTACAGAGAAAGCAACCCGGGTGATGGAAGGTTCCGGCAAAAATGACGCAGCACGGTGAAGCAAACCCGCGCAGCGCGGACCTTCTCGGTCCATTGTTCTATTGCCGTAGGTAGGTTTGATGTTGTGGGTTGCAGATTAGGAATTCGCCTTCTTTTGGCCGCCGACCGTCGCGACGTCCGTCTGTTGCGGCGCCATCAGCTGAGTCTCGCATCGCTTCAATCGGTAGAGGCCGTCCCAAAGTAAAACTTTCGGAAAATTTCACTACAAATTTCACGCGGCTGTTATTTGAAAATATACCATGGGGCCAGCGAGTTGACCGGCAAAGAAACCGATTATCTTCTTGCAAATTAGTAGGTATGCAAGCGGCGGCGTCGCGGGCTGTTCAGCGCAACTACAGCAAGGAGAGTGTTATGATCACAATAATCAAAACAATCACCGATGCGGTGGCAGGCAGCGCAGTTATTTTCGTGCTCTCGATGCCCGTGAATGCCGCGGACGGAATTGCCGTTGGTGTTGGAACATCCATCGGCGGCATCAAAGCCGGCCTCGGCGCGACGGTTGGCGGTCGCGGCGGCATCAACACCGGTGCCGGCGCGACGGTTGGCGGCAGCGGCGGCATCAAGGCAGGCCTCGGTGCCTCGGTGGGCGGCAGCGGCGGCGTTAACGCCGGTGCCGGCGCAACGGTTGGCGGTTCCAGCGGCATCGCCGCGGGCGTCGGCGCGTCGGTCGGGGGCAGAAGCGGCATCAACGCCGGTGCCGGCGCGACGATCGGCGGTCCCAGTGGCATCGCCGCGGACGCCGGCGCATCGGTCGGGGGCAGAAGCGGCATCAACGGCGGTGCCGGCGCGACGATCGGCGGTCCCAGTGGCATCGCGGCGGGCGCCGGGGTAGGTATCGGCAGCGGCGTTAATGCAGGTGCCGGGGTCAGGGTCGGCAGTGGCATCAATGTCGGCGCAGGTGTCGGGATCGGTGGTGGAAGCAATCCGTCCAACCCGGGCAGTCCGTCCAATCCCAGCAATCCCAACAATCCCAGCTTGCCCCAGGTCGTTGCCGACATGTCGGGCGACAAGTTGGCCAGGATGAAGAAGCGCTGCGTTGACGTGCTCAGCAGCGCAGGCACTTACGACAGCGATCTGCGCCAATTGTGCCTGCTGATCGCCCGCCGCTAAGGCGAATACATCGGAAGAAATGTCGGACCGGGCCGAGAGGCCTTCGTCCACCAAACCTCCAGCAGTCCAAAGCCCGCCATTGCGGCGGGCTTTTTTGCCGAGCACGTGGCGGCAGCATGGCGGGGGCTCACACGAGCACGCGCCTCAGTGTGTTTGACGGCCAGGATCCGGCGAAGCGGACGCTCCGTCTTCCAAGGCGTCCCAGCCCACGGCGGGGCTGCTTTGCATCAGCTGAGGGCACGCAAACTCCGCCAGATCGGTTTCCGCGAAGCCGTCGAACTCGATAGCCGCCCCGTAGAGCTGGGCTGCTTGCATGACGAGCAATTCGATGTCTTCGCGCGCAACATTCTCGGCGAGGTTCTGCAGTCGCGCGGCTTCGGCGACAGCAGTCAGATTGATGGCAATCCCGGACCGCAATGTAGCCCGAACTCGGGAACTGACGTCTTCGTGCAGGCGAACTGAAAATCCGTAGCGCATGGAAAAACCTTCCCTTCAGGAGCGGTTTGTCCCTCGTGTTCCACGATGCGCCCAGGATTCGCGATTGGCAAGCGAAATTCCTTAAAACTCGTTTTATGTCAAATAGTTAGCGTATTTTGTTGATTGCCCATTTGATGCTTGTTCCGCTTCATCGGACTTCTGCATGACTCGCTGATCTGAAGGCCTTGACGCATTCTGCTCACGTACCTAACTATACAGAAAATTAGGAACATACTAACTCAGCTGCGTTTAGGCTGGTATGAATGGAGGCCGAGATGTCCGAACTGGAACGCCCGGAACGATTGCAGATCATGCTGACCGTCGATGAACTGGCGGCATTGGAGAACTGGCGCTTCGACAAGCGCATGCCGAGCCGGTCGGCCGCGGTACGGGAACTTTTGAGGCGAGGCCTCACAGCCGATGGTTTCCTGACGGCGGCACATGGGACCAAGTCGCGCGACTTCGGCATTCTGCCGCATTCTGCAGATGGTGACGGGGCAGTCGAGGGGTCTTCCAGCAGCGAACAGTGACATCTCCAGCGACCCCGTTTGCCCGCCGCACCTCGTATGGCCTTCACGGCCTCTGGGTACCATCAAGCAGCTTGGTCTATCTGTGTGGCCTCCGCGGTCGGTTGACAGAGCTGGCGTTGCAGATACATTGCACAGGACTATACAGGTGCAATGAACAGGTATGCCTATGGTCCGCCGCGTGGTCCCATCGTCTCCCGGTACGGGCAAGCCCGAACAGATCGCCACGGTTCTCGAACATGAAATCCGCTCCGGTGTTCTGGGCTTCGGCGACCGGTTGCAAAGCGAGAACGAGCTCGTCCAGCGTTTCTCCGTCAGCCGCAACACCGTTCGCAAGGGCCTCGAGGAACTGTCCAGCCGCGGGCTGATCACCACCAAGGTCGGCATCGGCTCTTTCGTCACCTTCGATGGCAAGCCCGTTGATGACTCAATCGGTTGGTCGCGGGCGCTCGCCAACGCCGGCGCAAATGCCGAGACGCGGACGCTGCGGCTCGAGGTGATCGAGGACCCCGATCTTGCCGCACTGCTTGGTATAGAAAACCCATTTTTCATCGCTGTCGATCGGGTGCGCACCAATGCCAGCGACGGCCACGCTATCTCCATTGAGCGCAGCCGCCTGCCATTGTCACCCGAACTGGAGGACGTGCCGTTGCGCGGCCTGCGCGAAGGCTCACTCCACCAGACGCTGCGCGGCGCCGGCCTCATTCCCGACCATGGCGAGGAATGGGTCGGCATTGAAATGCTCAACGCCGACGATGCCGCAATCCTCGGCTGCCCGCAAGGCACGCCGTTCCTGCGTGGTCGCCGGTTAACCCGCGCCGCCGATGACCGGCCGATCGAATATGTGACCAGCCTGCTCAACCCGGCGCATTTTGCGCTGCATATGAGGTTCTGAGAGATGCCGGACGACACCGGGAGCATAACCGATCGGGCCATGGGAGCGCTTGTGGGCGGGGCACTGGGAGATGCGCTGGGAATGCCGACGCAGCTTTTGTCGCCGGCGCGGATTGCCGAACTCTACGGTCATGTCGAGGACTTCATTGCTCCTTTCCCCGACCATCCGGTGTCGAAGGGACTCCCGGCCGGGACGATCACCGACGACACAGAACAGGCGCTTCTGCTTGGCCGTATCCTGGTCGAATCCGGTAACCGGTTCGACCATGCGAGGTGGGTCAGCGCGCTGCTCGACTGGGAACGCGATGTCAAGGCGCGCGGCAGCTACGATCTGCTGGGACCATCAACCAAACGCGCCATCGACGCGATCAATAACGGTATGCCAGCCGAGGAAGCGGGACGCAGCGGCGACACAAATGGTGCAGCCATGCGCATCGCGCCGGTCGGCATCATGATGCCGCCAGAGCCGCTTGACGCATTGGTCGGCAAAGTGGCCGAAACTTGCAGGGCGACGCACAACACGTCAATCGCAATCGCTTCGGCCGCAGCGGTCGCTGCCGCCATCAGTCGCGGCATCGCTGGCGGTGACTGGCGCGCCGCTTCCGACAGAGCCATCGCCGGGGCGAGGCACGGGGCAACGCTCGGGTATTGGGTGACCGGCGGTGACATCGCCGCGCGCATTGGGTGGGCGCAGAAGCTCGTACGCGGCAAGGAGACGAGTGACGCGATCCGGCTGATCACCGATCTGGTCGGCACCGGCGTCGCCAGTCAGGAGTCCGTTCCGGCTGCATTCGCGGTGCTGGAAGTCGCCGGCGGCGATCCCTGGCAAGCGGCAGTCATCAGCGCCAATCTCGGTGGCGACACCGACACGATCGGCGCCATCGCGGCCGGCATGGCCGGTGCCTGCACCGGCTTTTCCCGATTGCCACAGAAACACATCGCCCGGATCAAAGGCCTAGACATTGGGCGGGTGCGCGCGCTCGCCGCCGACTTGGTCGCCCTGCGGGCGGCGAAGAGCAGGTCCGGCAAGGATGCGGCAGCATGAGCGGGCGTCTCGTCCATATCGGCAGCGCGGTGGTCGACTATGTCTACCGCATCGATGCCTTGCCGGCACCGGGCACGGAGAAGACCGCGTCAAGCTATGCACAAGTCGCTGGCGGCGGCTTCAACATGATGGTCGCGGCCAGCCGCACCGGCATGAAGGTGGTGTTCGGCGGCCAGCTCGGCAGCGGACCCAATGGCGACTTCCTGCGCGCGGCCTTAGCAACTGAGGGAATCGAGACACTCACGCCGCCATCGGCGGTTATGGACAGTGGCAATTGCGTCGCCATGATCTCGAGCGATGCCGAGCGCACCTTCGTCTCATGGCCTGGTGCGGAGAGTGTGCTCAGCCTTGACATGATGGCGCTCATCTCGGTCGCACCGGGCGACTGGGTGTTCACCTCCGGCTATACGCTTAGCTATCCGGGAAGCCGAGAGGCGCTTGTCGACTGGATCGAGGTGCTGCCGGCGGAAATTCCTTTAGTCGTCGATCCGACGCCGATCATCTCAGACATTCCGCGCACCATTCTCGACCGGGTGCTGGCGCGCACGAGCTGGCTGAGCTGCAACGCCGCCGAAGCGGCTGAGATCGCCGGCACCGGCGATGTAGAGGCTATTGCTGCCCGGCTGCTGGCCAGCCACTGCCCCAACGCGGCAGGCGTTGTCGTCCGCGCTGGCGCAAAAGGCTGCTTCGTGCGGCTGGCCGACGGCACCGCCCAAGATGTGCCCGGGTTCAAGGTCGCGGCGGTAGACACTAACGGCGCCGGCGACACTCATATCGGCGCCTTAGTCAGCGCGCTGTCGCACGGCGTGTCGCCGTTCGAAGCGGCGCGTTACGCCAATGCGGCGGCGGCGCTCTCGGTCACCCGCCATGGCGGGTCGTCGGCGCCGAACGACCAGGAGATCCAGCGATTCCTCAGCCATGACGATCGACCGACGACCGTGCATGGCCGGAAGCAAGAGGCCCATTTGTGACAGCCTAATGGGATAACAAGCCCGCCAACCGGGCAATAATGAGAGGAACGAACATGCGCATGCCCAAACTGACTGCTTTTCTGACGGCAACCGCTGTCTTCGCTTCGGCGCTTACGCTGGCCGCCAGGGCCGACGAGGTGCACGTACTCAACTGGAAGGGCTATGGCGCCGACGAGCCGTGGGCCATAGCCGCCTTCGAAAAGGCAACCGGCAACAAGGTCGTCAACGACTTCTTCAATTCCGAACAGGAAATGCTGACCAAGCTCAGGACCAATCCCGGCCTTTACGATGTCGTCATGATCAATGCCGCCTTCAACGATCAGGCGATGGCGGAAAAGCTCATTCAGCCGATCGACACGTCCAAGCTGCCGAACTATGCCGACATCAGCAAGGACAAGGCCGGATCATCGATGCTTGTCCATGACGGCAAGGTCTATGGGGTGCCGTGGGTTTGGGGGCTGACGGCGCTCGCCATCAACGACAAGTCATTCGACAAGCCGCCGACCAGCATCGCCGAAATGTGGGATCCCGCCCACAAGGGCCGCGTTACCATCCGTGACGATGCCGTCGAGGCCGTGCAGTTCGGCGCCATCGCTACCGGCCAGAACATCAACGACGTCAAGGACATGGAGGCGGTCAAGGCGAAGCTGACCTCGCTGATGCCGCAGATCAAGACGTTCTGGAGCTCGGAGAACGACTGGAACCAGATGGTTGCCTCCAACCAGATCGACATCGGCACCTATTGGAGCGGCTCGGCCGACCGCGCCAAGACGCATTTCAAGCTGCCGGTCTCGCTGGTCATTCCCCAGGAGGGTGCCGTCGCCTGGCTTGACGCCTTTTCCATTCCGGTTGGTTCCAAGAACGTCGCCGGGGCGCAAGCCTTCATCAACTACATGATCGACCCGAAGTTCTATGTCGAATGGGTCACCAAGGTCGGAGCCCCGGTATCCGCCAACACCAAGGCTGTAGAAGCACTTCCCGGGGATGCGTTCAACCGCAAGGTGATGGGTGACCCGGCAGTCGCCAAGCGCATTCAGTTCCAGGCGCCGATCACAGACGCCCAGCGCGAAACCTATCTGTCGCTCTGGCAGCAGCTCAAGGTCGACGTGAAGTAACAGCAGAAGCCGGGATCAGCCGACCAAACATGTCGGCTGATGCTTCCCCATCCTGGGAGGAGGATGTCATGGCAGCACAGGTTGCGGCCGCGTCGCGCAGCGGATTGAGATCGGCCTTGCCGCTGCTGGCGCCTGCCTATCTCTGGCTGACGGTTGCGATCTTCCTGCCGCTCTCAGCCATGGTCTTCTTCTCCTTCATGACCGACCTGCCGCTGTCGGGAAAGCCGTGGGCATTCACGCTTGAAAACTATGCCGCCTTCTTTTCACAAAGCCTTTATCTGACATTGCTTTTGGCCTCGCTGCGCCTCGGCCTCGAGGTGACGCTGTGGTGCATCGTCATCGGTTATCCCGCCGCTTATGTGCTGGCCAAGGTGCTGAAAGGCCGCAGCCGAGAGGCGATTTTCCTGCTCGTCATCCTGCCGTTCTGGTCGAACGGGCTGGTGCGCATCTTCTCCTGGGCGATGGTGCTGCGTGAAGGAGGCATTCTCGACACCGCGCTCAACGCCGTGCTGCCGTTCAAGATCAACATCGACCTGATGTATTCTTATCCGGCCGTCATCATCGGGCTGGTGCACTCCTACGTGCCTTACATGGTGCTGACCTGCTACTTGACCCTGCAGGCCATCGATGACTCGCTGATCGAGGCCGGGCGCTCGCTCGGCGCCTCGCGGCTGCAGGTGCTGAAGCGGGTCATCATTCCGCTGTCGATGCCGGGGCTAGTGGCGGGCGCAGCCCTCATCTTCGTCCCGGTCGTTGGCTCGTTCATGGAGCCGCGCATCCTTGGCGGCCGTATCGGCACCTTTTATGGCACTGTCATCGAGGACCAGTTCGTCGCCGTGTTCAACTGGCCGCTGGGTGCTGCGCTCTCCTTCATCCTGCTGGCCGTCGTGCTGGTCATCCTGGCGGTTGCCTCGCCGGTGCTGAGGAGGGCTACGTGATGGCGACGACACGGGTCCTCGAATGGCTCGGCCGCCTCTATATCTGGCTATTGCTTGCCTTCCTCTATGTGCCCATCATCATCATGGCTCTAATGTCTTTCAACGTTTCGCCCTTCTACCAGCTGCCGTTCGAATGGACGACGGAATGGTATGCTTCGCTGTGGCAGAACGACCAGCTCATCTCAGCAACCTGGAACAGCCTCGAGATCGCTGTCATCACCACCATCATTTGCGTGGTGCTTGGCTCGGCGGCGTCACTGGCGCTCTACCGTTATGAGTTTCGCGGCAAGAAATTCCTGCAGGCGCTGCTGTTTCCGCCAATCGCCATTCCGTGGCTGATTACCGGCACGGCGATGCTGATCTTCTTCTTCGGCGTCGGCATCGGGCGCGGCCTGTTCGCCATCCTGCTCGGCCACGTCGCGCTTGCGCTGCCCTACGTCATTGTCGTCGTGTCGGCCCGACTGCAGACCTTCGCGCCCGAGTTGGAAGAGGCGGCGCGCTCGCTCGGCGCCAATCAGTGGCAGGTGACGAACCGCGTCACGCTGCCCTGGATCATGCCGGGCGTCATTGCCGGCGGGCTGTTCGCCTTCGCCGTGTCCTTCGACCAGTTCGTCGTATCCTACTTCCTGTCGACGCCCGGCCAGACGACGCTGCCGGTCGAAATCTACGCCGCGATCCGCAAGGGATTCACACCCGAGATCAATGCGGTCTCGACGATCATCATTGTCGTGTCGATGGCACTGATGCTGCTGACGGCGCGCTTCTTCAAATTCGGCGGAGAGAAGTAATGGCTGGCGTCCAAGTAGCGAACGTGTCGCGCGCTTTCGGTGCCCATAAGGCGCTGGACGATGTCTCCATCGATTTCGCCGACGGCGGCTTCTATGCCCTGCTCGGGCCGTCAGGCAGCGGCAAGACCACGCTGCTGCGACAAATCGCGGGCTTCGACTTTCCCGATTCCGGCCGCATCACCATAGGTGGTGAGAGCGTCGAGCGGGTGCCGGTCGAAAAACGGCGCATCGGCATGGTGTTCCAGAACTACGCCCTGTTTCCCAATATGAGCGTTGCCGGCAATGTCGCCTTCGGCCTGTCGGTGCGCGGCGAGCCCAAGGCGGTGATTGCCAGCGAGGTACAGCGCGCACTCGATCTCGTGCAACTCGGCAGGCTCGGCGGCCGCCGGCCGCACCAGCTGTCCGGCGGCCAGCGCCAACGGGTTGCGCTCGCTCGCGCGATCGTCATCCGGCCGCGCGTGCTGTTGCTTGACGAGCCACTCGGCGCGCTGGACAAGGCGCTGCGCGTCGACATGCAGATCGAGCTCAAGCGCATCCAGCGCGAGATCGGCATCACCACCATCTTCGTCACCCACGACCAGGAAGAAGCGCTGACGATGAGCGACCGCATCGGCATTCTGCGCGATGGCAAGCTGGTGCAGGAAGGCTCGCCCGAGGAGATCTACGATCGGCCGAAGAGCGAGTTTGCCGCCACTTTCCTGGGCGACGCCAACATCCTTCGCGGCGACAGCACGGGCAACGGCATCCGACTGCCTGACGGAACGGGGATTGCCGCAGGCGCGGGGGCTACGCTTGTCGCCGGCATGAAGGCGAGCTGCGCCGTGCGGCCCGAACGAATCCGCATCGCCACCAATGCCGGCGTTCCGGACCGAGCCCATGCCAACATGCTCACGGGGCGGGTCTCCAAGCGTATCTTCGCCGGCAACAACAGCACGTATTTTGTCGATCGCGATGGCCAGACAATCAAGGTCATCGTGCAGAACACCGGCATCGAAAAGCTGGCGGAAGGACAAGAGGTGGTGCTGCGCTGGTCGCTGGAGAGTACGGTGCTGATCGCCGCGAGCTAGCAGATTCAATCCTTCAGTCTTGCCAGACGCCCCGCAGTCGGGGAAAGCATGGTTGGGCAAACTCCGAAGCGGAATACTCGATGCCCCTTGAATTGAATGCCGGCGACCAGTCGATGCTGCATGGCGAGCAAGGCTCGGCAGCCGCTGCCGCCATGAAGATCCTGGTTGCCTTTTCGAAGGCGGTCGGGGCGCGCAAGTTGCTGGACATTGCCGGTGCCCATATCGACGGCTGCCTTTATCACGGCCAAGCCAGCCTCGATTTCGTCGAAAGGCTGATCGAGGGCGGCGGCCGCGTTCGGGTGCCGACGACGCTGAATGTCGGCTCGTTCGATCTGATCCATCCCGGGCTGGTGAAGATGACGGCCGCGGAAGAAGTGCCGGCGCGCCGTCTGATGAAGGCGCATCTGGAACTCGGCTGCCAGCCGACCTTCACCTGCGCACCCTATCAGACCCGGTTCCGGCCAAGGTTCGGCGAGCAGATCGCCTGGGGTGAATCCAACGCCATCGTATTTGCCAATTCGGTGATCGGCGCGCGGACCAACCGCTATGGCGATTTTATCGATTTGTGCTGCGCAATGACCGGGCGCGCGCCGGCATGGGGGCTGCATCTGATCGAAAACCGGCGTGGCCAGATTCTGTTCGAGCTGACCGACGCTGCCTTAGAGCCTACCGACGCTCTGTTTGTCGGCGTCGGGCTGATCGTCGGGCAAAGGAGTGGCGACCGCATTCCGGTGATATCGGGCCTGCCGCAGCCGCGCGACGAGGACCAATTGAAGGCGCTGGGGGCGGCGGCGGCAACGACGGGTGCCGTGGCGCTGTTTCATGCCGTCGGCATCACGCCGGAGGCGAAGACGCCGGATGAGGCGTTGCACGGCCTGGCGCCGGAGGAAAAAATCCGGATCTCTCGCGCTGACATCCACCGTGCGCTGGCCAGGCTGTCGAGCGTCCCCGACGGCGTGCAGCTTGCAGCCGTGTCGTTAGGCACGCCGCATTTCTCCTATGACGAGTGGATGCGCCTGTTGCCGCTGCTGCGCGAAGTCGGTCCAGGCAAGGGTGTCCCAATCTATGTCAACACAGGGCGCGCGACGCTGACGCGGCTGCAGGAGGAAGGCGCACTGGCCGGCATGGAAGCCTTCGGCCTCGTTCCGGTCACCGACACCTGCACCTATGTCACGTCGATCCTCGAGCGTCTCGATGGCGTGGTGATGACCAATTCGGGCAAATGGGCGCATTACGCACCTGGCAATATCGGTGTCTCGGTGGCCTTCGGTGACATGGAAGACTGCGTCCGCTCGGCTGCGGCCGGCCGCGTCGTGCGAGGCGCGCCATGAAGACGCCGGCCAGAACCGGTACATTCCACCTTTCCGGCTCGGCACGAGGCCCAGCGCTGGTGCTTTCGCAGGCGCTCAGCTTCTGGGGCGGGATCGACGTCGAAACGGGCGACATCATCGACCATTCGCATCCGGACCTGGGCGGCAATATCGCCGGCAAGATCCTGGTGATGCCGAGCGGGCGAGGGTCGTCGTCCTCGTCTTCGGTTCTGGCCGAAGCGATCCGCAGAGGCACGGCGCCGGCCGGCATTATCCTGGAGCGGCCGGACCCGATCCTTGCCGTCGGCGCCATCGTTGCCGAATTCCTCTACGAAATCAGCATGCCGCTGGTTGTCTGCGACATGTCAGGCATTGTCTCCGGCGACCGGATCGCAATCGGTCTGGGCCAAGATGCGCAAGCGATGGTGAGCAAGCTCTAGCCGGCCATCAGTCCCGCCGTGCCCCGCCGCCAGTGGGCTGCCGCCAGTGTTTCGTTGCGGCCGAGCGCCAGCGTGCCGCGCCAGTGTTCGCGCACCGTCGTGGCGGCTGCCGCTTCGGCCGCGAACCAGCCGAATGCCGAACCGGCCGGCCATGCGACCAGCCTTACCCACAGGAGCGAAATGGCATGGTCGGCAGTGATAGCGGGCAGATGCGCTGGTTTCGATCGGGCAGCATGACGGTTATGCTGCCGCTGGCGTGTCTGTCCTTGCGCCGTCTTGCGGGTTCAAGGCGCTGGCCGCCGAGACGGTCGTCGCCGGCGGCGGAGACGAAGGCGCTGTTCGTATTGGACGGCGCATCTATGATCGGCTTCGGCCCTCCTTTCAGATCTCCGGAATGCTTTCCCTGAAGATCACCTGCAGCCTTGGCTGGTGCAATTCGTAAGGCAAGCCCCTGACCGCATGGCTCAAGGTATTGAGCGCCTCGCGGGCCTCGACGCGCGGGTTCTGGTCGATGACCGCGTCGAGCGTGCCGTCGAGCAAGAGCTCCTTGGTGCCCTCCGTTACCTCATGGCCGAGAAAGACCGTCGACAGTGCACGCCCGCGCTCCTTGAGTGCGCGGGCGATGCCGGTGTTGCCGGCGCCGACATTGTAGATGGCGGCCAGGTCCGGGTGCCGGTCCAGCAGGGCGGAGGCCTCCGAATAGGCTTTTTCCCGGTCGTCGAGCATCTCGCGCATCTCGACGATCTGCAGATTGGGCGATTCTTCCGTCAGTATGTGGCGGAAGCCCATCTCGCGCTCTTCGTGGCCGCGGTAGGAGAGCGAACCGGCGAACAGCGCGACCTTGCCCGGACGCCCTGCGCCCATGAAGCGGTTGAGAAGGTAGCCGGCGAGCCGGCCGGCGGCGCGGTTGTCGATGCCGATATAGGCAACCCTCGGCACATGCAGGATGTCGGAAGCGATGGTGACGACCCTGACGCCGCTGGCCGAAAGCGAGCGGATCGCCTCACGCACAGTTGGATGGTCGAGCGCGATCACACCAACGCCCTGCGTCTGCCCGTGCAGTTCCTGCAGCAGACGGGCAAGCCGGTCCGGATTGAAGCCTTCGATAGTAGCGACGCGGACGTCGAGGTCGGGCCGCGCCTGCGCCTGCGCCTCGATCTGGCGGTGCAGCATCTTGATGAAGGAATTGGTGCCGGCGGGCAGGGCGAAATCGAGCCGTATTACCTCACCGCGCAGCGCGTTGAGCGAGCTCGGATTATTCGAATTTTCAGCGATATAGCCAAGCCGCTGCGCCGTTTCGAGCACGACCTCGCGGGTGCGCGCCCTGACCCCGGCGCGGTTGTTGAGCACACGGTCGACCGTGGCGGCCGAAACGCCGGCCTCCCGGGCTATGTCTGTCAGGGTGGACCGCACTGTCGATCACCTCATTCCAAAACGCGCCAGGGGCGCATCGCGATCACGCATTTCATGGGTCCACCGTCGGAGAGCGGCTTCATCGCCGTCCGCGATTCTGATGGGAAATGATGTAACCGGCCTTGGCCGATGCGCAAGCCGCTGCGCTACACCAGAGTGCCCAAGCAGACCAAAGCGGGGAGGTGGGCAGCCGGGCTCCCTCAAATTCAAGCACTGGCTTCAGTATGAGAGCCTTTACAAACGCCATTCTTCCCTCCCATGAGATGTTATGAGGTGTATTGATTATTTATGATGTTGACAGCCTTCGCATAGTGCCGTCAATATCCATCATAAGGGCCGTGGAGGAACAAGGCCCTGAGGGAGGAGTTCCAATGTCGAATTTGATCCGCGTGTCGCGGCGCCGTTTGCTGGCGTCCGGTGGAAAGGCGGCAGTCCTTGTTGCTGCCGCGGGTATCGCACCGAAATTCATTCGTCCAAGCCGTGCCTATGCGGCCGATGCCCTGGCGCCCGGCATGATCGGTGGCCCGACGGGCTTCGACGGCTCGGAGCGCTATCAATATGGCGCCGATACGCCGGAGGGCCGCGCCATCGAGGCGGCCAAGGCGATGAAGGGCGCCGGCAAGGCGCCGGCCAAGATCGTGCTTGGCCTGTCCGACGGCTCGATCGGCCAGCTAACCCAGCCGTTTCCGGCCGGCGCGCCGTCGATCAAGGATCTCTGGGAGAAGGAAACCGGCATTCCGTTGGAAATCGTCGGTGTGCCAAACGGCCAGGAATTCACCAAGACGATGCAGGACATCTCCACCAAGGGTGGGGCGTATGACATCTACGCGGTCGAATGGAACCGCCTTGGCGACCTCGCCGAAACCGGCGGCATCCTCAAGCTCGACGACTTCGTCGCGCAATACAAGCCGGAATGGGACGATCCCGAGCGCGGCTATGTCGACGGCGCCAAGGGCGTCTCGCTGCTCAATCAGTATCGCGGCTCGACCTATGGCGTGTCACTGGATGGCGACTTCCAGACCTGGGTCTACCGTACCGATCTGTTCGGCGACGCAAACGAGAAGAAGGCCTTCTCCGACAAATACGGTTATGAACTGGCGGCGCCGAAGACGTGGAAGCAGCATGACGAGATCGCGGCCTTCTTTCAGCGCCCGGACAAGGGCCTGTTCGGCTCGACCGATCTGCGCAACCAGGGCTGGGGCTACACCAACTGGTATCAGCGTTATGTCTCAATGGCTTCGCCCAATCAGTTCTTGTTCGACGATGCCGGCAAGCCGCTGATCAATTCTGAGCAAGGTATCGCGGCGACCAGCGAGTACATCGCTTCGCTTTCGCACCATTCGCCGGATGCGATCTCCTGGGGCTGGCCGGAGCAGTACGGCAATTTCGCCAAGGGCGGCGCGGCCATGACCTGCGCCTTCTCCAATCTGCCGAAATTCCTCGACAATGCCGGCAACAAGGATTCAGCTGTCACCGGCAAGATCGGCTCGATGCTGCCGCCCGGCCGCGAAATCGACGGCAAGCTGGTCAGCCGGTCGGTGCTGTGGCTCAATCTGTCGGCGTCAGTGTCCTCGCAAGCCAAGAATCCGGAGGCCTGCTACCTGTTCCTGCAGTGGCTGGGCTCAAGCCGCATCTACGCCTGGATGACTGCCAATCCGGGCGGCTACTTCGATCCGTTCCGGCTATCGGATTTCTCGGATCCGCTGGTTCGCCAGACCTATCACGCCTACCACATGGACGTGGTGCGAGAGACGGTCGCCCGCACCGTGCCCACCATCAACTATCCCGGCGCTACCGCCTTCCACAACGCGCTGGACGAGAACCTCGTCGCCGCGCTGACCAAGGCCAAGACAGCCGAGCAGGCGATGGCCGACACCGAGGCCGAGTGGAAGAAGATTGCCCGCCGCACCGGCGAGGAGAAGCTTCTCGAAGCCATCAAGACCAACAAGGAGGCCTGGCCGACCGTCCTCGATCCGATCGCCTGATCCTTCCAGGATCCTACCAAGAAGGGGAGGAGCGGTCGCTCTTCCCCTCGGCAACGAAGGGCCCAGCAAAGCCGCAAGATGAAGCGTTCAGTTCCTTTCGAGATATTCCGCTATGCCGCGATCCTTGCGGCGATGGCGGTGACGCTGGTGCCGATCCTGTGGATGGTGTCGATGGCGTTCAAGCCGATCGCCGAATGGTCGGCGACCGGCGCCGACCTGACATGGTGGCCGAAGAACCCGACACTCAGCAATTTCCGCTTTGTCTTCGGTGAATCGACCAACAATCTGATCGTCGCCCTCGACCGCACAGCTTTGAAGCCGATCCTGTCGTCGCTGCTGTCGGCCACATTCGGTACGGCAATCGCCATGTCGGCGGGCACCGCGGCGGCCTACGGGCTGTCGCGCTTCGGCTCGGGCCAGAACCTGCCGCTGGCGCTGATCCAGCTTCGCCTGTTTCCGCCGATGGCGGTCATGACCCCGGTGATGATCATGTGGGCCTTCCTCAATTTCACCGACAGCTGGTGGGGGCTGTCGTTGATCTACGGCATCGTCACGCTGCCTTTCGCCTTCTGGCTGATGAAGACCTTCTTCGACGACATGCCGCGCGAGATCGAGGAGGCGGCACTGGTCGAGGGCTGTTCGCGGTGGCGCGTCTTCATCCGCATCACGCTGCCGATGATGCGCGCGCCGCTGGCCAGTGCCGCGCTGTTCGTCTTCATCCTCAACTGGTCGGACTATCTGATTGCGCTGCTTCTGACGACGCGCGAATGGGTGACGGTCCCTGTCTACATGGCCTCGCTGTCCTCCTCGATGACCGGCCAACTCTACGGCGCCAAGGCAGCCCTCGGCCTGATAGCCGCAGTGCCGCCTGTCATCATGGGCATCGCCATCCAGCGCCATCTGGTGCGCGGGCTGACCTTCGGGGCGCTCAAGCAATGAGCGCGGTGACTGCGACGATTTCGGAGGGCGACATGCAAGCCTCCAAAGCGGCGTCGGTGCTGCCGGACGAGGGCGCAAAGCTCGGCTTCCGGCTGACGCTGCCGGCGCAGATCCTGGTGCTGTTCATCGCCGTCTTCCCGCTCCTGATGCAGCTCTACATCAGCCTGACCGACTGGTCGCCGCTGTCGGGCACCGGCTGGTGGAACGCCTGGTCGATGTGGAACAGTTTCGCCAACTACACCGACCTTGCCGCCGATGCGCGCTTCTGGAGTGCGCTGAAGCGCACGGCCATCGTCATGATCGTCTGCGTGCCGGCGGAGTTCCTGCTCGGCTTGGCGCTCGCGACACTGTTTGCCGACGAGTTCCCCGGCAAGCGGATCTTCTACTCGATCCTCTTGATGCCGATGATGGTGGTGCCGGCGGTGGCCGGCTACATGTTCTTCATGCTGTTTCAGTCAGGCGGCCCGGTCAACGACATCCTGTCGGCGATCTCAGGCTTTCCCGTCACCATCGCCTGGCTGTCGGACCCGACGCTGGCGCTCATCGCCGTCATGGTCGCCGATATCTGGCAGTGGACGCCGCTGATGTTCCTGATCCTGCTTGCCGGCCTGGTCGGCGTGCCTGAGGACCAGATCAAGGCGGCGACGCTGCTCGGTGCCAACCCTAGGCAGCGCTTCATCACCATCGTGCTGCCGAAGATGAAGACGATCATCGTCATCGCGCTGGCGATCAGGGTGATCGAGAACTTCAAGATATTCGACACGCTTTACATCATGACCGGCGGCGGTCCCGGCGTCGCTACCGAAACCATCTCCGTCTACATCTACAAGCTCACCACCCAGGACCTGATCTGGGGCTATGTGGCGGCAATCGCGCTGGCCATACTGATCGTGCTGTCCATCGCTGCGGTGTTTGCCATGAAACGCATGGCCCGGGTACGCGAGGTGGCGGCATGAGCACCATCCACCTGCAGAACCTGGTCAAGAAATTCGGCGACTTCACCGCGCTGAAGACGATGGACCTGGCCATTGCCGACGGCGAGTTCATGGCGCTGCTCGGACCCTCGGGCTGCGGCAAGTCGACGACGATGAACATGATCGCCGGCATGGAAGGGCCGACCAGCGGCAAGATCCTGTTTGGCGAGCGCGACATGGCCGGCGTGCCGATGGGGCGGCGCGGCGTCGGCTTCGTCTTCCAGAACTATGCGATCTTCACTCATATGAGCGTGCGGCAGAACCTCGCCTACGGGCCGAAAATGCGCGGCGCATCAAAGGCCGAGATCGGCCGCCGTGTCGGCGCCATTGCCGAGATGCTGCAACTGACGCCGCTGCTCGACCGCAAGGCGGACAGACTGTCGGTCAACATATTGCAGCGGGTGGCGATCGGCCGTTCGGCGATCATGGAGCCGGCGATCTTCCTGCTCGACGAGCCGCTGTCCAATGTCGATGCCGCCTTCCGGGCGGTGATGCGGACCGAATTGAAGCAGTTGCAGCGGCAGTTCCGGCAGACCATGGTCTACGTCACCCACGACCAGCTCGAAGCGATGACCATGGCCGACCGCATCGCGGTGATGGACCACGGCGTGCTGCAGCAGGTCGGCACGCCGCTCGAGGTCTATAACAATCCGGCCAATGTCTTCGTCGCCCGCTTTATCGGCGCGCCGGGCATGAACCTGCTCAAGGGCAGGCCGGCGGAAAGCGACCGTGGTCTGGTCATCGATCTCGGCCCGCTCGGCGTGACACCGCCGCTGCCGGTCGAGATCGCCGATGCCGTACGCAGGATGCGCGGCGAGGTGTTTTATGGCTTTCGACCGGAGCAGGTGACGCTGGCTGAAGGTGGCCGTGGCCTGTCCATGCCGGTGAGTTTCGTCGAGCGGATCGGCGCGCGCACCATCATCCACCTTGGCGACGGCGAGACTGCGGTGAAGGCGGTGTTCGACAATGATGTCGGGCTGGCGATCGGGCAGACAGCTGTCGTCGCGCCGGCGGCGGAGGCGGTGCGCGTCTTCGACGCCGCCACCGGTCTTGCATTGAGAGCAGGTTGAGATGGCCGATATCGTTTTCCATAATGTGACAAAACGCTACGGCAACACGCTGGCCGTCGACGATGCGTCATTCGCGGTCGACGACAACGAGTTCTTCTGCTTCTTCGGGCCGCCGCTGTCGGGCAAGTCGACGATACTGCGTCTGGTGCTCGGGCTGGAAACCCCGGACGCGGGCGAGATCCTGATCGGCGGAAAGCCGGTCAACACGGTGTCGCCGGCCGAGCGCAACGTCGCCATGGTGTTCCAGAATTTGGCGCTGTTTCCGCATATGAGCGCGCGCGACAACATCCGCTTTCCGCTGGTCGAACGCCGGGTCGCCGAAGCCGAGATCGAAAAGCGCGTCGCCGACGTCGCGGCCAAGCTGCATATCGGCCATATCCTGCACAAGCCGCCGGCGCAGCTTTCGGGCGGCGAGCGGCAGCGCGTGGCGATTGCCCGCGCGCTGGTGCGCGACCCGGCCGCCTATCTGATGGATGACCCGATTTCGGCGCTCGACGCCCGGCTGCGCGAGGAGACGCGCGTCGAGCTCAAGCGCATCCAGCGCGAGCTTGGCAAGACGCTGATCTATGTCACGCACGACCAGGAAGAGGCGATGTCGATCGCCGACCGCATGGCCATACTGGAGAACGGCAAGATCAGGCAGATCGGCGCGCCGGCCGAGATCTATGACCGGCCGACCAGCACTTATGTGGCGCGGCTGCTCGGGTCGCCGATGATGAATATATTGAAGTCGGTGCACGGCGCGGAAGGCGTGGAGGCGGCGGAAGGCACGATCCGCATCGCGGACAAGGCTGCGCCGGCCGATGCCGTCGAGATCGGGCTCAGGCCGGAAGACATCAAGGTTAAGGCCTGGTCGGAGGAGGGCGCGGGCCGCCCGGCGCGAGTGTTCGAGGTCGAGCCGCTCGGCGGCTACACCGTGGTGACGCTCGCCGCCGGAAAGACGCGTCTGCGGGCGCTGTTACGCGGCCAGCCGGACGTCAGGCCGGACGCGATGGTGGTGATATCCTGCGAGCCGGGCAGGGTGCATTATTTCGGACAGAGCGGGGGAGCCTTGGCACGATGACGGCGGCTGCAAGGAACGAGCTTCGGGAGGAACATATGGCAAGCCAAGAAATGGTGGGCAACGGCTTCGAGCCGGACGTTAAAGTCCGCACCAGGGAATACAGGATCGGCTGCGTCGGCGCCGGCATGATCATGGCCGAATGTCACCTTGCCGCCTACAAGGAAGCCGGTTTCCCCGTGGTGGCGATTGCCTCGCGGACCAAGGCCAGCGCCGAGAAGGTCGCCAAACGCTGGGATATCCCAACCGTCCACGACACGCCGGAACAGCTCATCGAGGACAAGAACGTCGAGATCATCGACCTTGCCTTTCCACCGGACCAGCAGCCGGCGCTGATCCGCCATGCTCTGAAGCAGGCACATATCAAGGCGATCCTGGCGCAGAAGCCATTGGCGCTGTCCCTTGAAGAGGCCGTCAAACTTCGCGACGAGGCGGCCAAGGCAGGCAAGATCCTCTCGGTCAACCAGAACATGCGTTACGACCAGTCGATGCGCGTCTTGAAGCAGATCATCGATAGCGGCGCGCTCGGCGACATCGTTTTCGCCCAGATCGACATGCATGCGATCCCGCACTGGCAGAGCTTCCTCGAGGACTATGACCGGCTGACGCTCGCCAATATGAGCGTCCACCATCTCGACGTATTGCGCTTCCTGTTCGGCGATCCCCTGGAGATCACCACCCTGACCCGCAAGGATCCGCGCACCCGCTTCGATCATTCGGACGGCATCACCGTGTCGACGATAAAGTTCCCGTCGGGCGTGCTCGCCGTATCGCTTGAGGATGTCTGGTCCGGTCCGCGCCAGGAGGGCTACAAGGACGACCAGCACATCAATTGGCGCGTCGACGGCACCAAGGGCGTCGCCAAGGGCACCATCGGCTGGCCGACTGGCGCTGCCTCGACGCTGACCTATGCCTCGACCGAGACCACCGGTGGTGAATGGGTGACGCCCAGTTGGGACACGATGTGGTTCCCGCATGCCTTCATCGGCGTCATGGAGCAGCTCCAGCACGCGGTTAAGACGGGCGAGCCGCCGGCGCTCTCGGTCGCCGACAACGTCAAGACCATGGCGCTGGTCGAAGCCGGCTATCGCTCGATCGACATGGGTCGGACAGTCAAACTTTCCGAAATATCAACTGACTGAGTTACTTACAGGGAGGACTTCACACCATGATGCAGGCAGGTATTTTCACGGGTTATTTCCCGTATGGCCTCAAGGAAACCGCGCAGAAGATCCGTGCGCTCGATTTCAACACCGTGCAGCTCGACCTGCATTTCAGGGATATCGACCTTTCCGCCGGACAGATCACCAAGGACAAGGCCAAGACTGTCCGCGATACGTTCCGCGACCACAATCTGCCGATCTGCTGCGTATCGGGCTACACCAACATCATCCATCCGGATATGGCCGAGCGCGAGCGGCGCGTCGGTTATTTGAAGGAGATCATCCGCAATGCGCGCCATTTCGGCACCCCTTACGTGATCTCGGAAACCGGTACCTACAACACCGAGTCCGACTGGGTGCATCACCCGAAGAACAAGACCGAGGAAGGTTTTGAGGAATGCCGCAAGGTCATCGCCGACCTTGCCCAGACCGCCTATGACCACGGCGCGGTCTTCCTGCTCGAAACCTATGTCAACAATGTCGTCGGTTCGGTCGAGGAGACGGTGAGGATGTTCGCGCAGGTCGACCACCCAGGCCTCGGCCTGCTGATGGACCCGACCAACTATTTCGAAACGCACAACATCGACAGGATGGACCAGATCCTGAACCAGGTGTTCGACACATTGGCCGACAAGATCAAGATTGCCCACGCCAAGGACGTCAAGCGTTCCGGCGGCGACAAGTCGGAAAAACACGCAGACATCGGCGACGAGGACGCGCTGGAGAGCCACACCTTCCGCGGCGTCGGCGAGATCGAGCTGCCGGCCCCCGGCCTCGGTTCGCTGAATTACGACCTCTATCTCAAGCGGCTGGCCGAAAAGCATCCGAACATCCCGGTCATCATCGAGCATCTTTCGGAAGACGACGTGCCCCGTGCCAAGAAATTCCTCGACGGAAAATTCCGCGCCAACGGACTGTGATGGCGCGGTTCGGCTACGAAACAAGGGAGGAAGAGAAATGTTGAAATTCGCGTTGAAAATCGCTGCCGCGGCGACGGTTCTCGCCGGTGTGGCGCTGGGTACACCGGCGCTGGCGCAGGACGCCCAGAAGACGTTCTACCTGCTGTCGCATGGCGGCCCGTCGGATGCCTTCTGGATCGACTGGAATGCCGGCGCGACCAAGGCCTGCGACCAGCTCAAGGTGACCTGCAAGATCTCGTTCAGCGGCGGCGACATGGCGGCGCAGAAGGAGGCCTTCAACTCGGCCCTTGCCGCCAAACCGGACGGCATCGCCACCACCTCGGCGCAGCCCGGCCTGTGGACCGAGGAGGTCAAGGCAGCCAAGGCGGCCGGCATCCCGATCGTGTTCTTCAATACCGACGATCCGGCAACCGGCCGGCAGGCCTATGTCGGCGCCGACCTTAAGGAAGCCGGTGTCATCTGGGCGAAATATCTGGTCGACCACAAGATGGTGAAGCAGGGCGACAAAGTGTTCCTGCCGGTCGAAGTGCCGGGCGCCAGCTACCAGCAGCTCGAGACCGAAGGCATCGCCAGCGTCTTCGATCCGCTCGGCATCAAATATGATGTGGTCGATTGCGGCACCGATCCGGCCGGCATCATCGCCAAGATGACCGACTACATGGTCGCCAACAACCCGCCGGCGATCATCGCGCTCGGCGATTCCGTCGCGGCCAGCGTCAAGCGGGTGTTCGACGGCGCCGGCGTGCCGCCCGGCAAAATCCCGGTCGTCGGCTGGGGCAATTCGAAGGAAACGGCCGAGTCAGTGAAGTCTGGGTTCATCAACGCGGCTGCCTGGCAGTTCCCGTCAGCGCAGGGCTTCATGCCGGTGGCGCTGCTCGGGTTGGCCGCCGCTGGCGAACCGATCGGCTACGACATCCACACGTTCAGCCTCTACGACGCGTCGAGCGTCGAACCGATCCTGAAACTCTACAACAAGTGATTGAAATTGACGCTCGCCGCGCAGGCGGCGGGCGTCACCTTGAAATATGGTCGAAACAGTCATGACAATTGCCGCAGAAGAGGAAATGCCGCGTGCCAAACGCAGGTCGAGCCTGATGCGCTCGCCGCAGTTCTCTTCGCTCGTCATCCTGATTGTCCTGCTGGCGGTGTTCGGGATCGCCGACGCCAATTTCCTGTCGCCGCTCAACATCTCCAACATGATGGCGTTCCTGCCCGAGCTCGGCATCATCGCGCTCGGCATGACGCTGCTTCTGACGGCGGGCGAGTTCGACCTTTCGGTCGGTGCCGTGTTCGGGCTAGCGCCGGTCGTGGTCATGCTGCTGGTGCAGAACGGCGGGTTTGATATTGGCGTCGCGCTGTTGGCCGGCCTGCTGCTCTGCATAGCGATCGGTGCAATCAACGGCCTGATCGTCACCAAGATCGGCATCTCCTCCTTCCTGGTGACACTGTCGATGTTGCTCGTCGTGCGTGGGGCAGCGCTTTACATCACCCAAGGCTTTCCGCTGAAATCCTGGAACCAGCCAGGCTTCTTCGTGACGCTGCTGGCCGGCAGCTTCAATATCGGAACGTTCCGTTTCTATACCTCGCTGTGGTGGTTCATCGGCCTGTCGCTACTGGCGATCTATGTGCTGCACTACGCCAAGCTCGGCAACTGGATCAGCGCTATCGGCTCGAACCGTAACGCCGCCGTAGCGCGCGGTGTGCCGGCCGATGCGGTCAAGATCTGGCTGTTCATCCTGACCTCGGTGCTGGCCGGTCTCGCCGGCATGATCAGCGCCTTTCGCATCTCTGCCGCCTCGCCGGTGGCAGGCACCGGGTACGAGCTCGAAGTGATCGCCATGGTGGTGGTCGGCGGCACCGCGCTGACCGGTGGACGCGGCACCATTTTAGGCACCATCGTCGGCGCGCTGATGCTGCGCAGCATCCGCAACGGCATCGTGCTGATCGGCGTGCCTGGGCTCGCCTATAACATCTTCGTCGGCGTCATCATCCTTGCCATGCTCATCCTGCACGCTTTGCTGCAGAAGAACGCCGCCAGGAGCTGACGATGGAAGTGCTTCGGCTGCAGAACCTGCAAAAATCCTTCGGCAGCGTCCGCGCCCTGAAGAACGCGTCCTTCGCGCTCAATGAGGGCGAAGTGGTGGCCTTGCTCGGCGACAACGGCGCCGGCAAATCGACGCTGATCAAGGCGATCTCCGGGGTCTTTCCCGTCGATCGCGGCGAGATCTATGTGCGCGGCCAGAAGGTCTCCATCGGCTCGACACGCGATGCGATGGATCTCGGCATCGAGACCATCCACCAGGACACCTCGCTGGCGCCCGATCTCAGCATCGCGCGCAATCTTTTCCTCGGCCGCGAGCCGGTCAATCTCAAATGGCTTGGCGTGTTCGCGCCGCTCGATCTCGCTCGATTGCGCGATGCTGCGTCGGCTCTATTGAAGCGCGTCGGCATCTCGAAGAAACTCGACGCCGATGCGCTGGTCAGCACGCTGTCAGGCGGCGAGCGTCAGTCGATCGCCATCTCGCGCGCCATGCAGTTCGCCGCCAAGGTCATCATCCTCGACGAGCCGACCAACAATCTCGGCGTCGAGGAAACGCACGGCGTGCTGCGCTTCGTCAAGGAAGTGCGCGACGCCGGTCACTCGGTGCTTTTGATCACCCACAACATCCATCACGTCTTCCAGGTCGCCGATCGCATCATCGTCATGCGCCGCGGCGAGATCGTCGCCGAGCAGACGGTCGCCGACACCGACCTGCTGACCGTGGAAAGCATCATCACCGGCGCCGACATGTCGGCCCTGCTCAAGGAGACGAGAGCGAAGTGAAGGACGGGAGCAAAGTGAAAGAACTGGCCGTCACATGGTAGAGCTTTACGGCAAGACGCTGTCGCGCCGGCAGGTCTCGGAACGGTCCGGCATGCTGTCGCAGTTCGCCGGCGTGCGGCTGATGACGCTCGGCGACGGCGTCGAGCGCGGCATCCGCATGCTCGAATTCCGCACCGGCTCCGGCCTGCGCTTCACCGCGCTGGTCGACCGGGCGCTCGATATCGCCGATTGCGATTTCAGGGGCCAGGCGATCGGCTGGCACTCGCCGAGCGGTTTTCGCCATCCCGGCCTGCACGAGTATGAAGGCGAGGAGGGATTGGCGTGGGCGCGGTCGTTTTCCGGCCTTCTGCTGACCTGCGGCCTCGACCATATATTGTTCATGAACGAAGTACCGGCCGATACCTACAACTACCCGCCGAAGACGACGGTGCGCCATTCGCTGCACGGCCGCGTCAGCACCATTCCGGCGCGGCTGACCGGCTATGGCGAGACCTGGGACGGCGACCGCTGCGTGTTGTGGGCCGAAGGCATCGTCCAGCAATCGACTGTATTCGGCGAGGATCTGCACCTGCTGCGGCGGATCGAGGCCGATGTCGGCGGCAACGAGATCCGGCTTTCGGACCGTGTCGTCAATCACGGTTTCAACCGTACGCCGCATATGTATTTCTACCACATCAATGTCAGCCATCCGGTGCTCGACGAGGGCGCGCGCTACCTGGCGCCGATCCGCGACGTCGTCTGGGCAAGCCATGCCGGCGAGCGCTATGAAGTGCAGAAGGTTGGGTACCGCACGGTGCCGGCGCCGCAACCGGGATTCAAGGAACAGGTCTGGCAGCACGAACTCGGCGCCGACAGCGCCGGCGAAGTGCCGGTGGCGGTGGTCAACGACAGGCTCGGCCTCGGCTTCGAGGTGGTCACGCGCAAGGACCAATTGCCCTGCGCCTATCAATGGCAGAATTTCCAGGCCGGGCAGTACGCGCTTGGGATCGAGCCGTCGACGCATCATGTGCTGGGAAATCTGGCGGCGCGCGAACGCGGCGAGATGATCTGGCTGGAGCATGGCGAGAGCCGCTCCTACAATGCCGTTTTCCGGGTTCTCGACGGCGCCGGCGAGATCGCCGTCGCCGAGAGCCGGATCGCGGCAATCGCCACGCAGCCGCAGCAGGATTATCCCCAGCCGTCGGGCCATTTTCCTGTTCTTGGAGGCAGGTCGTGATAATGGCGACGACGATACGGGACACCAGTTGGGAGGCTGGTTCCGGCTGGAGCGGGGAGGGCTCGCGGCCGATCGGGAATTGGAGGTCACAATGGCTGGCACGGTAAAGCGCGATTACAGCCTGGTCGGCGAAAGCACGCGCAGGGCGATCGAAACCGGGCTTGCCTCGGCGGAGTGGTACCACACGGATGTTCCCCGCAAGGCGATCAAGGAGTTGATGCAGCGCTCAGACGGCCCGGCGATCCGCGACACGATCATCTGGATCGTCGCCATCCTCGGCTCGGCCGCCGGCGCCATCTATTTCTGGGGTACCTGGTGGTGCGTGCCGTTCTTCTTCGTCTACGGCGTGCTCTACGGCTCGTCCAGCGACTCGCGCTGGCACGAATGCGGCCATGGCACTGCCTTCCGCACGCGCTGGATGAACGATGTCGTCTACCAGATCGCCAGCTTCATGCTGATGCGCAACCCGGTGACCTGGCGCTGGAGCCATGCCCGCCACCACACCGACACCATCATCGTCGGCCGCGACGCCGAGATCGCCGTGATGCGCCCGCCGGACCTTTTGCGTGCGGCGCTGGCTTTCACCGGCATCCTCGATTTTCGCTATTCGCTTCCGGCACTGGTACGCCAGGCGTTCGGCAAGCTGACGCCCGACGAGAAAAGCTACGTTCCCGAGATGGAACAGCACAAGGCCGTCATCGCGGCGCGCTGGCACATCGCCGTCTACATCGCCACGATAGCACTCGCCCTCACCATGCAGTCGTGGGTGCCGGTGGTGCTCATCGGCGTGCCGCGCCTCTACGGCACCTGGCACATGGTGATGACCGGCCTGCTGCAACACATCGGTCTGGCCGACAACGTCGTCGATCACCGGCTCAACACCCGTACCGTGTACATGAACCCGATCAGCCGGTTCATCTACTGGAACATGAACTACCACGTCGAGCACCACATGTTTCCGATGGTGCCCTATCACGCGCTGCCCAGGCTGCATGAATTGATCAAGCACGATCTGCCGGAACCGAACCCGTCGATATGGCATGCCTATCGCGAGGTCTGGCCTGTCCTGCTCAGGCAGCTCAAATACGAGGATTATTTCCTCAAGCGCGAACTGCCGCCAACCGCACGGCCCTATCGTGGCGAATTCCACGAAGTGAACATGTCGGCAGCGGCTGAGTAGGTACTGCGCACCAGCGCAACGCAGAAATTTCGGGAGAAGCAGAGATGGCCGATTGGGTCGAAGCGTGCGCCGTGGACGATGTCGAAGAGGAAGATGTCATCCGCTTCGACCATGGCGGCCGCACCTTCGCGATCTACCGTTCGCCGGACGATGAATTCTTCGCCACCGACGGGTTTTGTACGCATGAGAAGGCGCATCTGGCCGATGGGCTTGTCATGGACGACATCATCGAATGCCCAAAGCACAATGGCCGCTTCAATTACAAGACCGGCCAGGCCAAAGGGGCTCCCGTCTGTGTCAATCTGCAGACCTATGCGGTCAAGGTGGAAGCTGGCAAGGTGATGATCCAGATCGCCTGACCGGCCTTCTGTCACGTAGCAAAGGGAACCAAAATCCATGAGCCGGAAAAGACCGACCGTCGCAGACCTGCGTGCCATGAAGGGCAAGCGGCAGCTGACGATGCTGCGCGTGCTGACGATGGACGAGGCCGAGGCCGCCGAACGCGCCGGCGTCGATATCGTCTCGGTGCCGCCGGAGCTGGTGCTCAATCCGCAATACCGCGATGCGGCACCCAGCCTGTTCACCATGCCGGGCGAGAATTTCTTCGAAATCGGCACCGCCGATGATTTCGTCCGCTGGGCGTTCCGGCTCTACAAGGCCAGCGCCGATGCGGTCTATTGCAGCGCCGGGTACGCCACCATCAAGCGGATGGCCGACGATGCCATTCCGGTGATCGGCCATGTCGGCCTCATCCCGTCACGCGCCACCTGGACGGGCGGCTTCAAGGCTGTCGGCAAGACCGCCGATACCGCCATGCAGGTGTTCGAGGCGGTGAAGCAACTGGAGGCCGCCGGCGCGATCGGCGCCGAGATCGAGGTGGTGCCGGTCGAGGTGGCCAAGGCGATTTCGGAACGCACGTCGCTGATCATGCTGTCGATGGGAGCGGGCACCGGCTGTGACGCGCAGTATCTGTTCGCCGACGACATCCTCGGCCAGAACCGTGGCCACATGCCGCGCCATTCCAAGGTCTATCGCAATTTCGCCGCCGAATACGATCGCCTGCAGGCCGAACGAATCGCTGCCTTCTCCGAATATGTCGCCGATGTGAACAGCCTGGCCTATCCCGAAGACAGGCACGTCGTGCACATGGACCCGGACCAGCTCAGCCTGTTCCTGGAGAAGATCGAAGCCGCATAAGACGCCCCGGCAGCGGCACAAAGCATCATCGCGGATCGTGAAAGGCCGGTTCGGCGCCAGGGCCGGGTCATCGCATGGCCGGCTGCGATGCCACACGAAAGTTTGTTGGACCAGGTCTGGACGGCACCGGCCAGATGCTGTTGAAGCCGGTGCGTCATCGGTTTGCCGGACAATTGTGCGGTTGCCGATGGAGCGGGTGAAAATTCCCCTTCGGACAGTTCTGTGCATGACCGCCATTCCCGAAAACAAAGCCTTGCCCGAAACCGCGCCGGCGGCGCGGCAAGCCCGGCGGGTGGCGCTGATCGTCGCCGTCGCCTTCTTCATGCAGCTTCTGGATTCGACCATCATCTCGACGTCGCTGCCGCAGATGGGAGAATCCTTCGGCGTGCCGGCGGTGGCGATGAGCATCGGCATCACCGTCTATATGCTGACCATGGCGGTGTTCGTGCCGCTGTCCGGCTGGGTTGCCGACCGTTTTGGCGCGCGCAACATCTTCCTCGTGGCGATCGCCCTGTTCACATTGGCCTCGCTCGTTTGCGGCATCTCACAGAACCTGGCCGAGTTCGTCGCCGCACGCGCGGTTCAGGGCCTGGGCAGCGCGCTGATGACGCCGGTCGGCCGCATCCTGGTATTGCGCAACGCGCCGAAATCCGAGCTTCTCAACGCCACGGCGCTGATCACCTGGCCGGCGCTGTTTGCGCCGGTGGTCGGGCCGGTGCTTGGCGGCTTCATCACCACCTATCTCTCCTGGCACTGGAATTTCTTCATCAACATCCCGCTTGGCGTTGCCGGTTTGGCACTGGTCGCCCGCTTCATTCCCGGCGACCGCGAAGCTGGGGCCAAGCCACTCGACTGGCCGGGCTTCCTGCTGACCTCGGTGGGGCTCGCCGCGATGCTCTATGGCCTCGAGCGCATCGCGCATCCGGAAGAGGGTGTGTTGCCGACCGTGGCACTGCTCGGCACGGGCATTTTGGTCGGCTGGCTGGCGGTGCGGCATCTGCAACGCGCCAACCATCCGCTGCTCGACCTCACAGCTTTCAAGGTGCAGACCTTTGCCATCTCGACGCTGTCGGCCGGCACGATCTTCCGCATCGCCATCAACGCCACGCCGTTCCTGCTGCCGCTTTTGTTCCAGGTCGGCTTCGGCCTGAGCCCGGTCGATGCCGGCATGATGATCCTGGCCTATTTCCTCGGCAATCTCGGCATGAAGGCGGTGACGACGCCGACACTGAGGCGCTTCGGCTTCCGTTCGGTGCTGATCGTCAACGGGGTGATCGCCTCTTTATCGATCATGGCCTGCGCGGCGCTTTCGCCGCAGACGCCGCAAGCGTTGGTGGTGGTGCTGATGCTGATCGCCGGCCTTTCGCGCTCGATGCAGTTCACCGCGCTCAACACACTGGCCTTCGCCGATGTGGCCTCACCGCAGCGCAGCTCGGCGGCGACGTTGTCCAGCATGCTGCAGCAGATGGCGATGCTGTTCGGCGTAGCGGTCGCCGCGGCACTGCTCAACCTGTCGCAGATCGCCAGGGGCGCTGCGGCGCTCGATCTCGTCGACTTCCGACTTGCCTTCGTGGCGATCGGCGTAATCGGGCTCGTCGCCTCGTGTCGCTTCCTGGCGTTGCCGAAGGCTGCCGGCGCCGAGGTCTCGGGCCATGTTTTGCGGATTTGACGCAGGAATCCAGCGGCAATCGCGGACATAAATTATGCCTGCTTCGCTCGTTCCGGAGCAAACCTTTGCCGGCGCTTCGATCGGCGCGATCAATTGCAAAACAGCTTGAGTTCCCGGCATTGCGCCAGCCTCGCCAATCGGTGCATCCAAGCGCGGAATTTCCTCGCAAGCCGGCCTGCAATGCGCGGATTCATTTGACGAATTGGTCTTGAGCCGATTAGCTTTCGTTCCGATGGCCGCA
Organism: Mesorhizobium sp. M0296; assembly: GCF_040321675.1. NCBI lineage: Bacteria > Pseudomonadati > Pseudomonadota > Alphaproteobacteria > Hyphomicrobiales > Phyllobacteriaceae > Mesorhizobium > Mesorhizobium sp. M0296. The sequence goes on from NZ_JAMYRZ010000021.1 coordinate 66,797, forward strand.
GAGGGAGCAGGGCGTAGCCATCGCGGGTGAAAGCGGGCAATGAACGCGACCGGCTGGCTAAACTGGAGAAGCCTTAACCAGGAGGGCATTGTCTTTGCCATCGCGGTTGTGCTGTTCATTGCCGCCGCCATCGGACTGCCCGGGTTTATCAATTCGAACAATCTCGTTGCCATCGTGCGCTCGGTCTCGGTGCTGGGCATATTGGCGCTCGGCATGGCGGTCGTCATCATCGGCAGGGGCATCGACCTGTCGGCGGTGGCGATCATGGCGATGTCGGTCGCGTGGTATCTGCAACTGCTGAATTCGGGGATGCCCGACGGGCTGGCCTTCGCCTATGTGCTCGCCGGTGTTCTCGCCATCGGGCTGTTGAACGGAATCCTGGTCGCCTACGCCGAGGTCCCGGCGATCTTCGTGACGCTGGCGACCGCATCCTTCGTCTTCGGCTATGTGCGTTCACAACTGATCACGCAGGACGCCGTGCCGGTGCCGCCCAGCCATTGGGTCGAGCGTCTGGGCGGGCTGCGTTTCCTCGACATCCCGGTCGAGGTGTTTGTCTTCGCCGGGCTGGCTTTCGCCTTCTTCCTGTTCCTGCGCTACACCAAATGGGGCCGCTACGTCTATTTCGCCGGTGACAACCCGGTCGCGGCGCGCAATATCGGCATTCCAGTGCGCCCGATGCTGGTGCTGCGCTACGTGCTGTCGGCCCTGGTCTCGCTGGTGGCTGGCCTGCTCACCGCCGCCAGCCTGCATTCGATCAACACCCGCATCGTCAATTCCACGTTGCTCTACGACATCGTGCTGGTGGCGGTGATCGGCGGCATCGGTCTGTCGGGCGGGCGGGGCGGGGTGCGCAACGTGCTGGTGGGTGCCGCGCTGATCGGCATCCTGCTCAACGCCATGACCATCATCGACATTCCGCTGCTCTATCAGAACCTGATCAAGGCCGCGATCCTGCTGGCGGCGATCATCGTCGATGGGTTCATCAATCCGCGCGACGAGCAGACCGCGCAGCAAGGCGACATTTAGACTGACGCGAACGGTTGGGGCCGGCCGCGAACGACATACCAAACCAGAGGATGTGACATGAAAATCATCAGGACATTTATGGCTGCCGCGGCAGCGCTTGCCATCTCCGCCTTCGTGGCGCCGGGCTTCGCTGCAGAAGATCCGGGTCCGGCCGCCTATTCGCAAGCGCTCAAGGGCAAGCGTGTGATGCTGGTGCCGATGGCGATGGGCTTCGACCTGGCACAGGGCTGGGCGCATTACCTGAAGACGGAGGTCGAGGCCTGGGGCGGCGTGTTCGAGACGCGTGACCCGAACTGGGTGGTCGATGCCGGCGCGCAGGCGATAACCGACGCAATCTCGTCGGACGCCAGGCCGGACGTGCTGATCATCCATTCGCCGGACCTCAATTCCTATGCCAAGCTGATGAAGAAGGCGCAGGCGGCCGGCACCTATGTGCTTTTGGTCGACAATCCGGCGAACTTCCCGGCCGATGCCTTTGTCGGCAGCGACTGGGATCGGCTCGGCCAGCTGGAAGCCGAAGCGGCGATCAAGGGTTGTGGGCCGAACTCCTCCAAGAAGATCGGGCTGGTGCAGGGCGACCAGGCCAACTCATCGAGCCTCTACCAGTATGCCGGCATCATGAAGGTGCTGGACAAGAACCCCGACTTCAAGGTCGTGGCCAAGCCGGACTCCAACTGGGATGCGACGACCTCGCGCAACGTGACGACGACAATGCTGCAGCAGAACCCCGACATCTGCGCCATCATCGATTTCTGGGATGGTGACGCGACCGGCGCATCGGCTGCGATCCGCGATGCCAAGCTCGAGGGCAAAGTCTTTCTGGTCACCACCGGCGGTGGCGAAAAGACTGCCGACTGCGACAAGCTGCAGGACGGCACCTATGGCGCGGTGGTGATGACCGACCTTGCCCGCCAGTCGGGCGACATGAACGCCGTCATCAAGTTCCTGTTGCAGAGTGGCCAGCCGGCCGGCACCTCGCACACCTACATCTATACGCTGGAGAAGGCGACAACCAAGGCCGACCTCAAGCCAGACAGCTGCTGGGACTTGAAGGCACTGCAAGCCCAAGCTGCGGCCAAGTAAACCGCGGGTCCGTTGCAAGCATCGACGAGGTGGCCGGACCGGGTTCGGCCGCCTCTTTCTCTCTTGAGTGGCAGCAGCAACCGATGTCCTTTCGCGAACGCCTTCAATCCTGGCGCTACAATCTCGTGCCCGACCACCTCGTCGGCGAGATCCTAAGCAAACGCTGGACCGACAACGCCATTCCTTTCCTGGCGCTGGTGGCGACGCTCAGCGTGTTCGGTTCGATCATCCCCGGCTTCTTCAAGCCGATGTCGCTGCAGGAATCGACCCGCCAGCTCGGCGAGTTCTCGCTGGTCGTCAGCGGCATGACGGTGGTCATGCTGGGCGGCGGCATCGACCTTTCGGTCGGCTCGATCTTCGCGCTGTCCTGTTTTTCCGCCGTGTTCGTCTTCTTCATCCTCGAACAGTCGGTGTGGCTGGCGCTGGCCGCTTCGATCGTCACCGGCCTGCTGTTCGGCGCGATCAATGGCTATCTGATCGGCTATTTCCGCCTGCGCGCTTTCCTGACGACACTGGTCACCTTCATTTTCGGGCGGGCGCTGTTCGACATATTGGTCACCACCTATGCCGCCGACGTGCAGCTTTCCGATGCCACATCGGATGTGCTGGACTTCATCGGCGACGATACCTTCTGGGGCCTGTCGGTTGCGGTGTGGGCGGCGATTATCCTGGCCATCATTACCCACGTCGCGCTGACGCGCTCGCGGCCCGGCTGGCACGTGCAGGCGGTAGGCGGGTCGCGGCGCTCGGCCCACAATGCCGGCATCCGCGTGCGCCGCACCGTGTTCATGACTTATGTGTTCTCCGGCTTCTGCGCCTCGCTCGGCGGCTTTCTCATCGCCTGCCGGCTGAGCGGGGCAGGGCCGGGAACCGGCCTCAACCTTGAGGTCATGGCGTTGACGGCGGCGGTCGTCGGCGGCGTCAGCCTGGGCGGCGGCCGCGGTTCGGTGATCAAGGGGCTGATGGGCGCGATCATCGTGCTGACGATGACCAACGGGCTGATCCGGCTGGGCTATGGCACCGGCACCAACCAGATGGTGCTGGGCATCATGCTGGCCGTCGCTGTCACCATCGACATTCGCTGGCTGAAGAACCGCCACAAGGTTCTGGACGAGGTCTATGTCGCACCGGTCTACCTGAAGATGGGGGCAACGCAGTCGGCGGCACCGGGTTCGGGCACCCCTTACGAACTCGACAACCGATTGTCGGAGGCCGACCATATCGGGCTCGGCGAGCTGGAAGGGCCGGAAGACGTCATCCTCGACCGCGACGACCATCTCTATTGCGGCACCAGGCATGGCGAGATCGTCCGCTTCTTCGCGCCGGACTACAAACGCTCGGAGGTCTTTGCCCATATTGGCGGCTTTCCGCTCGGCCTGGCCTTCGACAAGACAGGCAATCTGATCAGCTGCGTTGGCGCGATGGGGCTTTATTCGGTCTCGCCGCAGCGCGAGGTGAAGCGGCTTTCGGCGGAAACGTCACGCTCCTGGACTTCGATCGTCGACGATGCGCGGCTGCGCGACCCCAATGATTGCGACATCGCGCCGGACGGCCGCATCTACTTCACCGATTCCACCAAGCGCTATGACGCGCACGACTGGGCGCTGGATTCGATCGAGAACCGCGCCACCGGGCGGCTGCTTGTCTATGATCCGAAGGACGGTTCGACCAAGACATTGCTCGACGGCTACCGCTATACCAACGGCGTGTGCATGGCGCATGACGGCAAGTCGCTGTTTTTTGCCGAAAGCTGGGCCTGCCGCGTGCATCGCTATTGGCTGGTGGGGCCGAAAGCAGGCACCGCCGAATGCGTCATCCGCGACATGCCGGGCTACCCCGACAACATCAACCGAGCGTCAGACGGCAATTACTGGATGGCCTGGCTCGGCATGCGCACGCCGAGCTTCGACCTGTCGCTGCGCCATCCCGACATGCGCAAGCGCATGACGCGCCGGCTGCCGCAGGACGAATGGCTGTTCCCCAACATCAACACCGGCGGTGTGGTGAAATTCAACGAGAAGGGCGGCATCGTCGAGGCGATGGGCGACCTGTCGGGCGCCGCGCATCCGATGGTGACTTCGATGCGCGAGCACAAGGGTTTTCTGTTCGTCGGCGGCATCCTCAACAACCGCATCGGCCGCTACCGGATTGCCGGCGCCGACCCGAACTGGACCAGCCCCGCTTCTTACTGGGGTGCCAAGCCATGATGCTGGACCCGATCCTCGACATCTTTCGCGGCAAGGCGGTTACCATCCCGCCGCTCGACGGTGCCTTCAGGCCGAACACGCTGCTGGACGATGTTGCGGCCTTCGCCGAACTGCCCGAGCCCGACAATCTGCTGGTCGCCGACGGCCGGCTGCTGGCGTCCAGCGGCAATGCCGTCTACGCGCTCGCCGCCGGTGGCGCGCCTGTTCTGGTCGAGACATTTCCGGCCGCCGTCACCGCGCTCGCGCGCTCGCCCGCCGGCGAACTGACGGTCGGGCTCGAAAGCGGCAGGCTGCTGATTGCGGGCAAGGAGGCCGCCCTGCCGGCCGAGATCCGCTGCATAACAGCACTCGCCTACGCAGAAGATGGCACACTTTGGCTGGCCAATGGCTCGGCCGAACACGCGCCGTCGGAATGGGCCGCCGATCTGATGAAGAAGGGTGCGTCGGGTTCGCTGTGGAAGCGCGATCCGGCAGGCAGCGAATTCCGCAAGCTCGCCGGTGACATCGCCTTTCCCTATGGGCTGCATCCAACCGGCAAGGACGTGTTGGTCGGCGAGAGCTGGCGGCACCAACTCGTCCGCTTCGACAGCGCGACAGGCAGCCGCTCGACGGTGCTGGCGCATCTGCCCGGCTATCCCGCGCGGCTATCGCCCGCCGCCGATGGCGGTGCCTGGCTGGCGCTGTTTGCGCCCCGGAACCGTCTGATCGAATTCGTGCTGCAGGAAACGCACTATCGGAACGACATGCTGGCGCAAGTGTCGCCGCAACACTGGATCGCGCCGGCACTCGCCTCCAACCGCAGCTTCCTCGAGCCGCTGCAATGCGGCGGCATCCGCACCATGGGCATCCACAAGCCGTGGTCGCCGAGCCGCTCCTACGGGCTGGTGGTCAGGCTCGATCGGGAGATGCGGCCGCAATTCAGCCTGCACAGCCGCGCCAACGGCACGCGCCACGGCATCTGCAGCGTGGCGGAGACAGACGGTCGCCTCTTCATTGCCTCGAAAGGCGGCGATTGCCTGCTGGCCATCGACCTGGCTTCAGGAGGGCATCGCTGATGGAACCGATCGTCCGCCTGGAGAACGTGACCAAGACCTATCGCGGTGTGCCCGCGGTGAAGAATGTCAGCTTCGAGTTGCGCAAGGGTGAGATCCACGCGCTGCTCGGCGAGAACGGTGCGGGAAAATCGACGCTGACCAAGATCATCGCCGGCGTTGTCGACGCGACATCGGGAAAGATGTTCCACAAGGGCCAGGAGATCGCCTACGCCTCGCCGCATGCGGCGCTTCAAGCCGGCATCGCCATGGTGTTCCAGGAGACCAGCCTGGTGCCGTCGATGACCGTGGCGCAGAACCTCTATCTCGGCACCGAGAGCTTTCTCAACCGGCTGCGCGGCACCTACATCTCGGCGCAGCAGTTCCTGCAGTCGCTGAATTTTCCTGTCGACCCCAATGCCATGGTGGCGACGCTGGGCGCCGCCAAGCGGCAGATGGTCGAAATTGCACGCGCCGTCCACCACAATGCCGAGATCATCATCTTCGACGAGCCGACGGCGACGCTGACGCCAGAGGAAAAGCGGCACTTCTTCGCGCTGATCCGCCGGCTCAAGGCAAGGGGCGTGTCGATCGTCTTCATCAGCCATGCGCTCGAAGAGGCCCTTGATATCGCCGACCGCATCACCATCCTGCGCGACGGCGAGCTGGTGATTACCGACGACACCGCCGCTTTCGATCGCGACAGGATCGTCGCGGCGATGGTCGGGCGCACGCTTTCGGGACAGCTCTACAGCCAGCGCGACGAGACCAGGCTGCGCAAGCCCGGCAAGAAGGTGCTGTCGGTACAGGACATCTCGATGAGCAATGTCGTGCGCAACAATTCCTTCTCGATCTTCGAGGGCCAGATCACCGGCGTGTTCGGGCTGATCGGCTCGGGCCGCACCGAGACGTTCAAGATCGTCTCCGGCATCTACAAGCGCGACTTCCTGCGCGGCGGCACTATCGAGCTGCACGATCGGCCGGTGCGCTATCTCGTGCCCAGCAAGGCGGTGGCGGACGGCATCGTCTATGTCACCGAAGACCGCAAGAGCGAGGGGATTTTCGAGACGATGGACGTCGCCGAGAACCTGTTCGGCGGCTTCCTGGCGGCAGGGCGGGAAAAGGGCTGGGTGATCAATGCGCAGGAGATGCGGGCGCTGTCGGCCGAATGGACCAGGACGCTGAACGTCAAGGCGATCAACGACAATGCCCGCGTGGTCGAGCTTTCCGGCGGCAACCAGCAGAAGGTGGTGATCGGCAAGGGGCTGGTGCAGAAGCCGCGCATCGTCATCTTCGACGAACCGACGCGCGGCGTCGATGTCGGCGCGATTGCCGAAATCCACCAGATCATCAACCGGCTGGCCGATGAAGGCCTCGCAGTCGTCGTCATCTCGTCCTACCTGCCGGAGATCATGAACCTGTCCGACCGCATCCTGGTCTGCCGGCAGGGCCGCATCGTCGAGGAGTTCTCGCCTGCGGAGGCGACAGAGGAGAAGATCATGTACGCGGCGGTGCACTAGGTTTCCTGGGCGCGGAAGGTTGACATTTGGACGGTTTTTGCGCCGGCGGATCGTACACTTTGGAGATTGGCCGAGGCGCCGTCGTTTCGTCATCCTGGGGCGAAGCAAGGAGCGAAGCGACGCGGCGCAGACCCCAGGTTCCATGCCGCTACATCAGAGCGCTGCAGCGGTGCAGCATCCTGCTCCGCTGCACCCTTCGGCTAAGGTCACGGCATGGATCCCAGGGTCTCCGCGACGGAGCTTCGCTCCTGCTTCGCCCAGGGATGACGAAGGTGAGGGGCCTCGGCCAGCTTTACGGTCTTGCCTCAGCGCGTCAATTGCTGATTCATCCAAGGCGGTTAGCCGCCTTTTCTCCCGACCTGCTTCAACGACCTCGCATCGTGATTCAAACGAAAGGAACCTGCCCATGGCCACCACAAGACTTCTGACCGATGCCGAGGTCGAGGCGATTGCCGCCGTAAAAGCCGTATTCGACGACATCCGTGCGACGCGCAAATCTGACTTCGTCAACAACTTCTGGCGCGGGCTGGCCAATGATCCTGCGTCGCTGAAGCGGGTGTGGGAACAGCTCAAGACGGTAATGGTCGCTGACAGCGCCATCGACCCGCTGACCAAGGAGATGATCTACATCGCCGTCTCGACCGCCAATGGCTGCTCCTATTGCGTCCACTCGCACACCGCCGCAGCGCGGGCCAAGGGCATGACCGACGCACAGCATGGCGAGCTGGTGTCGATCATCGGGCTGGCCGGGCAGACCAACCAGATGGTCACCGCGATGCAGGTTCCGATCGACCCGCAGTTCGAGGTGAGGTGAGCGCAAAGGTAGAAATCATTCCGTATTTTCGATGGCGAGCTGTGTCAGCGAACTATTTTGTAACTGTAGAAACTCGATTGAAAACGCTACAGCGAAGGCGACGAAATTGATGCATGAATGATGGCGCAGCGACGCGTCGCTGAAACAGCGTGCGGACGGATGCCGCCACCAGAAGCGTCTGTGCATGAGATCGAGCGTTGAGCCTTACAGGCAGCTATCGACGACGGCCATCGGCACGAACTAAGCTTTGCCGCCTATCAATAGCAGGCCCGAGTTTTCCACCATGGACTGCCCCGGCGGGAGAATTTCGACCGTGTCCTTTGCCTCGTCAAAATGAACTAGGGCATGCTTGTGCAAGTCTTTTAACACCGTACGCTTGAAATAGCTCGAGTTGTGATAATCTGCCCATTTCCGCAGCACTGTCGCGTTAACCGGCCTCGCCTCGGCATACAGCAGGATCAATACCTTCTGGCTGACTGTCTTTGCCGGCTCAAGAATTCGTCGCGTGTCACCACTGGACCAAACTATCTGGAACGTACGCGCCGTGACGGCCTCCACCAGCGCGTGGGCGTCATCAAGGGCAAGGTCAGATAACTGGCGTACAAATTCCGCCATTACCCATTTCATACCTCTCACGAAGAATTCTGCGTCCATGTGGTTTGGACTGACTTCCGAGCTTACGTGACCAATGGCCCGGTTGTTTCTTAGCTCGTAGAGTGAAATGAGAATTTTGGGTATTTGAACGCACATACCCCTTCCCTTTGTTTGATTGTGCTGCTCCAGTTGATTGCACTTCAGCGGAAAATTGTCCGGCTTATGCGGAGTGTACGGAAACTTGCCAGCCACGTGCCCAGCGCAGATGCAATACGCAATCTCGCAGAACTTGCCGGCCTTAACACCGACGCTCTCCCAGTCGCCTGCTCGATATTCATCTAGCGCTTGCTCGAACTCGGCAAGGAGAGGATCCTTTAAACCGTCAGGTAGAACCTTGAGGGCGTCGCGGATAGAGGACGAGCTCAAGCTTAATCCCTATCCCAGTAATATGCCCACGGGCTACTGGAATCCTTTTTGGTACGTTGCATGACGTGTTTCTTGAGGAGACCATCTAACGCTGCAGACACTTGGTTGGAGTTGTGGGTCCAGCCCTTTTTCTGTAGTCCGCTTATGATGCTTCCAAGACCGTGTTGCTCCTTGAAAAAGCCGTCCGCTTTGAGAGTCAAAATGCGGTCGCCACAGGACTGGCCCTTCGGGGGTATAACTCCTCTCCTTCGCTTAACCTTAGCCTTGCCGGTATCGTCTGCGGGCGTTGTGTCGCCATTGGCGAGAAGTTCCTCCTCGGTCTCTTGACTGGCTACTTGGCTACGTGGGCGACTGCCAAAACCCGCCTGTTCTACCAAAGGCAAGAATTTAGCGAGCGCGCCCTCGACAAATTCTCGCTCTCCCTCGATTTCTATTACACCCGCAGGGGCGTCAATATGAACCCGGTTTGCCATGTGTTCGACTCGCTTTATGATTCGGTCGAACAATTGGGCCCGTTGCCCAGCCAAATCAAGACAATTGAAACACGCTTTTACCTAAGCAAGCATTTACCCACGACTTATTGTTAAATATCGAAGCTGATGTACACCTCGCACAGAAATTGACCTGATCCTGCTTGGAGGTGAAGTGAGAGCTTAGGTCACACTGGCCGATATACCTTCGCCGCCGTGTTCCAGAAGATATCCGCCTCTGCCGCCGTGCCGTGCTTGCCCACCGCTTCCCGGTGCGCCCTGATCAGCTCGGCATGGCTGGTCCACAGCTTCTCGATCGGGAAGTTCGAGCCGAACATCAGATGATTGCTGCCGAGGATGTCGATGGCATTGTCGACGATATAGGCGATCAGCGCCGGGTCGTTGCGGTGGACGAAGGTGCCGAGGCCGGACAGCTTTGCATAGAGGTTGGGCGCCGCTGACAGCGTGCGCAGGCCGGACTTCCACGCCTCGGTGGTCTCCGGCTCCATGTCGGTCAGCATGCCGGCGTGGGTGAGGATGAAATTCGTCTCGGAGTTGTCGCCGACGAGCGTCAGCCCGTCCTTCATCTGGGCGGGGAAAAGCTGCAGGTCGAAGGACAGGCCGTAATCCTTCAGCCGCGCGACATTGGCCCGCACCTTGGGATCGATGACCTGATCGGCCGAGGCGGCGAAGCGGAAGGCCGGCGTTCCGTGCCAGTGCAGCTGCATGCGCACGCCGCGCAGCAGCGGATACTTGATCAGCCGGTCGATCTGGGGCCTGATATCGTCCACCGTCATGTCGGCATAGCCGACGATGGCGTGCGGCCAGCCGGTTTCTTCCGCGGTCTTCTGCAGGAACGCGACCTCGTTCTCGAAATCCTCCTTCGCCCAATTGGTCTGTACGTAGACCGCCTTCTCGACGCCCGAACCTTGCTGGTCGGCGAGGAATTCCTCGATCGGATAGTCGCGGCGGATCGGCTCGTAGGGGCCAAAGATGCGCGGCACCATCGGTCCCCGCAGCCAGGGCTGGTCCTCTCGGCGCCAGATGTGGAAATGCGCGTCGATCGCCTTCTGCATCACAAAACCCTCTTCCAGATTGCCGCGGCCGCCGGGGCGGGGCGGGCGAGCGACAGGATGAAATCGGTGAGGCCGGCGATCGAGGAGCCGTCGACCAGATCGTCGAGCACCGGCAGGATGGCGCGAAGTGCTGCCGTGGCCGGCCGGAAGCGCGGGTCGCCGGCCAACGGCGTCGCCAGCGAAAGCCGAAAGGCGCGCGCGCTCAGCCGGCGCATCGCCGTCTCCAGCTCGGCATGGTCGCCGCGCTCCAGCGCATCGGACAGGATGACGATTGCCGCCCCGCGCGCAAAAGCGGAGAAGCGCGGCACCGATAGAAACGCGAGCAGCGTCGGTCCCATGCGGGTGCCGCCGTCCCAGTCGTCGACCTGGGCAGCGGCGCGGGCCAGCGCCTGGTCGCGGTCGCGAATGCGCAGCGCCGAGGTGATACGGGTCAGCCGTGTGCCGAAAGTGAAGATTTCCGCCCGGTCGGCGCCTTGCACCGCCGCGTGTGCCAGCTTGAGATAGTCTGATGTGTAGAGCTTCATCGAGCCGGACACGTCGATCAGCATGAGAAGCTTGCGCGGCACTGTCTGCCGCCGGCGCAGCAGCGGCGAGGGGATATCGCCGTCGGCACTGACGATTTCGCGCAGCGAGCGGCGCAGGTCGAGCTTGCCGCGGGCATTCGTGCGCACGGTGCGGAAGGAGCGGCGCGCGGGCAAAGCGGTGGCGAGCTTGCGGCGGAAGGCGGCAAGCCCGTCGCTATCGCGATGGAACTCGCGGACGCTCAACTGTTCGCTCGCCGAAGACAGTTCGCCGCCTTCCTCCTGGCGGATCACTTCGATTCCCTCTTGGCTCGTTCCGCCATCGTCCTTGACGCGCGTTTCCTCGTCGGCCTCGCCTTCGACCACGGCAGCGGTGCTGCCATAGAAATGGCTCCGGAAATGCGCCTCGAACTCGTCGCGGCGGTCGGGCGGCGGCGCCAGCGTGGCAAGAGCCGCCTCGTGGATGTCGGCCATCGAACGGGGACCGAGCAACGTCACCGCTTGCATGAAGCCGGAGACCTGCTCGGGTGCTATGACAAAGCCGTAGCGGCGCAGAAGGCGGGCAAAGCCGAGCAAGGGTGCTGCTCCTTGAGGCAGGCCCGCCGCGCTCACGCCAGCGCCTCCTCGACAATCTTGCCGAGCTCGGGCGCGATGCAGGAAAGGTCCTCCTCGTCCTTGATCAGCACGCCAATGGCCCGGCGAAATGCTTCCGGCCACGGACTGCCGCCCTTTTCGAGGATGGTCGCGGCATTGGCCCATTCGACCGCCTCGGCGATGCCTGGTGGCTTGGCCAGCGGACGGGCGCGAATGTCGCGCACGGCCGAGGCAACGGCGCGGGCCGTGGCCTCGGCGACATCGCCGGTGCGCAGCATGATGATCTCGGCTTCGCGCCCGGCGTCGGGATAGGTGATCCAGTGATAAACGCAGCGTCGCCGCAGCGCTTCGGCCAGTTCACGGGTGCGGTTCGAGGTCAGGATGACGATCGGCTGCGCCGTCGCGCGGATGGTGCCGCGCTCGGGAATGCTGATCTGGAAATCGGACAGGAACTCCAGCAGCAGCGCTTCGAATTCATGGTCCGAGCGGTCGATCTCGTCGACCAGCAGCACGCGCTTTTCCGGTGCCTTCAGCACCTGCAGCAGCGGCCGCGCGATGAGAAAACGGTCGTCGTAGATGTCGACCTCGTGCTCGCCGGCATGGCGGATGGCGAGCAGCTGGCGCTGGTAGTTCCACTCGTAGAGCGCGTGTGCGGCGTCGATGCCCTCATAGCATTGCAGCCGCACCAGATCGCGTCCGAGCACCTCGGCTATCGCCTTCGCCGCTTCCGTCTTGCCGACGCCGGGCGCGCCTTCGAGCAGCAGCGGCTTGCCCAGCCGGATCGCCAGGAAGATGGCGGTGGCCAGGCTCTCATCGGCGAGATAGTGCGACGCGGCGAGGCGGGACGCCACCGCCTCCGGCGAGGTCGCGACGGTCTCGGCACTTCTCTTGGGCATTTCCAGCACTCAGTTCGGGGCTTGCGCCTTCAGCGCCCGCAGGATGCGCTCCGGCGTGATCGGCAGCGTGTCGATGCGCACACCGACCGCGTCGAAGACGGCATTGGCGACCGCCGGGATCTGCGGGTTGGCGCACATTTCGCCCGGCCCCTTGGCGCCATACGGCCCGTCCGCCGAGGGCCGTTCCAGCACGATGATCTCGGTTTGCGCGAGATCGCCAGGACCCGGCATCAGATATTGGTTGAAGTCGGTGCCGCCATGGTCGCGGTTGGGATAATAGGGCTCGGTCGTTTCGTAGAGCGCATGGCTGATGCCCATCCACGAGCCGCCGACGAGTTGCTGCTCGACCATTTTCGGGTTCAGCGCGCGGCCGATCTCGAACACGTTCTTCACCGTCAGCACGGTGACCTCGCCGGTCTCGTCGTCGACTTCGACCTCGGCCACTGTGCAGGCGTGCGCATAGCAGGTCGAGGGCTTCATCGCGCCGGTTTCCTTTTCGGGATAGGAGCGCGGGATCAAAAACATGCCGCGGCCGGAAATCGAACGGCCGCGCTTGAAATGCGCCGACAGCGCGACATCGAAGATCGAGATCGATTTCTGCGGCGCGCCCTTGACCAGGATGTTGCCCTGGCCATCGGTCTCGAGGTCCGAGGCATTCACCTCCAGCTCCTTGGCCGCCACTTCCAGCATCACCTGGCGGGCTTCCCTGGCCGCCTGGATGACGGCGTTGCCGGCGCGGTGCGTGCCGCGCGAGGCGAAGGTGCCCATGCAATGCGGGCCGGTGTCGGTGTCGGCGGTGTCGACGACGACGCGGTCGGTCGGCACGCCGATCGTCTCGGCGCAGATCTGCGCCATGATCTGCTTCATGCCCTGGCCGAGGTCGACGCTCGACAGCGTGACCATGAAATTGCCGGTCGGCGTCGAATGGACCAGCGCCTGCGTCGGGTCGCCGCCGAGATTCATGCCGGTCGGATAATTGATCGCGGCGACGCCGCGTCCGCGCCTGATCGCCATCTCAAGCTCCCTTCGCGTAAGACGACATCGCCATGAATTTTTCCGCTACCGGCCAGTTGGCGGCGCGCGAGGCTTCCTGCATGCACTCGATCAGCGCAGCACCCTCGGTCGGCTGCCGATGTGCTTTCATGTCGCCATCGCGATAGGCGTTGATGAAACGGAATTCGAGCGGGTCCATGCCGATCAGCCGGGCGAGCTTGTCCATCTGTACCTCTAGCGCGAAATCGCCAATGGTGACGCCGAAGCCACGCATCGCCGAGGACGGGGTGCGGTTGGTGTAGACGCAGTAGGTGTCGATCCAGACATTCGGGATCGTATACGGGCCGGGATAATGCCCGGCGCCCTTCTGCGCGCCGTAGGGCGAATGGCGCGAATAGGCGCCGGCGTCGGTGTAGCCGGTCACTTTGCGCGCGACGATGCGGCCGTCGTTCATGACGCCGTCCTTGATGACGACTTTCTCGGCGGCGCGCGGCGAGGAAATCTGCATCTCTTCCTCGCGGCTGTAGATAAAACAGACCGGTCGTCCTGTTATTTTGGCGCCAAGGATGGCAATCGGCTCGACGATGACGTCGACCTTGCCGCCAAAGCCGCCGCCGACAGTGCCGCCGACGAAATGCAGCTTGTTGCCGGGCATCTGCAGGATGATCGAGGCGTTATCGAGGGTGAAGAACATCGCCTGCGTGTTGGTGTAGCAGGTGAAGCGGTCGTTGCCCTCCGGCGCGACGATGCAGCCGGTCGTTTCGGTCGGCGCATGCTCGATCGGTGAAGACTGGTAGGTCTGTTCGAGCACGTGGTCGGCTCCTGTAAAGCCTGCCTCGACATCGCCGAAGCGCACCTTGCGGCATTCGCCGCTGTCGTAGAGGTAATAATTCCGGCCGTGATATTCGTTGACGATCGGCGCGCCGGGCTTCAGCGCTTCGTCCATGTCGAAGACGGCCGGCAGCACCTCGTAATCGACCTTGACCTTGGCGGCGGCTTCCTGGGCGGCGCGCTCGGTCTCGGCCAGCACCGCCACCACCGCCTCGCCCTTCCAGCGCACCTTGCCGTCGGCCAGCACCGTCTCGTCCTCCGGCCCGATCTGGATCAGGATCAGGATGGTGTAGACATTGTGCGGCACATCCTTGGCGGTCAGCACCTTGACGACGCCGGGGTGCTTTTCCGCCTCTGACGTATCGATGCTGCGGATGCGGGCGTGATGATGCGGGCTGCGCACCATCTTCAGGTGCAGCATGCCGGGAAAATTGCGGTCGGCGAAATAGGCGGTCTTGCCGGTGACATGGCCGGGCGAATCCGAACGCGGCCGCGGCTGGCCGATCTCGTGCAGATCGTCCTTGCGCTGGTCGGCAAAGTAGCTCTTGCGGAGTTCCATCTTTTTGACTCCCCTCAAGCCGCGTTCTGCGAATTGGAGCGCGCGGCGCTCAGCACCGCCTGGATGATCGGTTCGTAGCCGGTGCAGCGGCAAATATTGCCGGACAGTGCCTCGACCACATCCTCGCGGCTGGGGTTCGGCGTGTGATCCAGCAGCACCTTGGCGGCCATGATCATGCCCGGCGTGCAGAAACCGCATTGGGTGGCGAAAGCATCGAGGAAAGCGCGTTGCAGCGGATGCAGCACGCCGCCTTCCGCCAGTCCCGAGGTGGTGGTGACGGTTGCGCCATTGCAGGTCTCGGCCAGCGTCAGGCAGGACAGCCTGAGCTCGCCGTCGATGATGACCGAGCAGGCGCCGCAAGTGCCTTGATGGCAGCCGCCTTTTGGCGAGGTGTCGCCGATCTTGTCGCGCAGCGCATGAAGCAGCGTTGTGCCGCTGTTGATGAATTCGGCCTTTTCGGCACCATTGAGCGTGAACTGAACCGGGACCTTTGCCATCTTTTTACTCCTTGCGCCGCAGCCAGGCGGACATACGCGCCACGGTCTTTCAGGCGAGCAGCAGCCGGCCGAGATGGACCGGCAGGACTTCGTTGCGATACCAGGCACTGGCGATCGAATCGGTTCGCGGCGAAGTGCCGTCGCGGGCAACAGCCAGTGCCGGTGCGATGCCCTCGCTCGTGAGTTCCCGGCCAATCAGGGCCTTCTCCGCCGCCCTGGCACGGATCGGCCGGTCGGCCATGCAGCCGAGCGCGATCCGCGCTGACGACACGGTGCCGTCCGGTGCGTGCTCCAGCACGGTCGCGATGCTCAGCACCGAAATGCCCTTTGGCTTGACCCTCGACACTTTCAGGAAGCGAAAGCCGCCTTCCTTCGGAAGCGTGAAGCCGACCGCGGTGACGATGGCGTGGTTGCTTTCGCGTTTCGCCAGGAAGGTTTCGATCGGGAGTTCGCCGTCGCCGGTGTTGACCGTTGCGTCCAAGGCCAGCAGCGCAACGGTGAAATCGCCGTAAGGCGTTGGCGCGAAGAGATTGCCGCCGACGCTCGCCATGTTACGGATCGCCGGGCCGCCGACGGCGCGCGCGGCGTGGGCCAGCGGGGCGAGATCCGGATGGCGGGCGATCGCCGCCATGGTCACCGAGGCGCCGATGCGGACCGTGCCGCCGGAGACGGTGATGGCCGACAACGCCGGGTCGGTCGACCTGACGAAACCGGAGATCGACACGTCGCCTTCATTGACGGCGCGCACGACCAGCGTGCCGCCACCGAGATAGCGGGCGCCGGCGGCTTTCAGCGCCGCGCCGGCGTCCTTCACCGTCGGGAAAGTCTGCAATGCAAGCGCCATGGAACACTCCCTTTTTCGGGCTTAGTCCGTCATTCAACTCTGGCCGGCAAAGTGGTTCTTCAGGGCGTTGAACCCGCCCTGGAAAACATTGGCGCCCATGCCTTCGGCCAATTTATCGGCTTCCTCGGGAGCGGCGTCGAAGCTGGCGGTCCATTCGGCATAGGTGCGGTCGCCGTCGGTCACCCGCCGCAACTGCAGCGTCGCCTTGTGGTTGGTGAGCGGCTGCGGCGTCTCCAGGATGGCGTAGCTGACGAGGAAGTTCTCGTCGGAGAAATCGAGCAGCTTTTCGCGCAGGCGGGCGCCGCTGGCGAGCTGGAAATTGCGCACGCAGCCGATCGTGCCGGCATCCTTGCCGTCCTCGATATGGCTTTCGACCATGCGCGGGTGCCAGGTCGGCAGGCCGTTGAAGTCGCGTATGCGCGCCCAGACCTTTTCGACCGGCGCGTCGATGACGCTGGAGATGGTGACTTTCGCCATTTGAACGTTCCCTCGCAAATCAGCTGCCTGGGAGGGTAGGGCGGCAGGCTCGGCGGCGCTTATCAATGCGTCTTGAACGCCTATCAAATAGTCTGAAAAACGGGCGCTCAGCTGATCGCCCGCGCCGCTTCGCGGTAAAGCGTCGGCGGGACGCCGACATGGTCGCGGAAGAAGCGCGAGAAATTGCCTTGCGTGGTGAAGCCGAGATTGCAGGCGACCGAGATCAGCGGCTCCTGCGACCACTGCAATTGCCGCACCGCTTCCTCCATGCGCAGCGTGTTCCAATAGACGTTGGGCGTCAGATTGGTCTGTTCCTTGAACAGGGCGAAGAAATGCGGCCGCGACAGGCCGACGCTGCGCGCCACGTCGTCGAAGCAGATGCGCTCGCAGACATTGGCTTTCATCAGCTGGATCGCCTTGCGGACGCGGAAATCCTGCATGGTGCTGACGCGGGTGCGCACGGTCTGCGGTGCGGAGGCATCGGCGGCATCGAGCACGCTGTCGATGAAGCGCTCGATCTCGTAATTGGCGATGTCGTCGACGCTTTCATTGTCACTGAGATGGTCGAGAAGGTTGGCCGCTGCCTTGTGCAGCCAAGGCTCGAGCGTGATTGCCGGGGCGGAGAACAGTGGCGCGGCGGAAGGCAGCTCGCGGCGCCTTCGAGCCCAGTCCGGATCGATGTAAAAGGCGAGGAACAGGCCGGGCGTGCCGTCGCGGGACAGAGCGTGGCTGTGCGGCTGGAAGGAATTGATGCCGGCGGCGGTGCCCGGTCCAAGCCGCACCGTCTCGCGGCCGATGGTCATCTCGCCGGCGGTGCCTTCCAGCCAGATGATGATATGCGCCTCGACATGGGCGTGGGTGACGAAGTCGCTGGCGACGTTCAGGACAGAAACATGTCCGAACCGGCCCCAGTAGAGCCTGATCGCTTCCGTCATGGGTATATCCTCCCGCAGGCGACTGGCCTCCCTTCGCCTGCTGCGAGCGATTGTGCGGCGCAGTTCGGGCTTGCGTCAAGACGGATGTGCACGTCCGGGCGCCGGCCATGCGCCGCACCGGCGGATTATCAGACCCGGCGATAGGAGCGCGTCCCCTTCTCCCCCTGTGGGAGAAGGTGGATCGGCGCGCTAGCGCCGAGACGGTTGAGGGGTGTTGGAAGAAATGAGGCGATGCCAAGCTGGAGCACCCCTCATCCGTCGCCTTCGGCGACACCTTCTCCCACAAGGGGAGAAGGGGAGGCTGCGCTTGAACGTCAGTCGTTGCGCCTGAAATTGCGGATGCGGTCGAACAGCACGGCGAGCAGGATGGCGCCGCCGATGAACACGCCTTGCCAGAAGGCATTGATGCCGAGCAGGCCGAGGCTGTTGCGGATGACCTCGATCAGCGCCGCGCCGACGACCGCGCCGAAGGCTGTGCCCATGCCGCCGGCCAGGTTGGCGCCACCGATGACGGTGGCGGCGATCACCTGAAGCTCCATGCCGTTGCCGAGATTGGTGGTGACCGCGCCCAGCCAGCCGGTCTGGATGATGCCGGCAAGGCCAGCCGCCATTGCCGAGATCATGTAGACGACGACCTTGATCTGGCGCACCGGAACGCCGGTCAGCGTTGCCGCATGCTCGTTGCCGCCGATGGCGAAGATGTGCCGGCCGAATTTCGTCCAGCGCAGCACAAAGCCGGTAATCAACGCCAGCACGATCATGTAAAGCACCGGATTGGCGATGCCGAACACCCAGGCGCCGCCGCCCAGCGCCAACAGCTTGTCGTGATCCGGCCCGAACTGGAAGACGACGGTGTTGTTGGAGGCGACCATGGCTAGGCTGCGCGCAATCGACAGCATGCCGAGCGTCACCACGAAGGGCGGGAAGCCGAGATAGGCGATCAGAACCCCGTTGAAGGCGCCGATGATCAGCGCTGTGGCGATCGCAGCGCCAATGCCGATCTCGATGCCGTAGCCGGCATGCATGGTGACGGCCAGCACCATCGAGCACAGGCAAAGCACCGAGCCGACCGACAGGTCGATACCGCCGGTGATGATGACGAAGGTCATGCCGAGCGCCACGATGGCGACGAAGGTGACGTTGCGGGTGATGTTGTAGAGGTTCTTGGTCGTGGCAAAGGAATCCGTTGCCACCGACAGGAACAGGCAGGCGAGGATGACCGCGATCACCACCCAGAAGGTCTGGCTGGCAAACACCTTGCTCAGCAAGGTGTGCTGCTTGTGCGCGATCGTCTGATCAAGGGTGACTGCCATTATCGACCTTTTTTAGTCATGGTTGAGGCGTCAATCATACCTGTTCGATGGCGCCGGTGATGAGCCCGGTGACTTCTTCCGGCGAACTCGATGCGATCGTCTTGTCGGCGACCTTGCGGCCGCGCCGCATGACGATGACACGGTCGGCGACGTCAAAGACGTCGGGCATGCGGTGGCTGATCAGCACGACGGCGATGCCCTGGTCGCGCAAATGGCGGATCAGGTTCAGCACCTCGGCGACCTGGCGCACCGAGATCGCCGCCGTCGGCTCGTCCATCAGCACGATCTTGGCCTGCGAAAGCATGGTGCGGGCGATCGCCACCGCCTGCCGCTGGCCGCCCGACATTTGTTTGACCAGGTCGCGCGGGCGCGTTTCGGATTTCAGCTCGGCGAAGATCTGGCCGGCACGCTTGTACATCGCGGCATAGTCGAGGATGCGAAGCGGCCCGAGGCCGCGGCGCAATTCACGGCCGAGATAGACGTTGGCGGCGGCCGTCAGATTGTTGCACAGTGCCAGGTCCTGATGGACGATTTCGATGCCGTGCTGGCGCGCCTCGACCGGCTTGTGCAGGATCAGCTCCTTGCCGTCCATCTGCATCGTGCCATGGCTCGGCGGGAAATTGCCGGCGATCATCTTGACCAGCGTCGACTTGCCGGCGCCGTTGTCGCCCATCAGGCCGACAACCTGTCCGGCCTCGATCGACAACGACACGTCGTTGACCGCCTGGATGGCGCCAAAATGCTTCGAAATGTTGGTGAGTTCGAGAACCGCCACCAGCCTTCTTGCCTCCCCGTGCTTTGCGGCCTGCGGTTCTGCCGCGGCCATTCGCTCTCCCCAGTTCCTCCCGGAAGCAGCGATTTTGCCCATTTACGCATAAGCCTCCTTGGCGTCAACCACGGCTTCTTTCGAAAAATCAGTTTTGTAGGACAAATAGCATTGACGTCGGTGACAAGGCGATATTAGCTAAGTGTCGGAGGAGCTTGCGCCGAGCCACCGGGTTGCCGGAAGGAATCGGTGAGGGTTTGTCGGTCAGGGATTTGGCAACCGGCGATATCTGTCGGTGCCGGTCTGAGACTGAATATGAAAATGCTTATCGACCTGGCTTGGCGACACGAGTGCGACGTCCTCTGTCATCTTGCTCCGGGTCGGTCTGTGTGTGGCGGGCACGCGGTGTCCGTTTGTTTCAAAAGGGAGGACTGACATGAGGAAATCACTATTGCTCGCTGCCGCCGCCGTCATGGCGCTGGGTGCCGGGCCGGCCATGGCCAAGAAACAGCTCGTCATCGTCGTGAAGGGTCTCGACAATCCATTCTTCGAGGCCATCCACCAGGGTTGCGAGAAGTGGAACAAGGAAAACGCCAGCTCGGAATATGAGTGCTTCTACACCGGACCGGCATCGACCTCGGATGAGGCGGGTGAAGCCCAGATCGTCCAGGACATGCTGAGCAAGCCCGATACGGTGGCAATGGCGATTTCGCCGTCGAACGCGCCATTGATCGCGCAGACGATCAAAAGCGCCAATCCGTCGATCCCGATCATGACCCTCGACGCCGACCTCAGCAAGGAAGATGCGGCGCTGCGCAAGACCTATCTCGGCACCGACAATTACCTGATGGGTCACAAGATCGGCGAATACATCAAGAAGGCCAAGCCGAATGGCGGCAAGATCTGCACCATCGAAGGCAATCCGGCGGCCGACAACATCCTGCGCCGCGCGCAGGGCATGCGTGACGCGCTGTCGGGCAAGGACGGCCTCGCGGCGCTGGCAGGCGAAGGCGGCTGGACGGAAGTTGCGGGCTGCCCGGTGTTCACCAATGACGACGGCGCCAAGGGCGTGCAGGCGATGACCGACATCCTCGCCGCCAATCCCGATCTCGACGCCTTCGGCATCATGGGCGGCTGGCCGCTGTTCGGCGCTCCGCAGCCCTACCGCGACCTGTTCAAGCCGATGGCCGACAAGATCGCCAGCAACGCCTTTGTCATCGGCGCCGCCGACACGATCGGCGACGAGGTGGCGATTGCTCGTGACGGGCTGGTGACCGCGCTGGTTGGCCAGCGGCCGTTCGAGATGGGCTACAAGGCGCCCTCGGTGATGATCGACCTGGTCGACGGCAAGCCGGTCGCCGATCCGGTGTTCACCGGCCTCGACGAATGCACCAAGGACACCGTCGACACCTGCATCCAGAAGTAGGTTCGCAATTTCGGGGCGCCCTTCGACGGGCGCCCCGTTCGCACTGTCCATACAAAACGCACGAGGCGACGCTGCTTTGGAGCGTAGGCCGCTGCTTTGCCGTGCCCTGAGTTCAGGCTTTCGACAAGCAGTTGCCGGGGAATACCAATGCCGGACGCGACATCAAAAAAGCGACCCGCCAAATTCAAGGCAGAGGCTGAGCGGCCGGCCGGCGTTCGGCGTGCCGACGCCGCACACTTTCCCGGCTCGAGTGTGCATGCCTCGCTCGCCAATGAAATCGGGCTCAGGATCGTGCGCGGCGACTATCCGCCGGGAACCATCCTGCCCAACGAAGCCAAATGGTCGGAGACCTTCGACGTCAGCCGCTCGGCGGTGCGCGAAGCCATAAAAATGCTGATGGCGAAGAGCCTGCTGGCGTCACGCCCGAAGATCGGCAGCTGGGTCGAGCCGAAGGAGCGCTGGAACCTGCTCGATCGCGACGTGCTGGCCTGGTATGCGACCTCGCCGGACCGCGAGGTGTTCCTCAGGACCGTGCAGGAATTCCGCCACATCATCGAGCCGGAGGCCAGCGCCTTTGCCGCCATGCGGCGCACCGACGAGCAGATGGCCGAGATCAGCCAGGCCTGCCGCGAGATGGGCGAGGCGACCAATCTGCAGGAGCGAACGCGCGCCGACACGCGATTTCACCTCGCCATCCTGCGGGCCTCGGGCAACGATCTGCTGGTGCCGCTCGGCGTGCTGATCGAATCGGCGCTCGACCATTTGTTCCAGTTCGTCACCCGCGAGACCAGCGATCAGCGGCGGGCGCAGGCACTGCACGAGGCAATCGAGAAGAACATCCGCCTGCAGCGGCCCGCCGCAGCCCGCGCCGCGGTGCACAGGCTTCTCGCCAACACCGACGACGTTATCGGCCGGTCGCGGCGGTGATTTGTACCGCAAAGTCCGGCGCCGCCCTCATCCGACTGCCGCCACCTTCTCCCCGTATAGTGACGGGGAGAAGGGGCTGGCCGCGATCTTGGCACACTCTTTGCAATGGAAATAGTTGGCGAAATCATCAGCGAAAGCGTCCTTCTCCCCGTCACTATACGGGGAGAAGTGCCCGGCAGGGCGATTAGGGGCGGCGCTGGCGTTGATTGAAAAATAGTGCGCCGTGCGCATTGCCCATGCGCTTAGATCGTCTGCATTTTTCGCATCCTTGGCCGGCATGACGTCGACACCGTTGAGCTTTGTGCGACCGGGGGCGTATTTTGTTCTTGCTTTGTGCCGGCAGCTATGCTACTAATTTGGGTATGGTGCCAATTGGCTCCAACGACCCGCCCACCGAGGCGGTTTTTTTGTTTTTGGCTTCTTCCGATCGGAAGTGCGCGTGCTTTGGTGCACAGACTTCTCGCCAATACCGACGTTATCGGCCGGTTTCGGCGCTGATTCGATCGTTTCTCGGCCAACTGCGTGTAAGTCGGGTCAACCAGCAACGAAGGTCGATCATTCCCGTTAGTCGCAAATCGCAAATTTAGGAGATTAGCCGAAACCCTCCCTTCGTCATCCCAGGGTCTGCGCGACGTCGCTTCGCTCCTGCTCCGCCCTGGGATGACGAAGGTGTGGTGTCATATGCTAATCGCCAGCGTTGGAGATTGGCGGATGTAGCTGGTCGGCAGCGAACGTTTGCAGTTGCGACACTCCCAGGCGTTAATCCCAACGTTCTCAGATCGTCTGCTTTTTCCCATCTTTTGTCGGCATCAGGTCGACGCCGTTGACCTTGCCGATATGCGTGGCCAGCATCGGCACGTACTGATCGGCGGGGCCGGTGGCAAAGGCGCCGGCGAAGGCGTTCTTGGTGGCGTTGCCGAGCGGGTTGGCGATGCCGGCAGCACCCGCCATCGATTCGAGATAGGTGAGATCCTTGAAGGCGTTGGCGATGGTGAATTTGTGCGCGTCGCGGTCGCCTTCCAGCGTCCAGCGCATGAAGGTCTGATAGAAACCGCAATCCATGCGACCGTTGCGGATGACGCTGTCGAAGCGCGGCGGCGAGATGCCGACCTTCTGCGCCAGCGCCAGCGCCTCGGAATAGATCGCGGCGTAGCCGAGCGAGATGAAATTGTTGAGCAGCTTCATGCGGTGGCCATCGCCGGTGTCGCCGATGTGGACGATGCGTCCGGCCCAGGTTTCGAGCACCGGCTTCAGCCGGGCAAAGACCGCATCGGGCGCGCCGACCATGGCGTCGAGCGTGCCTTCCCAAGCCTCCTTCGGGGTGCGGCTGAGCGGGGCATCGACATAATCGACGCCGAGCCCCTTGAGTTCGGCGGCCAGCGCCACCGTCGAAACGGGATCAGAGGTCGAGCAGTCGACGACAACCGATCCCTGCTTCAGGCCTTCCTTGAGGCCGCCTGGGCCGCGGATGATGGCTTCGACCTCGCGCGAGCCGGTGACGCAGATGAAGACGATATCGGATGCCGCCGCGACATCGCGCGAGGTCGCCGCTTCCCTGGCGCCGCGGCCGAGCAGGTCTTCCGCCGGCGTGCGGTTCTTGCGGCCGAGAAACGTCAGCGGATAACCCTTGTCGACGATGTTCTTCGCGATCCCGTGCCCCATCAGGCCAAGCCCGATGAAGCCGATCTTTTCGCTCGCGGCAGTCGTGTTCATGTCGTTTCGTCCTATTTGCAGTGATGGATGACGGCGCTGCACATTGCCGGCGAATTGTTGAAGCGGGTTTTTGCCGCATGCCATGGCAGGCGATTGCAGAGTTCGATATTGTCTGACAATACACATGAATTCCAGGGAGAGCAAAATGACGAAGCGGATCATGTTCACCGGCGGCAGCGGCAAGGCCGGGCGCCACGTCGTGCAGTATCTGGTCGAGCAAGGCTGCCAGGTGCTCAACATCGACACCAAGCCGCTCGACAATCCCAGGGTGCGCACGCTGATCACCGACATCACCGACAGCGGGCAGGTGTTCAATGCGCTGTCGAGCTATATCGGCCTGCATGAATTCGACCCGTCGCTGCGCACGCAGCCGGTCGATGCCGTGGTGCATTTCGCGGCGATCCCGCGCATCATGATCACGCCCGACAACGAGGTGTTCCGCATCAACGCGCTCGGCACCTACAACGTGATCGAGGCCGCGGTGAAGCTCGGTATCCGTAAGGTGGTGATCGCCTCCAGCGAGACGACCTACGGCCTGGTCTTCGCCCACGAACCGCGCGATCCGACGTATTTCCCGCTCGACGAGGCGTACGACGTCGATCCGATGGACAGCTATGCGCTGTCCAAGGTCGTCAACGAGAAGACCGCGCGGGCGTTTGCACAACGCGATGGCAGCGACATCTATGCCTTGCGCATCGGCAACGTCATCGAGCCGCATGAATATTCGCTGTTTCCGAAATGGTTCGCCGATCCAGGTTTCCGCAAGCGCATCGCCTGGAGCTATATCGACGCGCGCGATCTCGGCCAGATCACGCTGCGCGCCATCGAAAAGGACGGGCTCGGCTATCAGGTGTTCAACGCGGCCAACGACGACACCTCGTCCGATCTGCCGACAGCCGAACTCCTGAAGCGGTTTTATCCCGATGTGCCGGTCAAGGGGGAACTTGGCGAATACGAGACGCTGCTCTCCAACCGCAAGGCACGGGATATGCTCGGCTTTCGGCCGGAGCACAGCTGGCGGAAATACGTCAAGACGACCTGACGGAGGCAGCTGACGCGGAACCGGCACTGGGCCAGCCCCGAATTGCTGGTCATGAGGCCAGGCTCACGTGTTTGCCGCGCGCGGCAAACTCGAGCTACTTGTCTTTCCAGAATTCGGCCTGGAGTTGCGCCGCTTCATCGGCAAGCAGCGGGCCGACGACTTCAGTCGGACGCTGCCCGGCTTCGAAGACGATCCTGCAGGGCAGGTCGAGTGTGGGATTCTCGACATGTGCACCCGTTACCCGCTTGAGGTCATGTTCGCTCTGCCCAAAGACGACCCGTCCGATGCCCGCCCAATAGATTGTGCCGGAGCACATCGCGCAAGGTTCGGCCGACGTGTAGAGGGTGCAGGAGGCCAGCTTTTCGAGATTGACATTCATCCCCGCCCATGAGGCCAGCAGCCTTTCGGCATGAGCGGTGCGGTCGCCGCCGCCGGCTTTGTAACCGTTGGGCTGCTCGCGCAACACATTGCCGTCCTTGTCGGCGAGCAGCGAACCAAAGGGATGGTCGCCAGCATCGCGGGCCTTGCGCGCGACTTCGAACGCCTGACGGAGCAGCCGCTCATCATAAGGGCGTTGTGGCATCGGCAGACCCTCCGTCAGCTGCAGCGGGGTCTTTGCCGTCGTCAATCACTTCGTCGGCTTCCTCGCCTGTCGCAATGCGCATTACATGGACTGCGTTGCCGATCACATCGGCGGGGCGCTTCTGGCCTCTAGGACCGGTTGGCATAGGCTGGCTTCCCAAGTGTCCGGGCATCATTCATGCAGTCGGCCTTTATAGCCTCATAGTCCGGGCCCTGCCGTTCAACCGAGCGTCCGTCATAATGGCGACCGCTAAATCGGTACATGCCAGCTGAGATCTCGCCAGAGGTAAACGTCCAACCTTCCAATGCGTCTTGATTGTGATCGCTCACGATTGCTCCCATGCTTTCCGGTAAGCATACAGGAGCTCAGCCCGATATGGGAAATGCAGATTGCATTCCGTCAAATTTCAAACTGAGACACTACCGGCCGCTGGCGTCACTGGCAAGCTTTGGGAAATCAGTGATATCGTTGCGCTGATCCAAGCCAAAGAGGCAGAGAAGCCTATGGTTCGCGGCCAAAAAGCAGGGAGTGAGGACATTTGAAGTACGAGTGGGCGAACAATCCTCACTTGTTCATTCCAATAACAGCATGTGTCGTTGTCTTGGCCCTGAGTTTCGCAGCCATGTTCGTCGCACTCCTAAGCATAATTCTGCGCACCGATTTCTATGGGTCAATCGATGAGCAGAACCTTCCATGGGGCGAACGACTGGGGAAGCGAGACGCAAGGCTTCGTGCTGGATTTTGGTCAGCGCGCTTCCTGATACCGCGCCGGGTGATTGCATATGGTGCTGTTGTGTTCTTCTGCAGCTTCGGTGCGGTTGAGCTTATTTTAACCGTCTTCGGCCATCCGTCTTGATCGAATTTTCAAACTGACCCACTCCCGCCCAGGCTCAAGCCTCGTTGCGGCTAGGGCGTTGAGCCAGCCAGATGCTGCCGATGACGAAAACGACGCCGGCGATTTGAGGCAAGGTCAGCGTCTGATCCAGGAATACCCATCCAAGCAGCACGGCGGTCACCGGGCTGAGGAAAAGCAGCGATGACACCACTGCGGATTCCAGTCGCGCAATGCCCCGGAACCAGAGGACATAAGTCAGCGCCGCACCGATCAGGCCGAGCCACACCAGTCCAAGCAGGTTGGCCGCGGTCGGGAACGGGATGGGTGGTTCGAAAAGCAGAGCCACCGGAACGAGAAGGAGACCGCCGGCGGTCAGTTGCCATGCCGTAAAGGCGAGCAGCGATGCTGGCGGCTGCCACTTGCGGCTCAACACGCTTCCGAAGGCCATTGAGGCCGCCCCGGCGAGGCCGGCGGCAACGCCGGCCGCATCGAGCGTCGCGTTCGGGGTCAGCACCAGCAATGCAACACCGGCGATCCCGACAAGGGCGGCGACAATCGCCAACCGGCGGACAGGGCTGGCAAGCAGGGCAGCAGCGAGGAAAATCACAATCAATGGCTGGACCGACAGCACGGTCGCCGCGACCCCGCCCGGAAGCCGGTAGGCGGCGACAAACAACATGCTCAGGAAGATCGAGATGTTGAGGGCTCCGAGGACGAAACTGCGCAGCCACCAGATGCCGGTTGGCAGTTGCCGAACGATCGCCAGCAGCAGCAATCTGGCGGGCAAGGCACGCAGCATTGCGACCGTCATCGGCGAAAAGTTGGGCAGGAACTCGGTGGTCACGATATAGGTGCTGCCCCATATCGCGGGTGCGATGGCTGTAAGCAGCAGATCGGAACGGTGCGTTTTCATAAGATTTCCAGAACTTCGGCAAGAGGGCGGCACGGCTTTTGCGGCCAGTTTCCGGGCGCGGCGCGGCCGACCGCGATGAGCATCACCGGCACTTCATTGCGCGCAAGGCCAAACTCGCGGGCCACGCCTTCGGCATCGAAGCCGGCCATCGGACCGGAGACGAGGCCCAGCGCTTCGGCCGCGAAAATCAGCGTTGCAGCGCCAAGCGTTGCCGAGCGCACCGCTTCGTCGCGGGCCGCTAGAGGATCGGCATATTGTGCGCGGGCGCCTTCCTGCCAGCCCGAAGCCATATCCACCGGCATGAAGCCGGCTTCCACGAAAGGACGCAGCCTTGCATTGAGGGCAGCGTGGTCGGGGAGTACGCCGCAGATGATGAAGGTGACCGCTGCTTCCTGCACCTTCACCTGGCCGTGGGCCACGCTTCGCAACCGCGCCTTTGCTTCCGGCGTCCGCACCGCGATGAACCGCCAATTCTGAAGGTTGTAGGCGCTTGGCGCGCGCGTTGCGAGGCGTGCCAGTTCCTCGACCTCGGCATCCGTCAATATATGCGAGGCATCGAACCGATTGGCCGACATGCGCCGCTCGATAAGGGAAATTGCGGGGTTGGTCATCATGTCATTCCGAAACTGAGAAAGTCGTTCGGGAAGCAGATATAGAATTTACCAAGGAGCGATAATATGCAACAATTGCAAGACATTGTTTACTGGAAGAGAATGGTGAGATGGATCGCCTGACGGCGTTGCAGGTTTTCCGCCAGGTGGCGGAACTGAACAGCTTTGCCGAAGCCGGACGGCGGCTCGGTCTCTCGCCACCCGCGATCAGCAAGAACATCGCCGAGCTGGAGGCGGATCTGGGGGTGCGGCTCATCAACCGGACGACGCGGCGCATGGCGCTGACCGAAGAGGGCAGGATCTACCTGGAGCATGTCACGCAGGGGCTCGATGCGCTGGCCAGGGCCGACCAGGTGCTCGGCCCGATCAAGACGGCGCCGAGCGGCACGTTGCGGGTCAGCGCGCCGATGACTGTCACGTTGACGCGGCTTTCGGCTGCCATGCCCGCGTTTCTATCGCGCTATCCCGATTTGAAGCTCGATCTGCACCTTGATGACAGGCGCGTCGATATCGTGCGGGAGGGATTTGACCTTGCCATTCGCGGCAGCGACAATCTCGAGGATTCCAGCCTGGTCGCCCGAAAGCTTGCGGTCATGCCGCATGTGCTTTGCGCAGCTCCGTCCTATTTTGAGACGCATGGCCGGCCCAAGACGCCTGCCGATTTGAAGGCGGCCAATTGCATCCGGT
This sequence comes from Mesorhizobium sp. M0296, assembly GCF_040321675.1. Lineage (NCBI taxonomy): Bacteria > Pseudomonadati > Pseudomonadota > Alphaproteobacteria > Hyphomicrobiales > Phyllobacteriaceae > Mesorhizobium > Mesorhizobium sp. M0296. The sequence goes on from NZ_JAMYRZ010000021.1 coordinate 95,007, forward strand.
TCAGCCTCTCGGGGCATGCGGACATATGGGAATTCCGCAAGGACGGCCGTGCCGAGCGGATCGCCATCGACGGACGATACTCGGTTTCTTCAAGCCTTGCCGTGCGCGATGCGCTGGGCGCCGGCTTCGGCGTCAGCCTGATCCCCTATCCCTATGTCGAGAGCGATCTGAAAGCAGGCCGGCTGCAATCGGCTCTGGATGACTGGGACAAGGTCGAAACCACGCTCTACGCGGTCTATCCGGCGCGGCAGCATCTCGCCCCGAAAATCCGCGTCTTCCTTGATTTCCTGATCGAGGAATTCAGTCGGGACAAAGAGAAGCCGTTCGTGCCTCCCCGGCGTGAACGCTCGGCAAAGCGCGGTGTCGGCGAGGCGACGGATGCGGAAAATCAAACTGAGATATTGCCGTCGATCTCATCTCCTTGACACGCCTCCAAATCCGGACTTTGTGGAGCCATGCAGGACGCGAAGCCGAATAAGGGAAAGACAGCGGCCGAGGCGTTCGCCGAACGCACGAGCGGTATTCGCCGGGCCGATGCGGCGCGCATGCCGGGGTCGAGCGTGCATGCGTCGCTCGCCAACGAAATCGGGCTGAGGATCGTGCGCGGCGACTATCCGCCGGGAACCATCCTGCCCAACGAAGCCAAATGGTCCGAGACGTTCGACGTCAGCCGCTCGGCGGTGCGCGAAGCCATAAAAATGCTGATGGCGAAGAGCTTGCTGTCGTCACGTCCCAAAATCGGCAGCTGGGTCGAGCCGAAGGAACGCTGGAACCTGCTCGATCGCGACGTGCTGGCCTGGTATGCGACCTCGCCGGACCGTGAGGTGTTCCTCCGGACCGTGCAGGAGTTCCGCCACATCATCGAGCCGGAGGCCAGCGCTTTTGCCGCCATGCGGCGCACCGACGAGCAGATGGCCGAGATCAGCCAGGCCTGCCGCGAGATGGGTGAGGCGACCAACCTGCAGGAGCGGACGCGCGCCGACACGCGTTTTCATCTCGCCATCCTGCGGGCCTCGGGCAACGATCTGCTGGTGCCGCTCGGCGTGCTGATCGAATCGGCATTCGATCATCTGTTTGCTTATACCACGCGGGAACTCGACGATTTGCAGCATGCGCAGAGGCTGCATGAGGCAATCGAGAAGAGCATCCGCCTGCAGCGGCCGGATGCGGCGCGCAATGCGGTGCGCAAGCTGCTGGCCAATACCGACAGCGTCATCAAGTCCAGATAGCGCCGTTCGGCTACAGGTGGAGTGCTCAGTCGAAGGGTGCGGTCGCGAGATGCCGCCGGGTCAGCCCGATCAGCAGCGCCTGGTCGCGGGCGGCGTGTTCGGGTGGGTTGACGACCGCATCGCCATTGACGATCGCTGCCCAGAAGCCACGCATCTCTTCGACGAAGGCTTCGGCGTAACCGGCACGCAAATCTTTCTTCGACAGCGTGTGACCGTCCGAGGTCGTCACCGTCAGCCGGGTCGGATGATGGTTGAGCCAGGGCGAGGGGAATTCGAGCTCGAGGCTGGCATCGTCGAAGAACAGCGTTATCCGCTCCTTGTAGTCGGCGAGCTTGGGTACGGTGAGGTGGGTCATGGTCCACAGCGCCTGCCCGTCCAGCAGCTTGACGGCGCCGTGGCCGCCGTCGCCATTGGCAAAGATCTGCGCGCCGACGACCTCGCCGTCCGGCACGCCGAGCGCATCGAGCAGGCCATGGACGGCATTGACATCGTGAATCAAGGCCGAGCTGTAAGCGCCGGTAAATCCACGGAAAGCGAGATCGGTCAGATGCACGCCGACGGCCTCTTCGACCTGGCGCTTCTGCTTGGCGGCGACAGTGGCGACCATGTCTTTTGGGATATCGGTACCGCGCCTGTAGGGCTGATGGGCGATGAACGGCCAGGCGTCGGGATCGTTTACCTCCACCGAGACCGCGCGCAGCGTGCTCGATGTTCCAGGCAGCGAAGCGAGCGCCAGCCGGTAATTCGGGTCGAAGCGCTTCATATAGCCGACCTGAACGATTTTCCTGGCGGCGTCGCGCGCGGCGATGATCCCGGCGATTTCCGCCAGCGAATAGCAGAGCGGCTTTTCGCAAAAGACATGCAGGCCAACTGCCAGCGCCGCCAGCACCTGTTCGTGATGCAGCGGGTCCGGCGAGCCGATCACCACCGCGTCGAGGCGCTGGTCGAAGAGCTGGTCGATCGTTTCGAAATTGGCAATGCCATGGGTGTCGGTGACGAACTGCCGCGAAATCCTGGAGGGATCGGCGACCCCGACCAGCTCGAACAATTCACCGAGGCGCAGCAGATTGGGGATATGCTCGACCTGCGAGATCATGCCGGCGCCGACGACCCCGACGCGTATCCTGCTCATTGGATCATTCCCCGCAATGTCCGATTGTCAGCTCAAGGCGCCGCAGGCGGCCGGTTGCCGATCTGGGCGAGCAGGCCGGCAATCTCCGCCTCGACCGCTCTCAGGTCCTCGCCGCCCGACATGATCGAGATGACCTCGTCGCGCGAAATCTCGGACTTGGCGTAGGTGCCGCGATTGCGGCCGCGGTTGAGCAGCGTGAAGGTGTCGCCGACCGGATAGGCGTGGTGGATGTTGTGGCTGATGAAGATCACGGCCAAACCCCGCATGCGCGCTTCGATGATGAACTTCAGCACCATCGCCGCCTGGTGGACGCCGAGTGCGGAAGTCGGCTCGTCGAGGATCAGCACGCGCGCGCCAAAATGCACGGCGCGGGCGATCGCCACCGACTGGCGCTCGCCGCCCGACAGCGTGCCGACGGCTTGCGTCGGATCGCGCACGTCGATGCCGATATCGGCCATCGCCTGTCTGGCGATGGTGTTGGCGCGCTCTTTGTCGATGCGCGAGAAGGGCAGGCTGCTTTTGGTCGGCTCGCGGCCGAGGAAGAAGTTACGGGTGATCGACATCAGCGAGATCATGCCGAGGTCCTGGAACACCGTTGCCACGCCGAGCTCCTGCGCGTCGCGCGGGCTGCGGAAGGTGACCGGCTTGCCGTCGACCAGGATTTCGCCCTTGCTCGGCCGATAGACGCCGGACAAAACCTTGATCAGCGTCGACTTGCCGGCGCCGTTATCGCCGAGCAGGCAGTGGACCTCGCCCGGATAGACCTTGATGTCGATGTTCTGGAGGGCGCGCACCGAGCCGAAATTGACGCTGACGCCGCGCAGTTCCATTGCCGGTTCGGTCATTTGGGCCGGTTCGGTCATTTGGGCCGGTTCGGTCATTTGCCACCTCCGCGGCCGAGCGCCTTCAGCCTGATGTAGTTGTTGACCAGCACGGCCATCAGGATGACGATGCCGAGGAAGACCTTGAACCAGTCGGTGTCGATGCCGGTGTAGAAGATGCCCATCTGCACCAGCCCGAAGATCAGCGCGCCGAACAGCACGCCATAGACGGTGCCGTAGCCGCCGGTGAGCAGCACGCCGCCGATGACGGCGGCGATGATCGCCTCGAATTCCTTGAGCAGGCCGCGCGTGGTGTCGGCGGAGCCCGCCTCCATCACCTGGATGGTGGCAAGCAGCGTCGCCGCGCAGGCGGTGTAGACGAACAGGCTGATCTTGACGCGATCGACCGGCACGCCGACGTTGCGGGCTGCGATCAGGTCGCCGCCGGTGGCGAAGATCCAGTTGCCGTATTTCGTCTGGGTGAGCACGTAGCCGGCCAGCGCCGTCAGGCCGAGCCACCAGACGATCGACATCGGAATGCCGGCAACGAACGGGATGCCGTCGCTGCGGGTGGCTACCCAGCCCTGCGCGCCCATCCAGTGGAACAGGCCGGTGAGCAGATGGCCGTTGAAAATGCCGGCCGTCGCCGGATCCGGTGCGCCTTCGAGTATGTAGGGGATCTGGGTGCGGCCGGTGACGGCGCGGGTGATGCCGATCGACAGTCCGCGCAGGATATAGAGCGTGGCAAGCGTGACGATGAAGGAGGGCAGGCGCGTCTTCACCACGATCAGGCCGTTGAGATAGCCGGTGAGGATGGCAACGGCGAAGGCACAGGCGATGCCACCCCATAGCGGCAGGCCCCAGTACTTCACCGTCAGCCCGATGACGACACCGGCAAAGCCGACCATGGAGCCGACCGAAAGATCGAACTCGCCGGCGATGATGAGGAGTGCTGCCGCGGTGGCGACGATGCCGAGCTCCGCCGACAGCGTCAGGAAGGTCATCGATCCCTGCAGCGAATAGAGGTTTGCCGCGCCCGGCAGCAGCGCAAAGATGATGATCGTCGCAAGCAGCCCACCGGCGGCACCGGCTTCCGGCCGGCGCAGCCACTGGGTCAGCTTGCCGGTGCTGGCCAGCCGCTCGTCGGCGCCGGCGGCCCGCTTCGACGTCATGCCGAAGCGGTCGGTCGCCTTCAGTTCGCCCGGAGGTATCGCCTTGTCTTCCACGACCGCCATTAGGCTCTCCAATCGCTCAATTCGCAATCTTCGAACGGATCGGGAGTGCGCTTGGCGCATTCTCCCGTTCCGTCGGAGCGCTTGCCTAGCGGATGCCCTCTTTGGCGAGCGCCAGGATCGCCTTGGCTTTTTCCGGCGAGTCTATGAACAGCGGTCCGGTATAGGCGTTGTTCTGCGGCCAGAAGCCGTGCGTCGCCTGCTCGACCAGATAGATCACCGGCAGATAGCCCATCAGATATTGCTGGGCGTCCATGCCGAAGCCCATTTCGCCGGCCACGACCGAATCGAGAACCTCCGGGCTGATGTCGAATGTGTAGAGCTTGAGCTTGCCGAACAGTTCCTTGTCGCGGAACATCGGGATCAGCGGGTTGGCGGCGGTGGCGCCGAGCGCAAAGACGGCCTGCGTGTCGGGATGCGCCGACAGATAGGCCTCGGTGCGGCGCTGGACGTCGGCGGGATCCGGCGCCACGGCCAGAACCTCGGTGCCGCCGCCGGAGGGCTTCAGCCCGTCATTGAGGCCCTGGCAGCGCTGGTCGAGGCTGACATTGCCGACCTCGTGGTTGATGCAGACGACCTTGAGCGTGCCTTCCTTGGCCAGCCGCTCGCCGGCCTTCTTGCCGGAATCATATTCGGAAACGGTGCCGACATAGAGCGTCGTGCCGAGCTCGGCGCCTTCCTTTTCGCCGGAATCCAGAACCACCATGGGAATATTGGCGGCAAGCCCGGATTTGACCGATTTGCCGAGCGCATTGGCGTCGGCGATGGAGACGGCGATACCGTCCGGCTTGGTGGCGATGGCGGCGTCGAGAAGCCGGGCCTGCTCGACCACGTCGAAGACCTGCGGCGCGTAATATTCGACCTTGGCGCCGGTGAGGGCGGCCGCGTCATCGACGCCGCGCTTGACCACCGACCAATAGGGATCGGACGCCGACCCGTGCACCACGAAGGTGATGCGGACGTCCTTCGGATCCTTGAGCCCCGCGGCATGCGCGATACCCGTCATCAGGCCCGCCGAAACGAAGGCGCCCAATGCCACTTTCAGAAGAGTTTTCATCTTATTCTCCCATTTGTCGTTGCAGTTCCAATCCCTCTGGCGCCGTTTTCCGGCCGCGACGATCGGCTCACGTTGCGGATCGGGTGGCCGCTTTGCGGGCCTTTGCCGACGCCAATCGCTGTTCGCCCACGGTGTGGCCGCGGGCTGTTGTTGATGATCGCCCGGCCGAGAGCGTGGCGCGAAGCTCCTCGCGCAACGGCTTCATGCCGATGACGTCGATCGGCTGTGCGGCGAGCCAGTCGCGAAAGCCCTGGTCTCGGAACAGCTCGTACTCTTCGGTGCGAATATAGGCGGAGCGCGGCTCGATCAGCTCGAGTTCACCGGGCGCGTTGCAATGCAGGCAAAAGAAGGTCAGGCCCTCGCGCACACCCTCGATGAGCGCCTTGTAAGCCGGCTCGATCGGCCTGGAACGCGGCCGGCCCCAGGTCGTCTGGATGGCGGCGTCGAAAATGGCAAAGCCGCCAGCGCGGGCCAGCGCCACGCCGCGCTGGAACGCCTCCTCGGTGACGCCGACCAGATTGTCGTTGGGGGAATAGGCGGACAGGGTCTTGGTCAGCAGCACGGGCAGCTGATATTCGAGCCCGAGCTTGATGTAGATGTCGCAAAATTCCGGCGACAATGCCGCGCCCATATGCGCGTCGAGATGGGTGACGTCGATGCCGGCGCGATAGGCGGTGTCGATCTGGGCGCGAAGCTCGGCCTCGACCGCCTGCGGCACCGCCTTCCGGCGCGTGGTCGCCACATCGGGCCAGAAGAAGCCGAACTCGTCGGTCAGGCCGGCCGCCCGCGACGGCGCGGTCAACGGCCGCCATTTGTAGTGCTGCTTCTCGCTGTTCAGCGTCAGGTGGACGCCAAGGTCGAGGGCAGGGTTGGCGGTGGCGCTTTCGGCCATTTCGAGGAACCACGGGCACGGCACCATCACCGCGCCGGAACTGCAGACGCCCAGCCCGCTCAATTCGAGGAAGGCGCTGTTGGCGCCGTGGCACATGCCGACATCGTCCTCGTGGAGCACGATCCGTTTGCTGGAGCCGGCGGCGTTCACGACCGGCCGCCTTCCCGCCGGCGCGCCGGTTTCGAGGGTCTTCCAAAGTGTGTCCCGTATTTCATGGAACCAACCGTTTGCCCAACTGGCCGGAATGGAACGCCGAAAGCTGGGTTTCCGACAGGGCCACTTTGGCGAATTCGGATGGGTACGATTTGCCTGCCGGCTGAGACACTTAGCTGCCGATTTCCCCAGTCACGGTTCAAAACCAGTCATAGGAACCGTCTTCCGGGCGCAGATGGCTTGGTCGAATAGCGGCGGAGTGGTTCTTTCAAACTGTGCCGACAAGCCTACAGCTGTCCACACCATCAAGCGACCACATTATCAAGTGACCCACACTATCAAGTGACTGGAGGCCTGTCATGTACACCGCCGGCGAAGAGGAAATCGAAGCCATTGCCAGGGTGATCCGCTCGGGCGCGCTGTTTCGTTACGGCAAGGACAGCGAATGCGACCGCTTCGAGGCCCGCTATGCGCAGCATCTTGGCGTCGAGCATTTCGCGCTGGCCGCCAGCGGCACCTATGGGCTCGCCGCCGGCCTGATCGGCCTCGGCATCGGCCCGGGGGACGAAGTGCTGGTGCCGGCGCACACCTATATGGCGACCGCGACCGCGGTGCTGTCGGTAGGGGCCATTCCAGTCATCGTCGACATCGACGAGAGCCTGACCATCGATCCCATGGCCTTGCGCGATGCCATCGGGCCGCGCACCAGGGCGGTCATCCCGGTGCATATGTGGGGCGCGGCCTGCAACATGAATGCGATCATGGACATTGCTGCCAAGCGCGGCTTGCTGGTGCTGGAGGATGTCTGCCAAGGCATCGGCGGCGGCTATGAGGGCCGCAAGCTCGGCTCGATCGGCCATGCCGGCGCTTATTCCTTCAACTACTTCAAGAACATGACCTCGGGCGAGGGCGGCGGCATCGCCACCAGCGATCCGAAAGTGGCGGAGCGGGCGCGCTGCGCCATCGACCCTTGCCATTTCTACTGGCAGGGCAGAAGCGACAGCATCAAACCCTTCGCCGGCATCGGCGCGCGTGCTTCCGAACTGATGGGGGCGATGCTCAACGTCCAACTCGATCGACTGGACGGCATCATCGAGGCGATGCGGGCCGAGAAAAAGACGGTGCTGGCCGGCACCCGCCACCTTAGCAATCTTGGGCTGACGCCGTCGCCGATGAACAGCGCGGACGACGATTGTGCCGCACAGGTGATGTACCTGCTGCCGAGCGAGCAGGCGGCGCAGACTTTTTCGAAAACCATTCCGAGCGTCGTTGCCGGCAAGACCGGCCGTCACAATTTCACCCAGTGGGACCAGGTGCTGATGCATGAAGGCGCGCATCATCCGGCGCTCAATCCTTACGCACTGCCCGAGAACCAGGGCCTGCGGCTGGATTATTCCGACGACCTCGGCAAGCGCTCGCTAGACATCCTCAACCGCACCGTGATGGTCGCCATGAACCCGGCGCACAGCGATACCGATATTCAGGACATGATCCACAACATCGACGCGGCGGCGCGGGTGGCGCTGGAGAATGCTTCGCTCGATGATATCGAATTGCGCAAGGCGGCACCGGTCGATCTGCAGAAGTTCGACAGTGTGAACTAGACCAGATCCGGCGCGGTTTGCTACCTGCGGCCGAGTTCCTTGTCCGGCGGCCGGGCGAGGATTCCGGCCGGCATAACCGGTCGCCAAAAAATCCGCAGGCCCGTGTCGGATAGGCCGGGCTCCGCTCGTCCTAGGGGGCATCGATCAACAACACGGAGGATTAACGATATGCCCGGCACCGTACGGCTGCACCGCGTTCTGACAACCAGCCCGGAGAAAGTCTACCGAGCGTTCCTCGAAGCGGACGCACTTGCGAAATGGCTTCCGCCGAACGGCTTCACCTGCACGGTTCATCACTTCGAGGCGAAAGTCGGCGGTACGTTCAAAATGTCCTTCCGCAACTTCACCACCGGCGACAGCCACTCGTTCGGCGGCGAATATGTCGAGCTCGTGCCCAATGAGCAGCTGCGCTACACCGACCGCTTCGACGACCCCAACCTGGCCGGCGAGATCGAGGTGACCGTGACATTGAAGAATGTGTCGGTTGGCACCGAAGTCAATATCACGCAGGCAGGTATTCCAGACGCCATCCCGGTTGAGGCCTGCTATCTCGGCTGGCAGGAGTCGCTGCGAAATCTGGCGAAGCTCGTTGAACCCGAGATCAACCCGTAAGATAAAGCGCTGCCCTGGCGGGTCGGCGTCGCTAACCGGAAACCCAGGGATGACGCCGTTCTTCCCACCCAACATGCGCCGGGGCCGGAAAGGCGGGATCGGCGAAGCAGCCGACCGCGACGGCGATCCATTCAGGCTTTCGCTCGGGCTCCCAGAAGACGCTCGAGCCGCAGCCCGGGCAGAAATGGAAAGTGACGTGGTGGCCGCTCCGAGCTGACCGGCTGTAGGTCTTGGCGTCGCCTTCGGCTTCTACCTTGTCGCGCGCAAAGAAGGCGGCGACGCCGTATGTGCTGCCGGTCCGTTTCTGGCAGTCGAGGCAGTGGCACTGTGCGACCAGTTGCGGCTCTCCGTTACAGGAGATCCTCAGTTGCCCACAGGCACAGGATGCGGTTCTCATGGCAATCCTCATGGTTCAGATGAATGCGTTGCCCGCCTATACCGGCGGTTGGCATGCTTCTGGTTTTCGGGGAGGTTCGGCCTTGGGAAGCGCGCTTTGCGCGAACGCCGAAAAACAAGGACCGACGCCCCATCTTCCTAATCACTGCGGGCGATTGACTCAACCCCGCGGTGAACGAGATGGAGAGCCGGCTCTAGCTTCTGTCCAATCTTAGAAACGCGGCGCGCAGCGCCAGCACGGCGCGCAGGATCTGGCGTTCGTCCATTGCTGCATAGCCGAGCAACAGGCCGTGCTCGGGTTCTGTGGAATGGTAGTTGATCGAGATGCCCTGGACGTCGAGCCCTTCCTTGACGGCGGCGGCAACCACGTCGCTGTCCTTATAGGGCCTGACGAAGCTGGCCAGCAGCTGCATGCCGGAATCGTTTTCCGTGACGGTCAGCCATTCGGCCAGATGCTCCTGGCATAGCTTGACGAAGTTCGCCTGCCGGCGCGCATAGAGCCGGCGCATGCGTTTGAGATGCGTGGCGAAATAGCCCTGGGTGATGAAGTCGTTGACCGTTGCCTGCAGGATCAGCGGCGCGAACTGACCGGTGATGCTCACTGCCCGGTCGAAGGGCACCGACAATTCGCGCGGCACGATCAGATAACCGATGCGCAGCGCCGGGATCAGCGTCTTGCCGAAGCTGCCGATATAGACGACGCGGTCGGCATGATCGAGCCCGCGCAGCGCCGGCACCGGCCGGCCGCGGAACCGGTATTCGCCGTCATAGTCATCCTCGACGATCCAGGCGCCGTTGCGTTCGGCGATGTCGAGCAACTGCAATCGCTCCTCGATGCGCATGATTGTGCCGAACGGCCATTGGCAGGATGGCGTCACATAGATCAGCCGCGGCGGCGGCAGCTCCGGATCGGCAAGATGCCAGCCGCGCCGGTCGACCTTCAACGGTGCCAGCCTGGCGCCGCTGGCGAGAAAGGCGCTCTTGGCGCCGAGATAGCCGGGCTCCTCCATCCAGACATGGTCGCCTTCGTCCATCAGCACGCGCGAGACGAGATCGAGTGCTGCCTGCGCGCCGGTGACGATGATCACCTGGTCGGCGGTGCAGCTGATGCCGCGCGACAGGCCGATGGTCGAGGCAATGGCCTGACGCAGGCCGGGGTGGCCGGCAAAGGAGAGATAACCAAGCAGGCTCTCGTCGCGGCTGCGTGCATTGCGCACCAGAAGGCTTGACCAGATGGTGAACGGAAACGACGCCGTTTCAGGCACGCCGGGATGGAAATTGATGACGCCGGCATTGCGTGGCGGCTGCGGGCCGTTGACGATGGTCTGGCCACGCCGCGACAGCTTTTGCGGCGCTGCCAGTCCGGCGCGCAGGGATGCCAAGGGGCGGTTCTGCTGGATCGGCGCCACCCAGGTGCCCGATCCGGCACGCGCCTCGATAAAACCTTCGGCAAGGAGCTGGTCATAGGCGGCGATGACCGTGTTGCGCCCGACCTTCAGATCTTCGGCCAGCGAGCGCGTCGACGGCAGCAGCGTGTTCTGCGGGATTTGGCCATCAAGGATGAAGCGTCGCAAGGCGCCGTAGATCTGACGATGCATCGGTTCTTCCGAAGCGCGGTCGACCGACATGATGTCGAGGGAAAGGCGCATGTGGTCCGCCACGGCACTATCCCCCGACGAACCGGGCGGCGCGGGCGATCTTTTCCTCGTTGAGCCGGCAGACGGTGTCGAGCACCAGTCGCCTGGTTTCGGGGCTGATCTCGCGGCTGTTCTTCAGCGCGCGATGCACGGTGGCGGCGCCAAGTTCCGCCTTCTCGGCAATCTCCCGGATGGTGCAAAGCCGTTCCATGCCAAGCGCAGCTTCGAAAGCCATGTCGCTCCTCCTCGGTTGCATCAAGGCACGGCTTCCGGCCGGCCTCAAGCTTGAAAGTCGGGGTTTGAAATCCAGAGCCGGGATTCTGCGATCCGCGCCGCGCAGGGAGCAAGGCGGCGCGGATCGCCGGGCGCCTTCGCGTCGCTAACCCCATCGAGGCGCGCGCCCATTATGTTCCTCCGGCTCGCAATGCGGGCCGGTCATTCTGCCTGCCGAGTCGCCACTTCGAAGCCGGCCTCGCGGGTGGTGGCGAGCAGCGAGAAATAGCCTTTGCTGGCATAGGTCAGCGGATGCGCCTTGGCCGGATCCTGCTCGGCTTCGACAACGAGCCAGCCTTCATAGCCGCGCGCGGCGAGGAGTTTCAGCAATGACAGGAAATCGACCGAGCCGTCGCCGGGCACGGTAAAAATGCCGTCCATTACCGCCGCCATGAAGCTCATGTCCTCGCGGCGTGCCCGTTCCAGCACCGCCCTGCGAACGTCCTTGCAATGGAAATGCACGATACGGTCGAGATGCCGTTGCAGCAGCGATTGCGGGTCGCCGCCCGAAAACAGGCAGTGGCCGCTATCGAACAAAAGGCCGACGCTTCGGCCCGTCGCCGCCATCAGCCTGTCGACTTCATCGTCCGTCTCGACGATGGTGCCCATGTGGTGGTGGAAGGCCATGCCGACCCCGAATGCAGCCATGCGGTCGGCGAGGGCGGTCAGTTTCTCGCCATAGGACGGCCAGTCCCTGTCGGCGAGGCGCGGACGCTCGGAGATCGGTGCGAAAATGCCGTCATGGCGACCGCGCGAGGTGTCGGCGTAGACGACGATCCTGGCGCCGAGGTCGCGCAGCAACGTCAGATGCGGGGTAATCGCCGCGAATTCCTCTTCGACCGTGCGGTCGAGAATGCGGCCATCATACCAGCCGGAGACGAGTTCCAGGCCATAGGATGACAGGAGCGGCCCAAGCACTTCAGCCTGGCGCGGAAATTTGCCGCCCAGCTCGGTGCCGCGGTAGCCGGCCAGCGCCGTTTCCGACAGGCAGGTCTCCAAGGACGTATCCCCGCCAAGCGCCGGAACGTCGTCATTGCTCCAGGTGATGGGATTGATGCCGATCTTGACCGTCATGACGCCAGGCTTTTGCGGGCTTGGGAATACAAGCCGAGCCTGCAGACTGGCGGCAAAGAGGACCCGTCACTAGGTCCAGTTGAGCCGAATTTGGCAGAACCAGTCGATGGCGATCGATTCTAGTCTTCCTTTGGGCGGCCAAAAAGGGCGCGCAGCTCGTCTTTGGCGTCCTCCAGCACTTTCTTCTGCGCCGCCGGCAGGTTCTTGCCGGCGCGGTTGATGTAGAAATTCAGCATCGACATGGCGGATTGAAACGGCCCTGCCTTGCGCCGGTCGCTGTGCTCGGCCGAGCGCTTCAACGAGGCGGCAATCTTCTTGGGATCGTGGGATTCGAAGATGTGTTCCTCGAGGTCCAGCGCGTCGCTGTGCTCGGTGACGTCGGCGGACCATTTCCGTTGCGCGGTCATGGCAAACTCCTTCCACTAGGTCGTTGCCGGGAAAACGCCTTATGGCGCACCCCTGTTCCACTTCGGCCCGGATCCCTGGAGCCACGGATTTGCCTGTCGTGGCGCTGCTCGGCGATGCGAATGCGCCGATAGTGGTCAGAACCGCCGATTCAAGAACTGCGGACAGGAAACGCTCTTGACCCCAATCGTCTCAAGCCAGGCAGAAAGTTCCGGCATCGACAGTGCCTATGCCTGGATACGGCTGGGCATCTCGATGCTGCTGGCAACGATCGGCGGGGTCGGCATGTGGGCGGTGGTCGTGGTGCTGCCTGCCGTGCAGGCAGAATTCGGCGTCGATCGCGCCGCTGCCTCGATGCCCTACACCGCGACCATGGTCGGCTTTGCCGCCGGCAATGTGCTGTTCGGCCGCGCCATCGACCGCATGGGGTATTGGATCCCGGCGCTGATTGCCGCGATTACACTTGGCGCCGGCTTCCTGCTGGCGTCGCTGACCAGTTCGATCCTGCAGTTCACCCTCGTCCAGGGCCTGTTGATCGGCGTTGGCTCGTCGGCGATCTTCGGGCCGCTGATCGCCGACATCTCGCACTGGTTCAACCGGCGCCGCGGCGTCGCGGTGACGGCTGCCGCATCCGGCAACTATCTCGCCGGAGCGATCTGGCCGACGGCGATGCCCTATGTCATGCAGACCGAGGGCTGGCGCTTCACCTATGCCGCGATCGGCGCCGTCTGCCTGGTCACCATGGTGCCGCTGATCCTGCTGCTCCGGCGCGGCGCACCGCCCCAGGCGGCTCCGGGATCGCCGGGGAGCCGCGTGGTCCAGCCGATCTCACTGTCGCCGGCGGCCTTGCAGGCGCTGCTCATCGTCGCCGGGCTCGGCTGCTGCGTGGCGATGTCGATGCCGCAAGTCCATATCGTCGCCTATTGCATGGATCTCGGCTACGGCGTGGCGCACGGCGCCGATATGCTGTCGATCATGCTGGCGGCGGGCGTAGTCAGCCGGCTTGGCTCCGGCTTTCTTGCCGATCGCATCGGCGGCGTGAAAACCCTGCTGATCGGTTCGGTGCTGCAATGCCTGTCGCTGCTGTTCTATATCCCGTTCGACGGGCTTGCCTCGCTCTATGTCGTCTCGCTGGTCTTCGGCCTGTCGCAGGGCGGCATCGTGCCCTGTTATGCGATCATCGTGCGCGAATATATGCCAGCCAAGGAGGCTGGCCAGCGCGTCGGCATCGTCATGATGGCGACCATCTTCGGCATGGCGATCGGCGGCTGGATGTCGGGCTGGATCTACGATCTGACCGGCTCCTATGCCGCCGCGTTCCTCAACGGCATTGCCTGGAACCTGCTGAATATTTTGGCCATGGTGCTGCTGCTGTGGAAGGCCCGGCGCAGCGCTGCTGTGGCGGCCTGAGGCACAGCGATACGGATACAGTCTCTCCGGCCGTCGCTTGACAACAGCCGAAGGCTGCGCGACGCCAGACAAGGTGTGGCAACGGGCCAGTTTGGCATGGCAGCAGTTTCAAAAACGCTGAACATCGTTTCACGGTCGCGTGTGGGCGGTTGCCCGGCGTCCGGACGAGTACGGTGATCAAGCCGCGCTCACGCCGCGGCGGCGGCCGCCCGACCATCGCCGACGTCGCCCGCAAGGCCGGCGTCGGCGCCATTACCGTATCGCGCGCCTTGCGTGAGCCGGGGCGTGTCTCGGAAGATCTGCGCCGCCAGATCGAGTCCGCCGTGAACGAGCTCGGCTATGTGCCCGACCCGAATGCGCGGGCGCTGGCTTCGGCGCGCGCCGAGGTCTTTGGCGTTCTGGTGCCGTCGCTTACCAACAACGTCTTTGCCGAAGTGGTGCGCGGCATCTACGACAGCCTGTCGGACGGCCCTTTCCGGATTCAGCTCGGCAACACCCACTATTCCGGCCTTGAGGAAGAGCGGCTGCTGCAGGTGTTTGGCCCGCAACGCCCGGCGGCGCTGATCGTGGCCGGCATCGACCAGACGCCGGCGTCGCGAAAACTGCTGGAAACGGCAGGCTGTCCGGTGGTGCAGGTGATGGAGACCGGGCCCGATCCGGTCGACATGATGGTCGGCTTCTCGCATTTCGAGGGCGGCAAGGCGGCAGCCGAACATCTGATCGAGGCAGGCTATCGCCGGATCGGCTTCATCGGTGCGCGCATGGATCCGCGTTCGCAGCGGCGGCTTGCCGGCTATCGCGCGGCGATGGAGGCGGCCGGCCTGTTCGATCCGAGGCTCACCACCACCACGCCGGTGCCTTCCAGCGTCACCCTCGGCCGCGAATTGTTCCGCGACGCGCTGGCCAAGGTGCCGAGCCTCGATGGCGTGTTCTGCAACAATGACGATATCGCCCTCGGGGTGCTGTTCGAATGCCATCGCGCTTCGATCGCCGTGCCGAAGACGATCGGCATCGTCGGCTTCAACGATCTCGACATGATGGAGGTGGCCTTTCCGTCGGTCACCAGCGTTCGGACCTACCGCTACGAGATCGGCCGGCGGGCGGTCGCCATGGCGCTTGCGGCTATCGAAGGCAACAGGCCAGAGCAGCGGGTCATCGACCTTGGCTTCGAACTCAAGCGACGTGAGAGCACGGCGCGCTGAAGCGAGCCTCGACGCAATGGCGCTTTACACTACGTCATGGTAGCGCTACCAGTTGTCGCCGGGCGGTACTTCGCTCAGAAGATGGGGGCTGTTTATTATACATAAGCGACAGCTCATGCTTGTTTATTATGTATAATATGATAGTTTTTGTGGGACTAGCCGGGCAGCAAAGGAGGGGATCGGGTCGGCATTCGGCCACCTGAACGCGCGACGGGTACGGCGGGAGGTGCCGGGCCGGAAACGCGCAAATTCATCGGCGTAACAACAAACAAACTGCAACTGGGAGGAATATCGATGATCAAGTCACTCGTTGGCGGTATCGTTGCCGCCACTGCTTTCGTCATGCTGAGCTCGTCGGCGATCGCCGATCCTGAAATCGTCAAGGGGCCATCGGCCGAGCCTGACTGCTTCGCGCCCTGGTCGGCCGATACGCAGTTCTTCAAGTTCCCCAAGAAAGATGGCCCGTACCGCATCGCTCTGGCCAACGGCTATATCGCCAACACATGGCGCATCCAGATGGTGCAGACGGCGAAGGCCTATGCAGCGCAGCCGGCGGTCGCGGCCAAGCTCAAGGAATTCAAAGTGGTCTCGACCGGCGAGGACGTGCCGGCCCAGATTTCGGCAATCAATAATTTCATCGATTCCGGCTATGACGCGATTGTCGTCAACGCCCAGAACCCGACCGCGTTCGGCCCGGTCATCAAGCGGGCCAAGGAAGCCGGTGTGGTGCTGGTCGCTTTCGACAACATCCTCGACACCAAGGATGCCATCAACGTCAATGTCGACCAGAAGGGCCTTGGCGAATTGTGGGCCAACTGGCTGGTCAAGCACGTGCCGAACGGCGGCAAGGTGCTGGAAGTGCGCGGCGTCGCCGGCACGTCCGTCGACACCGATCGCCACAACGGCATCCACGAGGTTCTCGACGCTTCCGGCAAGAAATGGGACGTCACCGAGGTCGTCGGCAAGTGGGATGACGGCGTTGCGCAAAAGGCTACGGCCGATGCCATTGCCACCAACGGCCCCTTCGACGGCATTACCGGACAGGGCGGCGATACCGGCATCGTGCAGGCGATGATCGATGCCAAGCATCCGTTCGTGCCGTTCGGCGGCGAGACGGAGAACGGCTTCCGCAAATTCTGCGCCAAGTTCGCCGCTGACGGCCTGAAATGCTCGTCGGCCGGTACCGGCCCGGCGCAGGTCGCGGTTGCCATCAAGACGGCGATTGCAGCACTTGAAGGCCAGGTCGTGCCGCAAGCGGTCAAGCTGCCGCTGGCGATCGTCGAGGATCCGAACTTCAAGGCAGGCCAGGACTACTTCCCCGACCAATCCGACAATTTCTTCGTCGGCAATTCCTTCCCGACCTGCGGCATCAATTTCACGGCGCAGGAAATCATGGGCCAGAGCAAGGAAAACCAGTAAACTCCGACAGCCCGACGCCGCGGGAGATCCCGCGGCGTCGGCGCTCGACATCCTGATTGCCAAGCGCCTGGGGAGGGCCGATGGACGGTGCGGTTCCGCTCTTCCGCATGGAAGGCATATCCAAGCGCTATGGCGGCGTGCGGGCGCTGGAGAAGGCCGAACTGTCGGTCACTCCAGGCAGCATCCACGCCATTCTCGGCGAGAACGGCGCCGGCAAATCGACGCTGATCAAGGTCATGGCGGGGGTTGTTGCGCCCGACGAGGGCCGCATGATGCTGGACGGAAGCGAAGTTACCTTCGCTTCGCCGGCCGCCGCCAACCAGGCCGGCATCGTCTGCATCTTCCAGGAGCTGTCGCTCGTCCCCGAACTCAGCGTTGCCGACAACATCGTCATTTCCGATCCGCCGAAGCGTTTCGGCATGATCGACCGCAAGGCGCAGCGCCGCATCGCCGAAGAAGCCCTTGCTCGCGCCGGCGCCTCCGATATCCATCCGCTGGCGCTGGTCAAGGATCTTCCTCTTTCAAGAAGGCAGATGGTCGAGATCGCCAAGGCACTGGCGCGCAAGCCACGCATCCTGATCCTGGACGAGGCGACCTCGGCGCTGACCGCGGCTGACGTCGCCAGGGTTTTTGCCGTGTTGAAGCGGCTGCGTTCGGAAGGGCTGGCGCTGCTCTATATATCGCACCGCATGAACGAGATCGCCGAGCTGGCCGACCAGTGCACGGTGTTCCGCAATGGCCGCAATGTCGCCAGCTACGCGGCCGGTACAAAAAGCGACAACGAGGTCGTCGAGCTGATGATCGGGCGCGAATACAGCCACATCTTTCCGCCCAAGCCCGCGCGGGCGGCTGCCGCAGCCACGCCGGTTCTCGAGGCGCGCAGCCTGTCCTGGACGGATCGGCTGCACGATGTCTCGCTATCGGTCGGGGCGGGCGAGGTGGTCGGGCTTGGCGGCCTCGACGGCCAGGGCCAGCGCGAATTGCTGCTCGCCTTCTTCGGTGTGCTGCGTGGCCTGTCGGGCCAGATCCTGATCGACGGCAGGCCGGTGGCGATCGCCAGCCCGGCCGCGGCGCGCGATGACCGGATCGGCATGGCGTTGATCCCGGAGGACCGCAAGACCGAAGGCTTGATGCTGCCGATGACGGTGCGCGAAAACCTCTCCTTTGCCGCCCTCGATCGGCTGTCCAGGGCCGGCATCATCGATCGCGCCGCCGAGCAGCGGCTGATCGACGACATGGTCGGTCTTCTGGCGATCAAAACCGCCGGCCTCGACATTTCGGTCGGCGCGCTGTCCGGCGGCAACCAGCAGAAGGTCGTCATCGCCAAATGGCTGATGCGGCAGCCGCGCATCATCCTGCTTAACGACCCGACGCGCGGCATCGACGTCGGCACCAAGCAGGAGCTTTACCAGTTGATGCGCAAGCTTGCCGACCAGGGTGCGGCGATCCTCTTCTATTCGACCGACTATGACGAGCTGATCGGCTGCTGCGACCGCGTGCTGGTGCTCTATGATGGCGCGGTCAAGCGCGAACTGGTCGGCGCCGAAATCACCGAGCGGGCGCTGATCGCCAGCGCGCTCAACATTCACGAAGAGATGCCAAGGCAAGGAGCGGGCGCGTGAAGGATTGGCGCTACTGGCTTGCCGAACAGCGCGGAACGTTGCTGGCGTTCGGCATCTTCGTTGTCATGTTCGTCATCTACACCTCGAACCATCCGGCGGGCTTCACCGCCAACGTCGTACAAACGGCCTCGAACAAGGGCGTGCTGCTCGCCTTCGTCGCCATGGCGCAAACGCTGGTGGTGATCACCGCCGGCATCGATCTTTCGGTCGGTATGATCTTCACGCTGACCAACTGCCTGGCCTCGTGGCTGGTCGTCGGCACCGGCATCGAGACCGCCTTCGGCGTCCTCGCCGTGCTCGGCACCGGGCTGCTGTGCGGGGCAATCAACGGTGCGATCGTTATCTATGGACGCCTGCAGCCGATCGTCGCCACCATCGCCACCGGCGCGGTCTATTTCGGCATCGCGCTGCTGCTTCGGCCGTTTCCCGGCGGCTCGGTCAATGAAGGGCTCGCCGATGCGCTGACCGGGCGCCTGTTTGGTTTTGTGCCGGCGAGTCTGGTGACGCTGCTGGCGGTCGTGCTCGTGGTCTGGGTGCCGTTCAGCCGGTCGGTGCTAGGCCGCGCCGCTTATGCAGCCGGCTCCTCGGAGATGGCGGCCTACATGTCCGGCGTGCCGATCCGGCGTGGAAAGTTCGCCGCCTATGCGCTTGCCGGTCTGCTTGCCGCGATCGGCGGGCTGTTCCTGACGTTCTTCACCTATACCGGCGATGCGGCCTATGCCAGCGGCAACGCCTATACGCTGTTTTCGATCGCCGCGGTCGTGCTTGGCGGCGTGTCGCTGTTCGGCGGCAAGGGCAGCGCCATCGGCGCGATCTTCGGCGCGCTTGCCTTCCGCACCATCGGCGACCTGCTGTTCGTCTTCGATTTCGATCCGCTCTGGCAGCCCCTGTTCCAGGGCGTCATTCTGCTGATCGCGGTCAGCCTCGGCGCGTTCGCCCTGTTTCGGGTCCGCAACCGGCTGGAGTGGTTCCTGTGAGCGAAACGACTGTGAGTGGTCTCGCCGGCCGCATGCCGAAATTCCTCCGCCGCGCCGACCCGGCGGTGCTGACGGCGTTCGCCTGTATCGTGCTGCTGCTGTTCCTCGGCAGCCTCTATTCGCGCAGCTTCCTGTCGCCTGAATACCTTTTGCAGCAGCTCAAGGTGGCGTCGTTTCTCGGCGTCATCGCCACCGGCATGATGCTGGTCATCCTGCTCGGCCAGATCGACCTGTCGGTGCCCTGGTCGGTGGCGGCCGGCGCCATGATGGCCTGTGCCGCGGCCGCATACGGTACCGTCGGCGTGGCGCTTGCCATTCCGTTCGGCATCTTCTGCGGTGTTCTGATCGGCATCGTCAACGGCATCGGCGTCGCCTATCTGCGCATTCCCTCGATGATCATCACGCTTGCCACCAACGCCGTCGCGCAGGGGCTGATGGTGGTCTACACGGGCGGTTTCTCGCCGCAGGATTCAGCGACCGGTGCGATGCGCTATCTGGCGACCGGCTTTGCCGTTCCTGCCGTGCCCAACGCCGTCCTCATCTGGGCGCTGATCGGCGCCGCAATGGTGTTCGTGCTGACCCGCACCGGCTTCGGCCGCACCGTTTACGGCATCGGCAATCGCGAGCGTGCCGCCTATCTTTCCGGCATCGATACAAGGCGCGTGGTGATGATCGCCTTTGCGGTTTCGGGCGGGCTCTCGGCCTTCGGCGGCGTGCTGTTGGCCGGCTATGCCTCCAAGGCGGCACAGTCGATGGGCGATGCCTATCTGCTGCCGTCGATCGCCGCGGTGGTGCTCGGCGGCACCTCGATCCTCGGCGGGCGCGGCTCCTATCTCGGCACCGTCGCCGGGGTAATCCTGATCACCCTCTTGCAGTCCATTCTCTCTGTCATGCAGATGCCGGAGGCGGGGCGCCAGATCATCTACGGCGTCGTCATCGTCGCCATGCTGCTGCTCTATGGCCGCGCGCCGGCAAGCCGCTGACCTGCATGACCGGTAAAGACGTGGCATATAAGCCGGCGAGCACTGTTCGAACGATACCCGCCATCGTGGTGATGGGCGTTGCCGGCTGCGGCAAGTCGGTTGTCGGCGAAGCGCTTGCAGCGGCATTGGGCGCCGTCTTTATCGAAGGCGACAGGCTGCATCCGCCCGAAAACGTCGCACGCATGGCGAGCGGCCAGCCGCTCACCGACGCGCTGCGCGAAGGCTGGCTCGACGCGATCGGCCAGCGGGTGGCCGCGTCGGTCGCAAGCGGGCAAGGTGTGGTCGCCGCCTGCTCGGCGCTGAAGCGCAGCTACCGCGATCGCCTGCGCGGCTTTTGCCCGGATATCGTTTTCGTTTACCTGGAAATCGACCCGGCAACAGCAAAACAGCGCGTAGGCAGTCGCAAGGGTCATTTCATGCCGGCAAGCCTGGTCGACAGCCAGTTCGCCACGCTCGAGGCGCCAGCGGCGGACGAGGCGGCGATAACCTTGGATGGCACGCGTCCGGTCGCCGACACCGTCGCGACTGCCTTGAGCCTGCTCGCGCGCTAGATTTGCGACGTCAGTTCGACTGGGAAATCGTCATTGTCGGCGTCGCGCATGGCCGCGAGGCTGCGGTTGTCCAGCACCTCGGCGATCGCCTGCCGGACCTCCAGCATCATGTGCCGAACCTGGCAGGTCGCCTCGTCGCAATCCTCGCAGCGCTGGTATTGCGTGCGGCTGGCGCAGGGGATCGGCGCCAGCGGCCCGTCGAGGACACGCACGACATGGCCGATCTTGATCTCGGAAGCCGGCCGGGCAAGGCGGTAACCGCCTTCCTTGCCCTTGCGGCTCTGGACGAAGCCGGCGTTACGCAACTCGCCCAGGATTGCATCCAGGAATTTCTTGGGGATGTTATTGGCGACCGCAATGTCGTTGACGAATGCGAGCTGGCCGACCGGCAGGCCCGACAGATGCACGAGGGCCTTGAGGCCGTATTTGCCTTTTTTGGTAAGCATGCCCCGAGTCAACCCATGAAGCCCCAACCACCCGCGTCTGGCGGCTGTTTGTGTGCAAATCATGACGGTTTGATCGCGCGAAGCTGTTCGCGAAAACAAGCCGTCCGTTCTCACGGTAGGCACAAACGCGTTGATTCTTTGTAACGTTTTGGACGGAATGCGCTCGGAAAGTGCCAGAAATCACCTTTCGCAGCGCGAAAGCAAAGAAGCCGGCAAAGCCGGCTTCTGTCAAAGTTGGAAGATCGCCTCAGCGGCTGCCATAAGTCTGGTCGAGCAGGCCGCCCGCTGCAAAGTGCTCGGCCTGGACCTTGGCCCAGCCGCCGAAGACGTCCTCCACCGTCAGCAGGCGGACATCGGGAAACTCAGCCTTGTATTTGGCGGCGACCGCCGCGTCGCGGGCCCGCAGGCCGTTGCGGGCGGCGATGTCCTGGCCCTCCGGCGTATAGAGGAAGTCGAGATAGGTCTTGGCGAGATCGCGCGTGCCATGCTCGTCTGCAACGGTGTCGACGATCGCCACCGGAAATTCCGCCAACAGGCTGACCGAAGGCGTTACCTGCTCGAACTTGTCCTCGCCATACTCCTTGCGGACGCCGCGCGTTTCCGACTCGAAGGTGATAAGTACGTCGCCGATTTCGCGCTGCACGAAAGTGGTGGTCGCGGCGCGCCCGCCGCTGTCGAACACCGGCACGTTGTTGAACAGCTTGGTGACGAACTCCTTCACCTTGGCGTCGTCGTCCTTGAAGGCTTCCTTGGCGTAGGCGGTGGCCGCAAGATAGGTGTAGCGCGCATTGCCCGAGGTTTTCGGATTGGGGAAGATCACCTGCACGTCGTCGCGCACGAGATCGCTCCAATCCTTGATGTGCTTCGGATTGCCGGCCCGCACCAGGAAGGAGGGCAGCGAATAGAAAGGCGAGGCGTTGTCGGGAAAGTCCTTCTGCCAGTCGGCGGAGATGAGGCCCTTCTTGACCAGGAAGTCGATGTCGATGACCTGGTTGAAGGTGACGACGTCGGCGCCGAGGCCTTCGGCGATGGCGCGTGCTTGTGCCGAGGTTCCGGCATGCGACTGATCGATGGTGACGCTGGGGTGGCCGGCGACGAACGCCTTGTTGACCTGCGCAAACAGTTCGCGGCCGACATCATAGGAAGCATTGAGCAATCTGTCGGCCGACCAGGCTTGGGAGGATGCGAGGACCAGGCCGGCCAATGTGGCGACGCCAAGCAAAAATCGCTTCATGAAAACAGGCTCCAATGCCATGAGCTTAATGCCGGACCATAGCGGCAAGGCATCGTGCGCGACGAGGCACGCAGAGCGGCCGCTCCACGTTGTCGATAGAAGAAATATTCCCGCTGTGGGCGATTTCTAGTTTTTTCTTTCAAGCAGAGTCTCAGGACAGCTTGGCAGCGGCGCCGATGCCGTCGGCGTTGCGTCAAGAAAAGATCAGCCAAGTTGCACAAGAAGGTCGAGGAATTGCTGGCTGAGATACCCGTCTTGCCGCTCGATGTGCCGGTGGATGCCGAGTACGGCGCGATTCGCGCAGAACTGGAAGGCAGGGGCCAGACCATCGGCCAAAATGACCTTTTTATTGCTGCCCACGCCTGTACGCTGGGAACTACCCTGGTGACCGCCAATACCAGGGAGTTCAACCGGATCAAAGGCCTGAAGGTCGAGAACTGGCTGGTGTAGCGCCTGATAGAGGATCAAGCAGCCGGAAAAAGCTTCCAGCGCCGCGGCCTAAAAGCCACGCGACTTTTCTGCGCCGCCGGATGATCGACGGGCAATTCGATCTCGACCCGCTGACGTTCGCCGCCGATTTCGAGCTCGACCCGCCTGGTGCCGGCGACGCGGCGGCTGGCGGCGACCGTGCCGGCGATGCAGCCGTTGCATTCTTCCACCAGATCGACGTCGTGCGGGCGAAAGAACAGCGTCGCTTCGCCTTGCGGTGCGTGCGGCGCGGAAAGCCCGATCGGCCGGTCCGCGATCCAGACCTGGCCGTCCTCGACCTTGACCGGAAGCGAACTCGATTCGCCGATGAAGCCGTAGACGAAGGGCGAGTTCGGAGT
>NZ_JAMYRZ010000022.1:0-105586 GCF_040321675.1 Mesorhizobium sp. M0296
AAAGCTCATCATCCTCGCAAACGCACTACTCAGCGACAATCGGACCTGGACACCATCTCTCCCTTGACCAACACGGATACTCCAGGCGAGTTCGTTTCCGGCGCTCGCGACCTGAGTCAGGGTCTGGCGCCATCCTGCTGTTCAGGAATGATTTTCCGTGCCTGGTCTCTCCCTCGTGAGAGAATCCTGTTCTATTGTGTCGCGCCACCGTGGAGGGAGCAGTGCATGGACGAAAAACCAGTCGAGTCGCTCAGCGAAAGCGAGGCGGCAAGCGAGTTGAAGCGGTTGGCGCAGGAGATCGCCGAGCACGACCGGCGCTACCATGGCGAGGACGCGCCGATAATCACGGATGCGGAATATGACGCGCTGACCCGGCGCAACCTCGCCATCGAGCAGCAGTTCCCGCATCTTGTGCGTGAGGATTCGCCCTCACGCAGGGTCGGCGCCCCGCCGGCCGAAGGTTTTGCCAAGGTGCGCCACGCGGTGCCGATGCTCAGCCTTGCCAAGGCCTATACCGACCAGGACGTCGCGGACTTCATAGAACGGGGCCGGCGATTCTTTGACCGCGACAAGGATCTGAACATCGCCTTCACGGCGGAGCCGAAGATCGACGGGCTATCGGCTTCCCTGCGGTATGAAGGCGGTGTGTTCGTGCAGGGAGCAACGCGCGGCGACGGCGTCGTCGGCGAGGACATCACCGCCAATATCAAGACCATCGCCGATATTCCCAAGACCTTGAAGGGATCGGACTGGCCCGAGGTCATCGAAATACGCGGTGAGGTCTATATGACCTACGCGGAATTCGAGGCGCTGAAGCAACGTTCGGCGGCGATAGGCGGCCAGGATTACGTCAATCCGCGTAACACGGCGGCCGGGTCGCTCCGCCAAAAGGACCCGTTAGTTACCGCCAGCCGCAACCTTAAATTCTTTGCTTACGCCTGGGGCTATGCTTCAAAGGATCCAGCTCCGACCCAATACGATTCCGTGCAAAAATTCGCGGAGTGGGGATTCAAGGTCAGCCCGCTGATGGTCCGGGCAAGATCGGTCGAGGAACTGGTCGCGCACTATCACCTAATCGAGACCCAGCGCTCATCGCTGGGCTACGACATCGACGGCGTCGTCTACAAGGTCGACCAGCTGGAATTGCAGCGCAGATGGGGTTTCGTCACTGGCGAACCACGCTGGGCCATTGCCCACAAATTTCCAGCCGAACAGGCGATGACAACCGTGCTCAGGATCGACATTCAGGTGGGCCGTACCGGTACGCTGGCGCCCGTTGCCCGGCTTGCACCCGTCACGGTCGGCGGCGTCGTGGTCGAAAATGTCACGCTTCACAACGAAGATTACATCAAGGGTCTGGACAGCAACGGCCAGCCGATCCGCGACGGCTATGACGTGCGTATCGGCGACACGGTGGTCATCCAGCGGGCAGGGGACGTCATTCCGCAAATCGTGAGTGTCGTCGCCGACAAGCGGCCGACTGATGCCGTGCCCTACGAATTCCCGCACAGATGTCCGATCTGCGGCTCGCCCGCAACGCGCGAGATCAACGAGAAGACCGGCAAGGAGGATTCCCGCCGACGGTGCACCGGCGAGCTGATCTGCCCCGCGCAGGCCGTGGAAGGATTACGCCACTTTGTGTCGCGCGGCGCCATGGATATCGAAGGCCTGGGGGCTGAAAACATAGACCTGTTCTTCAATGCCGGGTTGGTCAAAACTGCCGCCGATATCTTCACGCTCCGGGACCGCCGTCCCGCCGTCACCAAGGCGCTGGCGGAGCGACGGGAGGAGCAGGCCAGGCAGCGCGACGCCGCATCGGGCAAAACGCGCAAGAATGTACGCAGCGTCGAGGAACGCAACTATGACGGCCTCGACAAGCTCTTCGCTGCCATCGACGCCCGCCGCGAACCCGAACTTGATCGCTTCATCTTTGCGCTGGGCATCCGCCATATCGGCGAAACGACGGCCGTTGTGCTCGCCCGAACCTTCTCGACGATCGAGGAGTTGATCCGCATTGGCAAGGAGACAGCAGCGGCAGCCGATCCACACACCGTTTTTCCTTCGATCAACGGCATCGGCGATACGGTGATAGGCGCCCTTCGCGATTTCTTCGGCAATGAACGCAACGACGCCGTACTTGAAGCGCTGCTCACACAGGTCCACCCGAAGCCGTACATTGTGAACGTCTCAGCCGATAGTGCGGTCGCCGGCAAGACAATCGTGTTTACAGGCACGCTGGAAAAGATGACGCGCCCGGAGGCCAAGGCGATGGCCGAACGTCTCGGCGCGAAGGTCGCCGGCTCGGTTTCCGCGAAGACCGATCTTCTGGTGGCAGGGCCAGGCGCCGGTTCCAAGCTGAAGGATGCGACCAAATTCGGCATCGAGGTGATCGACGAGGACACCTGGCTGCAGCGGATTGGCAAGGGCGGGTGATGGCGGCTGCGTTCAACGGTTTTGGGCAAAAGGCCATTCCCTTCCTCAAGGCGCTGGATTTTCATCAGAGCCGGGAGTGGTTTTTAGAGAACCGCGACCTTTTCGAACGCGACCTGCGCGATCCCTTCGGCGATCTGGTCGAGACGCTCTCCGAGCGCTTCACGGCCGCGGGGCTCGGCCTGCGCGGCGACCGCAAGAAGTCGCTGTTCCGGATTAATCGCGACGTGCGTTTCGCCAAGGACAAACGGCCTTATAACCGGCATTTGTCGGCGATCCTTTCGCCTGACGGCACCAAGATGGAACAGGGCGTGTTTTACGTCCATATCGGGCTGGAGCGCTGCTTTGCCGCCGTTGCCTGGTGGCAGCCTGGACCGGAGCTATTGCTGGCGCTGCGCAACGCGATCGCGAAGCGGCCCGCTGAATTCCGTACCCTCGTTGCGGCGCTGAAGAAGAACGGCCTCGAATTCGACCCGGACGGCTGCATGAAGCGCACGCCGCGCGGCTTCGAGCATATCGCCGAGCCCGATCTCGCTGCCGCGATCCGCAACCGGCATTTTGCCGTCCGGCACGCAATCGAGCCGGCGGATATCTACGGAGCTGGATTGGTCGACGAACTCGTCGACTTCGTCATGCGGGCTAAACCGCTGCTTGACTGGGGCAGGGCGATCGAAGGCAAGGCTTCGCCGCGCTAGGCACGGAAGCGCGTTTGCGCGACCTTCAGCTGTCATTTCCGCTGATCGTTTGCCTCAAGCGAATTGGTGTGACAAGCCGCGCCGCCCTCCCTACATAGGCGCTTCCCGAGGAGCGGTCGATGTCGGCGGAAGCAATCTCCGAAAACAGTGCGAAAAGCGATTTCTGGGACGGCGTGCGGCTCAGCATGCCCGTCGTGGTGGCGTCGGCGCCGTTTGCGTTGCTGTTCGGGGCGCTCGCGGTCGACAACGGGTTTTCCGTGCTCGAAGCGTTCCTGATGAGCGCAACGGTGTTCGGCGGCGCCAGCCAGATGGTCGGCATCGAGCTGTTCGGCCAGCATGTCGCGCCGTGGCTGATCGTGCTGTCGATCTTCGCGGTGAATTTTCGCCATGTGCTCTATTCGGCTGGCATCGGCCGGCGCATTGCGCATTGGCCACTGGTGCAGCAGGCGATAGGCTATTTTGTGCTGACCGATCCGCAGTTCGCGGTGGCCGAGCGCAAGGCTGAGGCCGGCGAGACCGTCGGGTTCACCTGGTATATGGGGCTTGGGCTGCCGGTCTATTTGTTCTGGATCATCGAAAGCGCGCTCGGCGCGATGTTCGGCAAGCTTATTCCCGACACCGATGCGTTGGGCATCGATTTCCTGCTGCCGATCTATTTTCTCGGCCTGGTCATGAGCTTCCGCAAGCGGCCTCTGTGGCTGCCGGTGGTCGTCGCCAGCGCTGCCGCCTCCATCATTGCATACAAAACGGTCGGCTCGCCCTGGCATGTCTCCATAGGTGCGCTGGCGGGCGTGCTGCTCGCCGTCATCCTGCCGCCCCGCCACAGCGGCGTGGAGGCACGGCCATGAGCACGACCTTGTGGATCATCATCGCCGCTTCGATCGCGACCTATCTGACCCGCATCGGCGGTCATCTGGTGATCTCCCGCTTCGATCATATCCATCCGCGCGTCGAAGCCGGGCTCAGCGCCGTGCCGGCGGCGGTGCTGACCACGCTGGTGGCGCCGGCGGCGCTCAGCGCCGGGCCGGCGGAATGGGCAGCCTTGATCGTTGCCGCCTTGGTCTCACTGCGCGGCGGCCTGATGGCGATGTTCCTGGCGGGTGCTGCCGTGCTGATCCTCGCGCGGCAGCTCGTCGGCTGATCGACTTTTGCCTTGACGGCGAGAGCACACATGCGCCTTACCGCAGCGACTATTGCCGCGCCGACCCGCGACAGGCTCAGCCGGATCGCCTCCGCTCTCTCCTGGTGGGCGCGACGCACGGCGTCGCTATAGAGCGCTTCGCGCTGCTTCGGCGTCAATGCGCTTAGATCGATCGGCTGGATGCCGAAGGGCTCACGCGACATTTCCATCTCCCCTGGTTTGCCGTGTTGATCGGCAGCTACACCGGCGATTTACGGGAAAGGCATAATCAGTTAAAATGAATAATTAAGATCGTTATGTTCTCCAGGAGAGATGTATGGATTTGGCCGATCTGCGCATCTTCCGCACGGTGGTGCGCGAGGGCGGAATCACCAGGGCGGCGGAAAAACTGTTTCGCGTGCAGTCGAACGTGACCACACGCATCCGGCAGCTCGAGGAGGATCTCGGCGTGCAGCTGTTTATCCGGGAGGGCAAGCGCCTGCACGTATCGCCGGCCGGTCACAGATTGGTCGGCTATGCGGATCGGCTGCTGGCGCTTGCGGAGGAGGCGCGAACGGCGATGCTCGATCCACGCCCGCGCGGCACTCTTCGCCTAGGTGCCATGGAGAGCACCGCCGCGGCACGGCTTCCAAGTCTGCTCGCCGAATACCATGCACGGCATCCCGAAGTGGAAATCCAGTTGCGCACCGGCAATCCGCAGGTTCTCGCGACCGCCATGCTTGCCGGCGAACTCGATGCAGCCTTCGCCGCCGAGCCGATCGCTGACGTTCCGTTCGAAAAGCTGCCCGCATTCCACGAGCAGCTGGTCATTGTCTCGGCGGCATCGCGCGTTTCGGTCGAAGACCACCTGGACATGCCCAAAACCATGATAGCCTTCGAGCACGGCTGTCCGCACCGCAAGCGGCTGGAACAATGGTATGCGCGCAGAGGGTTCATGGCCGAGAAAACCATCGAGCTTGGCTCATACCATGCCATCCTTGGTTGCGTGGTGGCTGGCATGGGCATAGCGCTGATGCCGAAAAGCGTGCTTTCGGGTTTTCCGGAAAGCCGCTGGCTAAAGCTGCACGAACTGCCCGCTGACGAAGACAATGCCGTCACAGTGTTGTTCTGGCGCAAGGGAGCCGGTTCTCCCAACGTCACCGCTTTGCAGGGACTGCTTGCGGAGCAAAGCCTGTCAACCGGCGTTGCCGCCGCGGCTATTGCTTGAAGTCGTGCGGCAGCGGCGCGGTTGCCTTTTCCAGCCAGGCCAGCGTTTCGCCGTCGAGCATCGGTCCGATCTCGGCCAGTACGCGCGCATGGTATTCGTCAAGCCAATGCAACTCGTCGCGGGTTAAAAGGTCCGATCGGACCAGCCGCTTATCGATCGGCGCCAGCGTCAGTGTCTCGAAGCCGTGCATGGCGATGTCGCCGCCCTCGATTGCCTCGGCCGGTGTCACCAGAATCAAGTTCTCGATGCGGATGCCGTAGGAACCTTCCTTGTAATAGCCGGGCTCGTTGGAGACGATCATGCCGGCCAGCAGCTTCTCGGTACCGGTCTTGGCGATACGCTGCGGGCCCTCATGCACGGCAAGATAGGAGCCGACACCGTGCCCGGTGCCATGGGCGAAATCGCAGCCGTGTCTCCATAGCGCCAGGCGCGCCACTGCATCGATTTCGGAGCCGCGCGTGCCCTGGGGGAAGCGCAGCATGGAGATGCCGATCATGCCTTTCAGCACCAGCGTGAAGCGCTCGCGCATCTCCTCGGTTGGCGCGCCAATCGGAACCGTGCGGGTAATGTCGGTGGTGCCGTCCTGGTACTGCCCGCCGGAATCGAGCAGGAACAGCTCGCCATCCCCCAGCTTGCGATTGGTGGCGCGGGAGACGCGGTAGTGCATGATGGCGCCGTTAGGACCAGCGCCGGAGATGGTATCGAACGATACGTCGCGCAGCGGCATCTGCGTTTCTTCGCCGGTCTGGCGGCGCGTCTCCTCAAGCCTGGTGACAACGGCGATTTCGTCGAGCGTGCCGGGCTTCTGGCGGTCGAGCCAGCACAGCAGCTTGGCGACCGCGGCGCCGTCGCGGCGATGTGCGGCGCGTGCGCCGGCGATCTCAGCTTTGTTCTTTGTTGCGCGTGGAATGCGGGCCGGATCGGGCACGGCAATGACGGTGCCGCCATTATCCTCGACCAGCATCCTGAGCTTGTCCGCCGCTAGAACCGGGTCCAGCGCGATTTTTGCACCGCTCTTGGCCTGGGTGACGATTGCCGTTTCGAATTCACCTGGGTCGTGCAATTCGGCGAGCTGCGTCAGGTAGGCCGCGACAGTGCGCGAAAACTTGCGCTGGTCCATGAAAAGCAGATGCGAGCCGTCGGCGGCCAGCACGGCAAAGCCGAGCGCCAGCGGTGTGTGCGGTACGTCGCCGCCACGGATGTCGAACGCCCAGGCAATGGAGGAGGGGTCGGTCAGCACGGCATGGGTGGCGCCGTCCTTCTCGATGGCTGCCGCGAGCCGCACCAGCTTGTCCTTGGCCAGTTCGCCGGCAAAGCCGATCGGGTGGATCTCGACCGGCGCCAATGGCGGCCCGGGCTGATCTTGCCAGACGGCGTCGATAGGATTTTGTTCGAGCGGCACCAAGGTCGCGCCGGACTTCTCGGCCGAGGCTTTCAGCGCCGTGACGTCGCTGATCGTATGGAGCCACGGATCGAAGCCCAACCGCACGCCCTTGCCGAGATTGTCTTTGATCCAGTTGGCCGGCGGGTTGTCGACAAGGCTCTCGATCGAAAAGATGTCGAGATCGACCTCCTGGCGCACCTGCAGCGTGTAGCGCCCGTCGACAAACATGACGGCGCGCTCGCCAAGCACAATGGCGACGCCGGCCGAGCCGCTGAAGCCGGTCAGCCATTTCAGCCGTGCCGAGCGATCGGCGACATATTCGCCCTGGTGCTCGTCGGCACGGGGCACAATGAAGCCATCCAGCCCGTTCGCCGCCAACCATTGGCGCAGCATTGCCACGCGCGGCTTGCCAACGGCCGGATCGCCGGCGGAATCGAAGGTCTGGAACATGTCGGCTCTCCTCGAATGCTGGCGCGACCGTAGCGCATGACCTCGAAAATCGGAATCGATTTTCGGAACGATCATTCCCGGTTGCTGCGTGTCTCTTTGCGCATGGAGGCCATGCAGAATCGGCGATTTCAAAAAGCGTCAGCAAGGCTTACCTTCTTCACGTGGAGGAAAGAGTCCTGTTGCCCTGCAAAGGAGACCGTCATGTCCACGATTTCACCTAGACGCGGATTTTTCAGAAACGCTGTGAAAGCGCTGATCGAAGCTCGCCAGCGCGAGGCGAGCCGGTATGTGAGCGGCGTTCTGCTTGGCTTTGACGACGAAACGCTGAAAGCTCACGGCTACGATCGCGAACAGCTGAAGAAAGCGGCGAACTCGCGCTAGGTCCGAGCTGATTCCGGCTTGCGTTGAAGGCGCTGCGCCTCAGCGCTTGAGGTGAATCGTCACCCAGCCCTCGCGGTGCAAGGTGCGGACGTGCCGGAATTTCTGGCCGACATAGGCCGCGATTACCGCATCGCGCTGGCGCTCGAGGATGCCCGACAAAACGATCGAGCCACCGAGCGCGATATGTCCGGCCATTTGCGGCGCCAGACGGATCAGCGGCCGCGCCAATATGTTGGCGACGATCAGGTCGAAGGGCGCACGCGCGGCAAAGATCGGATGATGAAAACCGGGCGCCGCCACCGTTTCAATGAGCCCCTTGACGTGGTTCAGCCGTGCATTGGCGGCGGCCACCTTGACGGCGACCGGGTCGATGTCGGTCGCCAGCACCGGTATATGCGCGAGCTTGGCCACCGCGATGGCGAGCACCGCGCTGCCGGTGCCAAGGTCAAGCGCGTTGCGCGGATGCTCGCGCCGTATGACCTGCTCCAGCATTTCGAGGCAGCCGGCGGTGGTGCCGTGATGGCCGGTACCGAAGGCAAGGCCGGCCTCGATCTCGATCGCGAGTTCGCCGCTGTGTCGCTTCCTGCGGTCATGCGCGCCATGGACGAAGAAGCGCCCGGCCCGCACCGGCTTCAATCCCTCCAGCGAGCGCGCCACCCAGTCGATGTCGGGCAGCGCTTCGCGCGCTATCGGTTTCGACAGCGACAGTCCGGCAAGGATGTCCCTAAGCCGCGCCTCGACCGCATCGACGTCGTCGTCGGCATAGAGCGATACTTCGTGGATGTCGCGGTCCTCGTCGACCTCGAGCACCGCAATCGGCAGGCCGTCATCGTCGAATGCCGCACCGAGCGCCGCGAAGATGCGATCAGCCTCGATCTTGCCCGCGGTGAAATACAAACGCGTCTGCGTCATTACCGGATGTGTCAACCTTCCGCCGCCAGCCGTTTGAGCTTGGCGATGGCGGCATCCGGGTTTTCGCCATAGGCAATGGTGCCGGCGAAATCGCCCTTGGCGTTGAGCAGCAGCACCGAAGCAGTGTGGTCCATCGTGTAGTCGCCGTCGTTCGTGTCGACTTTCTTCCAGTAGATGCCGAAGGACTTGGCCATGGCGTGGACCTTGTCCGGATCGCCTGATATGCCGAGGATGCGATCGGAGAAATTGCTGACATAGGTGTTCATGATTTCGGGCGTATCGCGCTCCGGGTCGACCGTAACGAAATAGGCACGCAGGTTCTTGCCGTCGTCGCCCATCGTCTTCAGCCAGCCGGCCAACTCGAAAAGCGTGGTCGGGCAGATTTCCGGACAGTGCGTGAAGCCGAAGAAGACGACGCTGGGGTGGCCGCGAAACGCGGCTTCGGTGACCGGCGCGCCCTTCTGGTCGACCAGCGTGAACGGTGCTCCGAACGGCTCGCCGCCATAATGTCCGCGGTACCAGTCGAAGGTGAGCCAGCCGATTCCGGCGGCCATCAGGACGAGAATACCGACCAGAATTGAACGCATCATCAGTGAAAGTCCGTCGTTATTCCATCGGGCGCCGGGTTGGCGCCGTGAAGGCCCTGGCTTGGCGAACACTCTTAGCGGTTCGGTCGCGCCGACGCAAAGATGTCGCGTTGCCGCAACCGGCAATCCTGTGGGAGGCGATCTGCTTGCAAAGCGCTGCCGTTCGTCCCACCTGAGGTCGGCAAAATTCGAACCGCAGGAGGCCTCTTTGCGAAAACTGATTGGCGGCGCGTTAGCCGCATGCCTTGTCATTGGCGCCGGCGCGGCCGCCGCCGCCGAGGAAGTCGGCAAGGTCGGCGTCGATTGGCTCGGCAACGATATCATCGTCGAGGCGATCAAGGATCCGAAGGTCGAGGGCGTGACCTGCCACGTCTCCTATTTCGACCGTGGCGTGATCGACCGCCTGCAGAAAGGCAACTGGTTCGAGGACCCGTCCGATTCCTCGGTCTCCTGCCGCCAGACCGGGCCGATCACCATTGGCGACATCGACTTGAGCGAGGCCGGCGAGGAGGTGTTCAAGCAAGGCATCAGCCTGATCTGGAAAAAGCAGGTGGTGAACCGCATCTACGACAAGGCCAACGAGACGCTGATCTACCTGTCGCATTCGCGCCAGGTGCAGGATGGCTCGGCAAAAATGTCGGTCACCACCGTGCCGCTCTACGGCCAGAACGTGGTGTGGACCGGCGGCAAGCCGAAATAGAGACTTAAGGTGCTACAGGGTCCTTGGCGCGTCCAAACGGATGCGCGGCGCTGCACTCGGCTTGCGAGACTATGCGCGCGGGCGTAAAGCGCGCGCATGGACCGTCCCGAACACCTTGTCCTGAAAGATCCCGAGCCGCGCATCCATCCGACGGCGGAGCTGAAGGCGTGCAAGCTTGGACGCTATGCGTCGATCGGCGAGCGCGTCATCTTACGTGAAGTCATAGTTGGCGACTTCTCCTACTTCGAGCGCCACGCCGAGGCGATCTATACGACGATCGGCAAATTCTGCTCGATCGCCGCCAACAGCCGCATCAATGCGCTGGAGCATCCGGTCGAGCGGCTGACGCAGCACAAGATCAGCTATCGGCCCAACGAGTACTTCCGCTGGCTGGGTGTCGATCAGGCATTCCGCGACCGGCGGCGGGCGAGAGCCGTCAGCATCGGCCATGATGTCTGGATCGGCCATGGCGCCGTGATCATGCCTGGCATAGTGATCGGCAACGGCGCGATCGTCGGTGCCAACGCGGTGGTGACGCGAGACCTGCCGGCCTATGCAATCGTCGCCGGCGTTCCGGCCAGGCCATTGCGGCAGCGCTTCAGCGCGGGAACTGCGGCCCGGATCGAACGTCTTGCCTGGTGGGACTGGCCGGTCGAGAAACTGGCCAGGGCAGTCCCCGACATGCAGGCCTTGCCCATCGAGGCTTTCCTCGACCGCTGGGAAAACGACGCCGCCTGAGTTCGGGCTATCTGCAAGCGGTCCGACGGCCTACGCGATCTGCTCCTCCAACAATGTACCCGCGACCTTCCGCCGCGAGGGAACCAGGAGCGGCTGCCAACTGTTTCTGCAGACACAATGAACTCGGCTTCCGTCCGGGTTCGTCGCCCGGCTGCTGAGGGAGGTTGAATGATTGAGAAGCTTTTCACCAGGATCGCCAACAACGTCGCCCATTTTGCCGGCCTGCCGCCGACGTTTGCCGTCTGTTTCCTGATCATCGTCGCCTGGGCGGCAAGCGGGCCGATGTTCGGCTTTTCGGACACCTGGCAGCTCGTCATCAACACCGGCACGACGGTCGTCACCTTCCTGATGGTGTTTCTCATTCAGAACACCCAGAACCGCGATGGCGCCGCGATCCAGGCGAAGCTCGACGAATTGATCCGGGTCAGCACAGCCCAGAACACCTTCATCGGTATCGAACACCTGACTGAGACCGAAGTCGAAGAGATCCGCAAGAAATGCGAACAGGCAGCGAAGCGGCATGATCAGAAGCTTGCCGAGTTGGCAGCCGAGAAAGCCATGGCGAAGAAGCGGAACACGAAGAAGCACGCAGCGGCGTGATATAAAGGTCCGGCGCATACCTGCGAAGATCGGACCCGATTCTTTGCTACGGTGATCTTCGGTTCGGGATCATGCGCTGCGTGTCATGAATGCCGCGAAAGCATCCTTGTAGTCCGGATGCCAGCGCGACAGAGCAGGACGGTTCTCAATGATGTCGCCGATCGCCCAGGCCATGCGCTTTTCGTCCATGGGCCGGGTCGCCTCGTTGTCGGGGCACAGCATGTAGAAATCGCCGCGCAAGAGCGAGGCCAGCATGAAGTCGATGACCTGCTCGCCGGTCCAGGCGCCGGCCGGCTTTTCGGTCGCACCTTCGGTCAGGCCGGTAAAAGTGAACCCGGGGATAAGCAGATGCGCCGCGACACTGGCGCCCGGCTCGTTGCGCAGCGCGTGTGCAAGGCCCTCGGTATAGGTCTTCACGCCAGCCTTGGAGACGTTGTAGGCGAGGTTGCCGGGCGGCGTGGTAATGCCTTGCTTGGAGCCGGTGTTGACGATCAGGCCGGGCTTTCCCGCCGCCAGCATGCGTGGCGCGAACGCCTCTACGCCATGCACGACACCCCAGAAATTGATGTCCAGCAGTCGCTTCCAGGCGTCACGGTTCTCCCAGGGCTTGCCGGGGTTGTTGCCGACGCCGGCATTGTTCATCAGCAGCGACACGTCGCCGAAAGTGCCGGATGTCCTTTCGGCGAGGCGGTCGAGCTCGTCGGCTTTCGAAACATCGATGGCAATGGCAATCACGGCGCTGTCGCCGGCGATGGCGGCGACGGCGCGCCGGGCCTCATCAAGGCGTGCGCCGCCGATATCGGCCAGCGCGATCTTCATGCCCATCGCCGCCAGCCGTTTGGCGGCGGCAAGGCCGATGCCGCTGGCCGCGCCGGTAATGACGGCGACGTTGCCGGAGGCAAGTGCGGGCAGGGCGGTCTGGATCTCGGCGTCGGTGGTCATGATTTTCTCCTGTTCTGGCCGCGGCGAACTTAGCGCGGAAAGAGGCTCGCGCAAGCCGGTGCCGGCATCTTCGGGTTGACCGCACCGGCGGGCGCTGCGCATGCTGATATCGAAAAAGGAGACCTGACGATTGACCGACTGGATCGAGATCCTGAAAGAACAGACCGCCACCGGCGACCAGATGAGCCGCGAGGTGCCGCAGATGCTCGCCAATCCCGACATCAGCGAAGCGCAGGTGAGGACGCTGTTTTCGGCGCTAGAAAAACAGGCCGAATTCGTCGAAAAGCTGCGCATGGCGCTGGAAAAATTCGGCCATGATTTTTCAGTGATCAAAGCGGCCGAGCGGCTGGAGGAGCGCTACGCCGACCTTGCCGCTTCGGTAGCGGAAAAGCTGAAAGAAATGCGGGGCTAGACGGGCCTATTTCTCGATCAGCCGCTCGAAGCGCCTGTCCGGCACGAACCAGATCATCGCCACCAGGACATAGATCGAGACACCGATCCAGTGATTGACGAAGGTCAGCGCGATGGCGGAAAGATAGAGGACCAGCGAGATCTTTCCCTTGAGGTCATTGCCCAACGCCCTGGCGAAGAGAGTCTCGTTGCCGTGCAGTCGATGCAGGGCCATGGTGAGGATGTTGAAGCCGATGGCGCAGAGCGCCAGGTCGACGCCATAGACGGCAACCGGCACCGGCGCGAAATGGTTCTCACCCATGAAGGCTGTCGTCGCCGGCATCAGCGATAGCCAGAACAGCAGGTTGAGGTTCGCCCACAGCACGCGGCCGTCGACCCGCTGCACGGTATGGAACATGTTGTGCAAATTGTTCCAGTAGATGCCGACATTGATGAAGGACAGCACATAGCTGAGGAAGATCGGCCAGAGTGGTGCCAGCGCGGAAAAATCCTCGCCATGCGGCACCTTCAATTCCAGCACCATGATGGTGATGATGATGGCGACCACGCCATCGGTGAATGCCTCGACTCGTCCCTTGCCCATGAATCTCCCCTGACAATCCGCTGAAGTTAAAAGAGGATCTCGCTCAGCGCCATCGGCAAAGCTGCCAAACTTGTCAGGAGCAAGCCGGGGAGGGGGAACGGCTGACGCGAAAAAGGCGTTAGGATGTCAGATCCCGAACAGCAAAAGGTCGAAAAAATGACAGCTCACGCTCAAGTCATGACGCGCGATCACGAACTCGGCGGCCGCGCTGCGGCGGCCGCCGTGGCCGCCATGATTGCGGCTCTTTTCGCCGGCAGCACGGCGCTGACGCCACTTTACATCATCTACAAGCAGGTCTTCGGCTTCTCGCAGATCACTTTGACGCTGGTCTACGCCGTCTATGTCATCGGCAATCTGGCAGCGCTTCTGACGTTAGGGCGTGTGTCCGATGTCATCGGGCGCCGTCCAATGGCATTGGCCGGGATGGCGGTGGCCGTCGTCAGCGCGGTGGTTTTCCTGTTCGCCGAAAATGTCGCCTGGCTCGACATCGCCCGAATTCTGAGCGGACTGGGAATCGGCGTCGGCGCGGGCACCGGCACCGCCTGGCTCGCCGAATTGCTCCCGACCGACGACAAGTCACAGGCGGCGACGATTGCCACCAGCACCAATTTTCTCGGCCTCGGCCTCGGTGCGCTGGGGGCCGGGTTGCTCGCCGAATACGCGCCTTGGCCGCTCAGGCTGACATTCGTCGTCTACCTGGCGATGCTCGCGACTGTAACCCTGCTGGTCTGGCGCACGCGGGAAACCGTTTCGCGGCCGGGGAAACTGGCTGACGTTTCGATGCGGCCGCGGCTTTCCGTGCCCGATGCCATCCGCGCAAGTTTCGTTGCGCCGGCGGTGACCGGCTTTGGCGCAATGGCGCTGGTCGGCTTTTATGCAGCACTCGCACCGAGCATTTTGGCGCAGCAGCTGCAGGTAACCAACCATGCTGAAGCCGGCGCTCTGTTCTTTGAATTGGCGATCGTGACGGCCGCCACCATTGTGGTGACGGCACGTCTTTCGAGCCGAGCTGCGATGTTCGCAGCGCTTGCGCTGATGATCCCAACCGTCGCGCTGATTGTTGCGGCGCAGGTCTTCGCCTCGATGGCCATAATGATTGCCGGGACCGCCTTGTGCGGCGTGGCGGCAGCGCTCGGCTATCGCGGCGGCTTGCAAGTGGTGAACGAGATCGCGCCGGCGGACCGGCGCGCCGAAGTCGTCTCGGCCTTCTTCATCTGCTGTTTTTGCGGCAACGCGCTGCCGGTCATCGGCATCGGCGTTCTGTCGACGGTGACAGGTGCGACCGTGGCAAGCCTGGCCTTTGCCGGCATGATTGTCGTCTTTTCCCTGGTCGCTCTCGGGTTTGGCGCGAAATACGCGCGCTGAGCCGACCTTTCAGCCGTTCGGTGTCTCGGGCGAAAGGTGCGCGCGCTGGCGCGGTACGCCGAGGCCGGTATCCGGCGGTTCGCCGGCAGCCGGCCGGCTCTCGATCATGTGCAGGCTGCGCCAGCGGCCGAAGCGATAATAGGCCGCGGCCAGCACGAGCGAGGTTATAGAGCCAGCCGGAAAGCTCCACCACAGAGCTTCCTCGCCGATCACGCTTCGGAAGAAATAGGCGAAGCTGGTGCGCACCAGCAGCACCGAGATCACCAGGATGATCAGCGGCGGCATCACCGCGCCGGTGGCACGCACGGTGGCGAAGAGCACGATGGTGATGCCGAACAGGATGAAGGACCACGACGCGATCTTGTTGATGTGAGTGGCGATGTCGAGTGCTGCACTGTCGCTGCCAAGGAAGAGGCTGAGCACCGCGCGATCGAATACGAACAGCAGCGCGACGAGCATCCCGGTGAGCACAAGGTTGAAGCCGACGCCGGAGGTGGCGATGCGTCCAATCCGGTCCCAGCGCCTGGCGCCGACATTTTGCGCCGCCATGGACGACACCGCGGCGCCGATGGCGAGCGCCGGCATCTGGATATAGGTCCAGAGCTGTGCGGCTATGCCGTAGGCAGCTGCAACCTGCGAGCCGTACGAGTTGACCATGCCCATCACCGTCAGCGCCGCGGCCGAAACGACGATCATCTGCAGGCCCATCGGCACGCCCTTGAAGACGACGATGCGCAGCAGCGCCGGGTCCGGCCGCAGCAGAGCGAGATTAGGGCCGGCCAGCCGCAGCGGGTGCTTGCGCGCATAAAGCACGATCAGGATGGCAACCACGCTTACCGTCTGGCCGATCAGCGTCGAGGTGGCCGAGCCGGCGATGCCGAGTTCGGGGAACGGGCCGATGCCCAGGATGAGCAACGGGTTCAAAACGACGTCGAGCACGACGGCCAGCGCCATGAACAGGAAAGGCGTGCGCGAATCGCCGGCGCCGCGCAGCACCGTCATGACGAAGGACAGCAGGTTCATCATCGGCACGGCCAGGAAGATGATGCGCAGATAGGAGCGCGCCAGCGGCAACGCGTCGGCCGGCGTGCCGAGCGCATCGAGGATCGCATCGACCCAGATCCAGCCGCAGACCGCGAACACCACCGAGACGAGGAAGAAGAAGGTGGCGCTGGTGCCGACGATGCGCCGGGCTTCGGGCAGGTCACGAGCGCCGACGGATTGCGCGACCAGGATGGTCGCCGCCATGCCGATGCCGAACACGGTGCCGAGGATGAGAAACAGTACGAGGTTGGCATTGGACGTGGCGGTCAGCGCCGCTTCACCGAGGAAACGGCCGACCCACACGGCATTGATCGAGCCGTTGAGCGACTGCAGCACATTGGAGCCGAGCACCGGCAGGGCAAACAGCAAAAGGGTGCGCGGGATAGGTCCACTGGTGAGGTCGCCGGTCTGCCGGCGCGCGGGCATGTTGTCGTCCATGGCAGGCAACTCGGCGAAGACTTGTCTTGAGTCCGCAATGATTGCCGATTTAACGGGAGAGGTCGATGCGGCGCTGTAAATTCCGCCTGGCGTGCCTTGGTCTAAGCATTTCTCAAACCTTCCGGAATCGTATATTGATCCCGCACGCGTGGGGCCGCATTTTCCTGGGTCTCATGGGTAAGCCGGGGGGCTCATGTCCGATATTCCGTTGTTTTTTGAGCGCCTGAACCGGCGCGCCTTTCTTGGTGCATCCGCTCTGGGCGCGGCCTCCGTGGCTCTTTCGTCGTGCACCACGACGGACGTGGCGGCGCCGCCGGTGCCCGCGGCACCAAGCGATCCGGCGCTCGGCGATGCCGCAAGCATGTATGCCGCGCGCATCGACGAGGGCTATCAACTGCCGGCAATCCCGGTAGCCAAGGTCGATCCGAAATTCGTGCGCCAAATCGTGGCCGACCCGACTGGAGAAAAACCCGGCACGATCGTCGTCGATACTTCCGAGCACTTCCTCTATCTGGTGCGCGACGGCGGCAAGGCAATTCGCTATGGCGTCAGCCTCGGCAAGGCCGGTTTCGGATGGACCGGCAGCGCCGTGGTTCAGGTGAGGAAGAAGTGGCCGGTCTGGACGCCGCCGCCGGAAATGATCCAACGCCGGCCGGAACTGGCGAAATACAAGGACGGCATGCCGCCCGGCCCGCAGAGCCCGCTTGGCGCCCGCGCGCTGTATCTCTTCCGCGACGGCAAGGACACGATGTATAGGCTGCACGGCACGCCGGAGTGGGATTCCATTGGGAAGAACGCTTCCTCCGGCTGTGTGCGCTTCATGAACCAGGACATTATCGATCTCTACAGCCGCGTCGACGGCGTCGCGCCGGTCTTCGTGCGCCCGAACCTGTCGGCCGCCGGGAAGATCGCCGCCGTGTCGAACAGGACGGCCGAGCCGATCGATGTCGGCGTGCCAAAGGACGCGGAGATGTTGAGGTAAGTGCCTTCGACTGGATCGTCAGTCGCAGGTTTTGCAACGCACTAGGACACCGTCCTTGCGCGGGCGAGCCGCAACTGAAGGGCACGACCGCTCAATCGCGCCAGTTCAGGCGGACGCGTTCGGCGCGTCCGCCTGTATGGGTGCCGCTACTTCTTGGCGAGGCCTGGGAGCGTGACCTGATAGACCAGGAACATGGTGTCGACATCGGCGCCATCCTCGGCCTTGTAGGCCGCGCCGACCTGGAAGCCGTCCTGCGTGAGGAAGTCATTGTCATTGGCGACGAACAGGAAATAGTCGTCGGGCAGCTTTGGATCGAGGACGCTCACCACCGACATCGCCTCCCATTTCTCCGAAAGGTTGTTGCGGTCGTTGGGCGCGCCATTGTGCAACCCGAAGCGGCCGAGCTCGGTCTTGTCGTTGATGTCGATGAACGGCGTCAGCTTGGCCGGCGTCACCGATGGATCGAGCTCACCCTTGGGTGCCAGTGGCTTGTCCTTGTCGAACTCTGTGCCGGCGATATCGGTTGCCGCCGACACATCGACGACGCTGATCTCGCGATGGAGCGAAGTGTCGCCCTTCAGCCCCTGGCCATTGCCGCTGTCGCGCGCCAGCATCAGGAAGGTCTTGTCCGACAGCGCCACGATTTCGCTCTGCGCGGCGATCTTGGTTTTGCCCTTGGCATCGGTGAACACCGGCAGCGGCACGACATATTCATGCGCGAGCTTGAGCTGGCCGGGATCCGAGGCATCGTAGACCAGCGCGCGCGTGTTCTGGCGCGTCGAGGCGGAATCGCCGCCATCCTGCCTTGGGGCCGACTGCAGCACGGCAATCAGGAACTTCCCGTCCGCCGTCAGCGCCATGCCTTCGAGGCCCTGGTTGTTCTGACGGCCGGTTTCGGGATCCTTCGGATCTGGGTCTGCCGCGCCAGGTCCCGGATTGTCGGAAGCAAAGTTTGGCGTCCCGTGACGCATCGGGACAAGCGCCGCCGGCGGCTGTGTTGCCGACATCAGACGCCCATCGGCGGAGAAGCGGTAGATGTTCGGACCGTATTCGTCCGAGATGAACATCGTGCCGTCGGGCAGCCGTACGATCGCTTCGTTATCGAGCGCGAGCTTGCCGTTGGCTTCGGGCAGGATCGGCATGTCGTCGGTCGCGGCACGCACGCCGTTGAGCGGATCGAGGCCGGTTGCGTCGGCGCCCTTGTCGTCGGTCAAAAGCGTGGTGTCGGCAAGCGTCGCCTTGAGGCCCGATTGTTCCTGGCCGGTGGCCGGTGCCGCACCCGGCGCGATCGGGGCGAACTCGAGGGCGATCGTGTTGAGGCGCGGGCGGTAATCGGTGGTACCGACGACGTTGTAGCCGCGATCCGGCAACAGCCATAACGAGCCCTTGTAGCCATCGGCGCCATGCGTCCAGCCGGCAGCGTCGATCGACATGCCCGAGCCCGAGCCAAACGTCTCGCCGAACTTGTCCTTCTGGCTGGCCGGGATGCGGCCGACACCGACCATGCCCTTGTTGACGAAGCTGACGCCGCCGACGGTTGCGGCGTTTTCTGCCAAGGCCGGAGTCAATGCGGTGAACATCGCCAGCGCGACGGCGAGGGACGCGGTTCGGTGCAGGTTTTTCATGGAAATCCTCTTTGTGACAAAGCTGCCGGGGCCCGAAAAAGCGCCGCGTCGGATCAAGGATGCCGCGAAAGCTTTCGGAGAAGCGATCTAGGACGCGAACATGATACTTGCGTGACAGTGCCGCGCTTGCTTGTCCCCCGTGGTCGCAATTGGCCTATTAACAACTTTACAAATAATCGTTCTCATGTAAAGTTATGACAATGAAAGGTCCCCGATGACTGCCTATCGTTTCGCCACCCGCCTCAATTCCTTTGCCTCGCGGCCACAGTCCGAGTGGCCCGATCTTGTCGGCAAACCGTCCATGCTGCAAATGGCGGCACGTGCGGCGAAGGTTGCGGAGTTGACCGACCTTGACCTCAACTTTCCCGACCATGTCGATGAGAAGCCTGCGGAAATGGCACGCAAACTCAGCGATTTCGGGCTTTCGATCAATGGCTTCGCCATGCGCTACTACTCTAACCCGGCTTTCAAGCTCGGCGCCTTCACCAATCCGGATCCTTCCGTTCGCCGCGAGGCTATCGACCTGACCAAGGCCGGCATTGACGCCGCGCGCGAGGCCGGCGCCAGCCTGATGACCTTGTGGCTCGGGCAGGATGGCTTCGACTACGCCTTCCAGGCTGACTACGCAACAGTTTGGCAACACGAAATCGATGGTATTCGTGAAGTAGCGGCGCATGATCCGGGCTGTCAGATCAGCCTTGAATACAAACCCAACGAGCCGCGCTCCTACAGCCTGATGCCCGATGCGGCGACGACATTGCTGGCGATCCGCGAGATCGGCCTGCCCAATCTCGGCGTGACGCTCGATTTCGCCCATGTGCTCTACGCCGACGAGCAGCCGGCCTTTGCCGCTGCGCTGGTGGCGCGACACAGCAAGCTGCTCGGCGTGCATCTCAACGACGGCTACGCCAAGCGCGACGACGGCTTGATGGTCGGGGCCGTGCATACGCTGCAGACGATCGAGCTGCTCAGGCAGATCCGTCGAGACGGCTATGCCGGCGCCATCTACTTCGACACGTTCCCCGACATGACCGGGCTCGACCCGGTCCACGAATGCGAAGTCAACATCGCGACTGTCAAGCGCATGCTGCGCGTCGTCGATCGGCTGGAAAAGGACAATCGCCTGTCAGCCGCCGTCGACCGTCAGGACGCGGTCGCCTCGCAGGCCATCGTCCAGGAAGCCATGCTCGGGCCGGACAGCTGAAGCTCCGGCGCCATCACCGTTTTCAACCAGGGAGGAAAGACCATGAAATTTCTGCTTGCCACCGCCACCGCTGCCCTGATGGCGCTGTCTATAGGCTCGTCGTTTTCCGCGGACCTCGCGCCGCTCAATTCCGACACCGAGAACGATCGCATCGACTGGTCGCAGCTCGAGGCCAAGTTCGGGGCCTTCCCCAAGCTGCCCGAGGGCACCAAGGCGGGTGCGGTCTCCAAGACGCTGACCAACGAATACTGGCGCTCGCTGGGAGAGGGCTA
Source organism: Mesorhizobium sp. M0296 (assembly GCF_040321675.1). NCBI lineage: Bacteria > Pseudomonadati > Pseudomonadota > Alphaproteobacteria > Hyphomicrobiales > Phyllobacteriaceae > Mesorhizobium > Mesorhizobium sp. M0296. The sequence continues at coordinate 20,092 of NZ_JAMYRZ010000022.1, forward strand.
CAAGTCGTTCGGCGACCGCACCGGCGTGCCCGTGGTCTACCAGGCGGCGCAGAGCGAGGGCGACCAGCTCGGCCAGCTCACCATCGCCGAAGGCCTGGTCACGCAAGGCTACAACGTGCTGCTCGTTTCGCCGCAGACCGACTCCAACCTGCAGCCGATCATGGAACAGGCCAAGGCAGCCAATGTGCCGGTGGTCAACGTCAACGACGCGGTCATCCCGCAGGCCGAGCACTATGTCGGCAATGTCCAGCGCGACAACGGCGTGCGCGTCGCCAAATGGTTCATCAAGAACCGGCCGGATGGCGGCAAGGTCGCCATCGTCGAAGGCCAGGCCGGCGTCTACGCCGCCGTCCAGCGCACCGACGGTTTCAAGACAACGATCACCGAGGCCGGCAAGTTCGACGTCGTCGCCAGCGTCCCCGGTAACTGGGATCGCCAGACCTCCTACGACGCGGCCACCAACATCCTGCAGCAGCACCCCGACCTGATCGGCTTCTATGCCAACAATGACGGCATGGCGCTGGGCATCGTCGAGGCGGTCAAGGCTGCCGGGCTGCAGGACAAGGTTGCGGTCTTCGGCACCGACGGCATCTCCGACGCCTATGCCTCGATCCGCGCCGGCGAGCTGACCGGCACCGTCGATTCGTTCCCGGTGCTGACCGGCGAGGTGGCGCTGGAATCGGCGCTGCGGCTGGTGGCCGGGCAGAAGCTGCCGCGCGTCGTTGCCACGCCGCAGGCGCTGATCACCAAGGACAATGCCGACCGTTACTCTGGCGCCGGCGACGCCGTGCGCAAGGCGCTGCTCGAGGACGCGGCAGCGGGCCAGTAGAGCAGGGCCGGCAGGTGCCGGCCTTGGGTCGGCACCTTGCCTGGAGAACCGAAGCAATGTCAGCGCGGCTGCAATTCGAGGGCATTTCCAAAGAGTTTCCGGCTGTGCGGGCGCTGAGCGAAGTGTCGTTTTCGGTCGGCGCCGGCGAGATCCATGGCCTGCTCGGTGAAAACGGCGCCGGCAAATCGACGCTGCTGCGCATACTGTCAGGCGTCTACCGACCGACGGCGGGAAGCGTGCTGATCGACGGCAAGCCGGTGATGCTGAACAATCCGGTCGCCGCACGCGCCGCGGGCGTGGCGATGATCCATCAGGAATTACAGCAGGTGCCACGCCTCAGCGTCGCCCAGAACATGTTTCTCGGCCATCCGTTGACGCGCGGCGGCGTCTTCGTCGCACGGCGCGAGCAGGAAAGCCGCGCTGCGGAAGCGCTGGCCGCCATCGACCCAACCATCGATCCGGCAGCCCCGCTTGGCAGCCTGAAGGTGGCGCAGCGGCAGATCGTCGAGATCGCCCGGGCGCTGCTCGACCGCGCCAGGATCGTGGCGATGGACGAGCCGACGTCGAGCCTCACGCCGAGCGAGTTCGAACAGCTGGCGGAAGTCATTGCCGGTCTGGCACGCGACGGTGTCGCCGTCATCTATGTCTCGCACAAGCTGGACGAGGTGTTCGGCATCTGCGAGCGCGCCACTGTCATGCGCGACGGCGTTGTGGTCGAAACCGTCGATCTCGCGCAGGTGTCGGAAAAGGCCGTCGTTTCGATGATGGTCGGCCGCGAGCTTGCCCAGGAACAACACCGCTCGCATGCTTCCCCCGAGATCAGGCTGAGCGTGCGTGGCCTCGCCTCGGCAACCAAGGTCCGTGACGTTTCGTTCGACCTGCATCGCGGCGAGGTGTTGGGCATTGCCGGACTGGTCGGCTCCGGCCGCACCGAGCTGCTGCGGCTGCTGGCCGGCGCCGACCGGGCCTCATCAGGCGCAATAGAGATCGACGGCAAGGCGGTAAAGCTTTCCAGTCCGCGCGACGCGATCGCGGCCGGCATCGGCCTGGTGCCGGAGGAGCGCAAGCGCGAAGGCATCGTGCCGTTGCGGTCGATCTCCAGCAACATGGCGCTGGCCTCGATGGGCGTGTTCGCGCCGCGCGGCCTCATCGACCACCGCCGGCTGAAGCGCGTCGCAGCCGAGAAGATGAAGCGAGTCAATCTCAGGCCGTTCCTGCTCGACCGGCCAATTCGGCTGTTCAGCGGCGGCAACCAGCAGAAAGCGATCATCGGCCGCTGGCTGGCGGCGGGAACGCGGATCCTTCTGTTCGACGAGCCGACGCGCGGCATCGATGTCGGCGCCAAGGCGGAGATCTACCACCTGATCGAGGAACTCGCCGCCGAAGGCCATTCGGTAATCGTCGTGTCGTCCGAACTCCCCGAGGTGATCCGGCTCGCCGACCGCGTGCTGGTCATGCGCGACGGCACGGTCGCCGCCGAACTGGGCCGCGCAAGTCTCAGCGAACACGCGATCGCCGCGCACGCCATACCCCAAACGAAGATTGAGGCCGGCAAGGCGCAAGGCCATCGGGCCGGTGCATAACGGACAGGACCAGCGGATGACCGATATAAGCCAACACACAGCAGCGCGCCCAAGGGCAGATTTCCTGCACCGGTTTTCCGTGCGCGACGCCGGCACGCTGATCGGCCTGGTGGTGATCCTTGCCGTCTTCGGGGCGCTGGTCCCCGGCTTTTTTGCCGAGCGTAACCTGATCAACATCCTGCAGCAGTCGAGCATCAATGCCTGCCTGGCGTTGGGCATGACGCTGGTCATCATCTCGGGCGGCATCGACCTGTCCGTCGGGCCGACGGCAGCCCTTTCGGCGGTCATCTCGGCCTCGATGCTGGTTGCCGGTGTGCCGTTTCCGCTGGCCATCGCCGCTGGCTTCGCCATCGGCCTCGCCTGCGGCCTGCTTAACGGCGTGCTGGTTGCCTATGTCGGGCTGCAGCCCTTCATCGTCACGCTGGGGACGCTCAGCACCTACCGGGCGCTGGCGCTGATCTATACCGGCGGCAATCCGGTGCTCGGCCTGCCTGCCGGCTTCCGTGCCATCTTCAACGGCTCGCTGTTCGGATTGCCGTTGGCGGTCATCATCGTGGCCGTGGTCGCGCTGATTGCCTGGATCATCCTCAAGAAGACGCCGTTTGGCGAATATCTGCTCGCCGTCGGCGGCAATGAGGAGGCGGCCTACATAGCCGGCGTGCCGATCGCCCGCACCAAGATCGCCGCCTATATGATCTCGGGCCTGCTGGCAGCGCTTGCAGCGCAGATCCTGATCGGCCGGCTGGGTGCGGCCGAACCCATTCTGGGCAATCTCTGGGAGCTCGACGCCATAGCAGCGGCGGCGATCGGCGGTGCCTCGCTGATGGGCGGCAAGGGCAGCGTCGTCGGCACCATCCTGGGTGCCGTCATCCTTGGCAGCATGCGCAACGGCCTGACGCTGATGAACGTGCAGTCCTTCTATCAGCTCCTGGCAACTGGCCTTATAATCCTCGCCGCGATGCTTATCGATCGCGTGACGAGGGGACGTGGATGACCTTGACCGGGCTGGACCTGAAAGCAGTAGGACCGCGCATTCGCATGATGATGCCGCATCTGACGCCGCTCGAGGCGAAGGTGGTTGAAACCGTCTTCGGACGGCGCGGCTTCGACGAGACCATACCGCTCAAGCAGATCGCCGAGGAGGCCGGTGTCTCGGAGGCGATGGTGGTCAAGATCGCCAAGAAGCTGGGTTTTTCCGGCTATCGCGATTTTCGCACGGCGGTCTATGAATACAGCCGCCTGCCGACCGCCGAGATGCATCAGGAGCTGTCGGTGGACGACAGTTCGGCCGAGATCGTGCAGAAGGTGTTCCGCACCTCTATCCAGGCGCTGGAGGAGACGCTGGCCATCCTCGACATGGACGATTTCGACCGTGCCGCCGATCTGCTTTACCGCGCCAGGAATCGCGATTTCTACGGCGTCGGCGGCTCGGCGCAGATCGCACGCGACGTTTCGCACAAATTCCTGCGCATCGGCATCCGCACCTCTGTCTACGACGATTCGCACATGATGCTGATGTCGGCCTCGCTGCTCGGCGCCGACGACATTGCTGTCGGCTTCTCGCATTCCGGCAACACGAGCGCCGTCATCGACGCCATCCAACTTGCGCGCAAAAGCGGCGCGCGTACGCTGGCCATCACCAACTATGACAACTCGCCATTGGCAGCCGTCGCCGACATCGTGCTTTGCTCGACCGCGCAAGGCTCGCCGTTGATGGGTGAGAACGCAGCGGCCCGCATTGCCCAGCTCAACATTCTCGACGCGCTGTTCGTCGCGGTCGCGCAACGCGACTACCAGGCGGCGGAGCGCAATCTCGGCCGCACCATGTCTGCGGTGACGTCGAAACGGAAAGATAAGGGCACATGACGGCTTCCCCGCCGCTGGTGACCGTATTCGGCAGCCTGCATTACGACATCATGGTCGAAGCCGCCGATCGCCCGCGCAAGGGCGAAACGGTGACCGGTCATGCCTGGCATCCAAAATGCGGCGGCAAGGGCGGCAACCAGGCGGTATCGGCAGCGCGGGCCGGCGTGCGTGCGGCGATGATCGGAGCTGTCGGCGACGATGATTTCGGCCGCGCGCTTCTCGACAATCTCGGTCGCAACGGCGTCGACCAGCGCTTCGTGGGAGTGGCTTCGGGCGCCGGCTCGGGCATGAGCGTGGCGATTTTCGACGACAGCGGCGACTATGGCGCGGTGATCGTCTCGGGCAGCAATCTCACTCTCGGCGAAAAGGACATTGCGGAGGCGACCGAGCTGATGGCGCAAACGGCGGTTCTGCTGCTGCAGAACGAGGTGCCGGAAGCCGCCAATATCGCCGCGGCGCGAGCGGTGAAGGCGTATGGCGGCCGCGTCGTTCTCAATGCGGCGCCGGCGCGAAAGCTGACAGCCGAACTGATCGCGCTGACCGACATCGTCATCGTCAACGCCATCGAGGCGGAGTTCCTGGCCGGCGTTTCGGTCGTCGACACGCTCGAGGGTGCTGCGAAGGCGGCCGGCATGCTCGTCGGTTTCTATCCGGCTGCAATCGTCACGGCCGGCGGCGAGGGCGTTGCCTATTGCGACCGCGACGGCCAGGCATTCGCCTTGCCGGCGATGCCGGTGGAGGTGGTCAGCACCCACGGTGCCGGTGATGAATTCGTCGGCGCCTTTGCGGCGTGGCTTGCGCGTGGAGAGCCCGTCGAGGCGGCACTTGCCGCCGCCAATGCCGCCGCTGCCTCGCTGGTCGCAACGCCGGAGCGCGAGCGCGGGGGTCTTGTTCAATCTGAGCCTGCTCAGTGACCGCCGCGATTCAATCGCTGTCGCGCGCGATCAGTTCCAGCGGCCAGACTTCACGGATGATGCGTGCGCCTTCGGCGCCGGCGTAAGCCGGGATCGATGCCAGCAGCATTTCGGCCAACCGCTCGCCCATCGGCTCCAGCGCCGGTCGGAAGCCGGTCAGCGCCGGCGAAAAATAGCGGCAAAGCGGCGTGTCGACGATGACGATCACCGCGACGTCGTGGCCGGGCCTGATGCCGGCCTCGGCCAAAGCCTTGCAGCCGCCAAGCGCCATCGCGTCATTGTTGAAGATGATGGCCGTCGGCGGGTCCTTGGAGCGCATGACCTTCGGCGTCACGGCGTAGCCGCCGGCCTCGTTGATGAAGCCGTCGGCGATCAGTTCGGGGTCGAACTCGATGCCGTGCCGCCGCAACGCCTTGCGATAGCCGGCGAGGAACAGATAGCCGAAATTGAGGTCGAGCGACGGGCGGATGGCGGCGATGCGGCGGTGACCGCGCGCGACGAGACGATCGACCGCGTCAGCCCCGGCTTTTTCGAAATCGAGGTCGAGCGAGGGATAGGAATCGCCGCCGGAGCGGCTGCGGCCGAGCGTCGCGAACGGGAAACCGGCCTGGGTCAGATAGTCGATGCGCTCGTCCTCGCGCCGCGTCCAGGCCAGCACCACCGCATCGGCCCGCCGCGTCTCGACGACACGGCGCAGGCGCTCCTGCTGATAGTCGCCCGGCGCCCCCATCACTACGATCAGGTCAAGGCCGCTTTCGGCGAGCTTGGCCTGCAACCCGGTCAGGAACGGAATGAAGAACGGCTCGCCATATTCCTGGTCGCCCGGATGCGGCTGCAGCATGAAGGCGATCGAATGGGTGGCGCCGCGCCGCAGGCTGCGGCCGGACTGGTTCGGTGAATAGTTCAGCTTCTTGGCCGCATCGAGCACGCGCTGGCGCGTGTCGGCATTGACGTCGGCGCGGCCGTTGAGCGCGCGCGACACCGTGCCGATGGAAATATTCAGGTGACGCGCAAGGTCGTGAATACTGGACGCCAAAGGACAGTTCTCCCCCTTGCTTGGCTAGCACCGGCCGCTCTTCAGGCCAAGCCGGCATCACGTTTTTCGCTATCGGCCAATTGACATTCTACGCCATCGGGTGTGTTCTCGTAAACGTTTACGGAAGAAACGTTTGCGGCCCTGCCGTGAACGCCGTGACGATCGGTCTGGAGGGGCCGAGAGGGAGGAGTGCTGGATGATCAATGTCGTCCTGGTCGGCTGCGGCGCGATGAGTAAGGCCTGGCTCGATGCGGCCAAGCAGATCGACGGGCTCGCCATTGTCGGCCTGGTTGATCTCGACGCCGAAAGGGCGCGGGCAAGGGCGCGCGAATACGAGCTTTCCGGCGCCGTCATCGGAACCGACCTCGACGCCGTGCTCGACCAGACCAGGCCCGACGCGGTATTCGACGTCGTGGTTCCCGCCGCCCGCCGCGAGGTCGCGCTTTCCGCCTTTGCCCACCATTGCCATCTCTTGACCGAAAAGCCGCTGGCCGACAGCCCGGACAATGCGCGTGCCATTGTCGAGGCGGCCCGCAGCGCCGGCCGCATCCATGCCGTCGTGCAGAACCGCCGCTATGTCGCCAACGTCAGGCGCATCCGGCGCTTTCTCGATTCCGGCGCCATTGGTGCGCCAACCAGCATCCACGCCGATTTCTTCGTTGCGCCGCATTTCGGCGGTTTTCGCGAAGAGATGCGCCATGTGCTGCTGCTCGATATGGCGATCCACACATTCGATGCGGCCCGCTACATGGTGGCCGGCGAACCGGCCGGCGTCTATTGCCACGAGTGGGAGCCGACCAATTCCTGGTATCGGCAAGGGTCGTCGGCAACCGCAAGCTTCGACCTCGGCGGCGGCAAGCTGTTCACCTATGCCGGCAGCTGGTGCGCGGCCGGCTTCCGTACCAGCTGGGACAGCACATGGCGGATCGTCGCCGAGCGCGGCAGCATTGTCTGGGACGGCGCGGACGGGTTGAAGGCGGAAGTCGTGCGGCCGGTCCGTGAAGGCCTGTTCGACCGCACCGAACCGATAGCCGTGCCGCCGCTCGACCCGGCAGATCGCGTCGGCGGCCATCTCGGCATCATCCAGGATTTCGTCCGCGCCGTCGAGACCGGCACCGAACCGGAGACGCGCGGCGCCGACAACATCAAGAGCCTGGCCATGGTTTTCGCCGCAATCGAGAGCGCCGAAACCGGGCGCCGGGTCGCTATCGCCTCACAGGAAGGATCATGATGCCAAACCCGCTGCTCGACATCAGGATCGGCACCATGGTGCGGGCCAATCTGGACGACCCGGCCGCCTATGTCAGGCAGATCCTGCCGCTCGGCTTCGAGAGCATCCAGCCGTTCTTCTGGCAGACGCTGGGCGGCAAGAACATTCCGCGGTTGGCGGGCGAGATCCGCGAGGCGATCGGCGATGCCGATGTCGTCGTCTCGTCAATCGGGGTGTTCGGCAATCCGCTGGAGAGCGGTGAAGTCGATCGCGGCGTGCTCCAGGCGTGGGAAACGATCATCGACAACGCGCATCTGTTCGGCACCAATGTGGTCAGCGGCTTTACTGGCCGCATCCGCGGCAAGCCGCTGCCCGACAGCCTGCCGCGCTTCCGCGAGGTCTGGGGGAAGCTGGCAAAGCGGGCCGCCGATAAGGGCGTGCGCATCGCCTTCGAGAACTGCGCCATGGACGGCAACTGGGCCAGCGGCGACTGGAACATCGCCCACAATCCGGACGCCTGGGAGCTGATGTTCAACGAATTGCCGGACGACAATCTCGGCCTGGAGTGGGAGCCCTGCCACCAGCTGGTCTATCTGATCGATCCGATCCCGCAGATCCGCAAATGGGCGCCGCGTATCTTCCACGTCCACGGCAAGGACGCGACGGTGCGCTGGGACGTGATCCGCGAACATGGCGTGTTCGGTCGCCTGCCGTTCGTGCAGATGCGCACCCCTGGCTTCGGCGATAGCGACTGGACGCGGGTGATCAGCGAGCTGCGGCTGGCCGGCTACAAGGGCGCCATCGACATCGAGGGCTGGCACGACCCGGTCTACCGCGGCGATCTTGAGATCACCGGCCAGGCGCGGGCACTGGATTATCTCCAACAATGCCGGGGAGGCGCGAGCTACCTGCCGAACCCGGTGTGAGGCTAATGCATGTCGCGCAAAAGTGCCCAGCGGTTTTGCGATAACGACATGCATAAAAACAGGACAAGCCGGGAGGTGCCGGCCAGCGAAAGATTGTGGCGCAATGCCGAAGCGATCGTCAAAACCCCTCGGCTAGCGAGGGAACAAAGGGAGGATAAGTGCATGAGCATTACGATGAGAAGGACAGTTCTGCGCTCGACCGTCGCGGCGGCCGCGATGGCGCTCGCCGCCGCACTCTCGACCCTGCCGGCGCAGGCGCTCGATGCCCAGTGGTGTAAGGATGTCCATATCCGTTTCTTCGTCGGCGGCGCCGAGGGCGATGCCTTCGGCACCATCGTCTATAATGGCGCCAAGCAGGCGGCGGCCGATCTCGGGCCGAAGGTCGACTACATCTTTTCCCAATGGGATGTCGAGAAGATGGTGCAGCAATTGCGCGAGGCTGTCGCGGTCAAGCCCCAAGGCATCGCCATGATGGGCCACCCCGGCGACGCCGCGATCATGCCGCTGGCCGAACAGGCGCACGAGGACGGCATCAAGATGATGTACCAGAACGTGCCGGTGCCGACGGTCACGGCGGCGTTCGGCGGCGGCTATGTCGGCGCCCAGCAGGAGCAGCAGGGCCGCGCGCTCGGCGCCGAGGCGGTCAAGCTGGCCGGGCTCAAGGCCGGCGACAAGGCAATCATGATCGGCCCGTTCGAGAACGAGAGCCGCGGCGCGCGAGAACGCGGCACTGTCGCTGCCCTCAAGGAAGCGGGCGTCGAGGTCATACAGCTCTCCTCGCCACCGAGCGGCGAATGGGCTTCCGACCCCAATCTGGCCCTTCCGGTGATCACCGCGGCACTGCTCAACAATCCCGACGTCAAGGCGGTTGGCTATCCCGGCGGACAGATGCTGGGCAATGTGCCCACCTATATGCAGGCGGCGGGCAGGAAGCCGGGCGATATCTTCAACTTCGGCTTCGACACCAGCCCGCAGATCGTCGAGGGCTTCAAGGGCGGCTGGGTGCAGCTGACGGCCGACCAGCAGCCGTTCCTGCAAGGCTATCTGCCGATCCTCAGCCTCTGCCAGCAGGTTGTGCTGGGTCTCGCACCGATGAATGTCGACACCGGCGCCGGCTTCGTCACGCCGCAGAATTACGAGATCGTCGCCGAGCTCGCCAAGCAGGCGCTGCGCTGACCTCCCAAGCCGCCGGCCGGGATTGAGCCCGGCCGGCGGGACCGCCGGCGAAAAGGCCGGCACGCGACAATCAAGGCAGGATCGCCATGGCCGAACGTATCATCGAACTGCGCGACATCAGCAAGTCCTATGGCCAGGTCTATGCGCTGGGCGGGGTCAATCTCAGCGTCGATCGCGGCGAGGTGGTCGGCCTGATCGGCGATAATGGCGCCGGCAAGTCGACGCTGATCAAGATCCTGTCCGGCGTGGTCAAACCGACCAGCGGCGAGATTCTCGTCCGCGGCAAGCCGGTGACCGGATGGAGCCCTGCGCGCTCGCGCGACGCCGGCATCGAGACGGTGTTCCAGGACCGGGCGCTCGCCGTGCAGCAGACGATTGTGCGCAACATCTTCATGGGCCGCGAGCTCACCGGCTGGCTTGGCTGGCTGAAGGTCAACAAGGAGATCGCGGAGGCGAGCCGGCTGATGCGCGAGATCGGCTTCACCTCGAAAGTGTTCACGCCACAGTCGATCGTCGGCCAGCTCTCGGGCGGCGAACGCCAGGGCGTGGCGATCGCGCGGGCCATCTATAAGAAGGCGGAGCTGATAGTCCTCGACGAACCGACGACCGCGCTATCGCTGACTGAAACCGCCAAGGTCTTCCACTTCGTGCGCCAGGTGCGGGCGAGCGGGCGCTCGATCCTGTTCATCGGCCACAACATCCACCACGTCTTCGATATCGCCGATCGCTTCGTGGTGCTGGACCGCGGCAAGGTCGCGCTCAGCGCCGACCGCAGCGAGGTCAAATCGGCCGAAGACCTGATCAATTTCATGGAAGACGTCGCCCACCCCAGCGGATTGCCGGGGTTGCACGACGCGGGGGATTCGGGGAGGGCGGCACGATGAGCAAGACCATGGAACCCGATCTGCAGAGCCCCCTCGGCGGCACGCACGGCGAAACCGCCGGGAAAGAGTGGAGACACCCGTCCGACAATTGGCTGCGCGGGTTCATCCTCGACAACCGCGCCGCGCTCGGCACGCTTGCCGTGTTCATCGTCATGATGGCGGTGTTCATGATCGCCAACCCGATCGTGTTCACCACCTGGTATCTCTACAGCTCCGTGCTGACCACGCTGCCGGTGGCGCTGTTCGTAGTTGTGCCGCTGGTCTTCGTCGTCACCTGTGGCGAGATCGACCTGTCGTTTCCGGCGACGATGGGCTTCGCCTCATGGGTGTTTGCGCTGGTCGTGCAGGCCGGCTACGACCCGTTCCTCGGCATCGCCGCCGCAATGGTCACCGGCATGCTGCTCGGCTTCCTGGTCGGCTCCCTGGTCGTTTATGGCGGGTTGTCGTCGCTGATCGCCACGCTCGGCATGAATTTCCTGCTGCGCGGCCTGATCCAGATCATCAACGAGGGCAGGTCGACTGCACTGACCGGCCTTGCCGACAGCTGGGCCTACAAGATCTTCTCCAGCCAGCTTTACGGCATTCCGGTGCAGACCTTCTGGGCCATCGCCTTCGTCGTGCTGTCGGCGCTGCTTTACAACCGCCATCGCTTCGGCGCGCAGGTCAAGGTGGTCGGCGACAATCCCGACAGCGCCCAGCAGATGGGTATCGATGTCAAGCGCGTGCGCGTAAAAGTGTTCGTCTTCGTCGGCATCGGCGCGGCAATCGCCGGCACGTTTTCGGTAATGATCAACTTCACCTGGTGGCCGACGGCGGGCGACGGTTATCTCTTGCCGGTGCTGGCATCGGTGTTCGTCGGCGGCACCCCGACCTGGGGTGGCATCGGCACCGTCGTCGGCGGTGCGATCGGCGCGGTCACCGTCTCGTTCATCCAGACCGGCGTGGTGGCGGCAGGCCTGAGCGGCTTCTATGTCCAGTTCTTCAACGGCCTGATCATCATCCTGTCGCTGCTCGGCCATAAGTGGAACCAGGCGCGGTATCGCTAGCGCCCGGCGACCTCAAACCCCAGTAACAAACCCGTCGAGCACGCGTTTCTGGCCGGCCTTGTCGAAGTCGATGGTCAGCTTGTTGCCTTCGATGGCGGAAATGTTGCCGTTGCCGAATTTCTGGTGGAAGACGCGGTCGCCGACGCTGAAGGGGGACGGCGTGTCGGCGACCGATTTGGCGACCAGCTCGCCATCGATGGTGCGGCCCTTGACCGAGGTGCGGCCGGCGCCGTAGCCGGAGTCGGTCTCGCCATAGCCGATGCGCTCGACCTGGTGGCCGGAGCGCGTGCCCCAATTGCGGTCGGTCGCCTCGGTACGGTTGGCCTGAGCACGCTGCCAGCCCGGCGTCGCATAGGTGCTGGAGAAAGCGCCGGATTTCTCGGCGCTGTTGTTGCCGCCGACGTTGTCGAAGCGCGATGCTCCGTAGGGGTTCTGCCTGCCCGCCCCTTGGCCACCACGACCGGAGGCGAACGAGCCGCCGCCATAGGCATTGCCGTAGCCGCCATAGGAGTTGCCGCTCTCGGAAACTTCGACATGGGCTTCCGGCAGTTCGTCGAGGAAGCGCGACGGGATGGTCGACTGCCAGAGGCCGTGGATGCGCCGATTGGAGACGAACCAGATGTGCAGGTTCTTCTTGGCGCGGGTCAGGCCGACATAGGCAAGCCGGCGCTCCTCCTCCAGCCCGGAGCGGCCACCCTCGTCGAGCGAGCGCTGGTGCGGGAACAGGCCTTCCTCCCAGCCGGGCAGGAACACGGTTTCGAATTCGAGGCCCTTGGCCGAATGCAGCGTCATGATGTTGACGGCATCGAGCTCGGCGTTCTGCTCGGCGTCCATCACCAGCGCGACATGTTCGAGGAAGGAGCGCAGCGATTCATACTCCTCCATGGAGCGGATCAGTTCTTTTAAGTTCTCGAGGCGGCCGGGCGCTTCCACCGAGCGGTCGTTCTTCCACATGTCGGTGTAGCCGCTCTCCTCGAGAATGGTCTCGGCGAGCTCGGTGTGCGGCGTGGTTTCCAGCGCCTTCTGCCAGCGCTCGAAATTGGCCGATACCTCGCGCAGCGCGGCGCGCGGCTTCGGCTTCAGCTCGTCGCTCTCGGCGAGTTTTGCCGCCGCCTCCAGCATCGGGATGCGCAGCGCCCGTGCGGTGTCGTGGATCTGGCGGATGGTGGCCTCGCCAAGGCCGCGCTTCGGCACGTTGACGATGCGCTCGAAGGCGAGGTCGTCGGCGCCTTGCGCGACGACGCGGAAGAAGGCCAGCGCATCGCGGATTTCGAGGCGCTCGTAGAAGCGCGGGCCGCCGATGACGCGGTAGTTGAGGCCGAGCGTGACGAAGCGGTCCTCGAACTCGCGCATCTGGAAGGAGGCGCGGACGAGGATCGCCATGTCGTTGAGATTGTGCTTCTGGCGCTGATAGGCTTCGATGGTCTCGCCGACGGCGCGCGCCTCTTCTTCCGAATCCCAGGCGGCATGGACATGCACCTTCTCGTCGTCCTCGGCGATCTTTTCGGTGAACAGCGTCTTGCCGAAGCGGCCCTCATTGTGGGCGATGAGATGGGAGGCGGTGCCGAGGATGTGCGCGGTTGAGCGATAGTTGCGCTCCAGCCGGATGATGGTGGCGCCGGGAAAATCCTTGTCGAAGCGCAGGATGTTGTCGACCTCGGCGCCGCGCCAGCCATAGATCGACTGGTCGTCGTCGCCGACGCAGCAGATATTTACGGTGGACAGGCGCGGGCTTCCCTCCCCCTTGAGGGGAGGGTGGCCGGGCGAAGCCCGGTCGGGTGGGGTCCGTGCGGCAGTGCTCGACCTACCGGCGGCAGTGCTCGACGCTCTAGCGGTGCCTTCTGCGGCAACCCCCTCCGCCCGCTTCGCGGGTACCTCCCCCTCAAGGGGGGAGGATTGCGGCCGCTGCGCCAGCAGCCGCAGCCACATGTACTGGGCGGTGTTGGTGTCCTGATATTCGTCGACGAGGATGTAGCGGAAGCGCTTGTGGTATTCCTTCAGCACGTCCGGATTGGCGCGGAAGATGCGGATCGGGTGGCACAGGAGATCGCCGAAGTCGCAAGCGTTCAGCGTTTTCAGCCGCTCCTGATAGGCCTTATAGAGCTCGCGGCCCTTGCCGTTGGCGAAGGCACGGGCATCGCCCTCGGGGATGTCGGCGGGACCGAGGCCCTTGTTCTTCCAGCCGTCGATCATCTGGGCGAACTGCTTGGCCGGCCAGCGCTTGTCGTCCAGCCCTTCGGCCTGGATAAGCTGCTTGATCAGGCGCACGACATCATCGGTGTCGAGAATGGTGAAGTCGGATTTGAGCCCGGCCAGCTCGGCATGTCTGCGCAGCAGCTTCACTCCAATCGAGTGGAAGGTGCCGAGCCACGGCATGCCCTCGACATTGCCTTCGCCGATCAACAGGCCGATGCGCTGCTTCATCTCGCGCGCCGCCTTGTTGGTGAAGGTGACGGCGAGGATCTGCGAGGGGAAAGCCTTGCCGGTGGCAAGGATGTGAGCGATGCGGGTGGTGAGCACCCGCGTCTTGCCGGTGCCGGCGCCGGCCAACACCAGAACCGGGCCTTCGGTGGTCTCAACCGCCAGCCGCTGCTCGGGGTTCAACCCCTTGAGATAGTCGGGCGCATTGTTGTGGCCGCTGCGGGCAGCCATGGCGCGCGCGGCAATGCCCGACGGGGCCACGGGCCGCGCGTTCGGTTCGTCAAAAAAGGGCATGTCTTCCGAAAAGCCGGACATCTCTCCCCGAATGTAGTGATTCGGCAGCGAAAGGCCAGAAGTGTCTCCGTTTTGTTCTCTGTCCAGTCGGTGGACTCACAATCTGGATGGGTCCGCTAACCAAAACGCCGGGCTTGCGATGGGCCGGCACCGTAAAACGCCGAGCTTGCTTGACAGGGGAAGCGGGCCGGAGAAAGTTGCGTGGGGGCAGGAACGCAATGCGGGGTTGCCCATGGAGGCGTCGCGGAGCGCACCAGTCGAAGGAGCACCGTCTTGGCTGTGGTCATCACCTCCCTGATCCTTTTCCTCATCGGCCTGGCGATTGGCGGCGGCGGCATCTGGCTCGTGACGCTGGGGGGCAGCTGGTATTACGTCATCGTCGGTCTAGCTTTCCTTGTCGCGGCCTGGCTGCTCTACAGGCGCAGATCCACGGCGCTGTGGCTCTATGCGGCGATCGTGCTCGGCACGCTCGCCTGGGCGGTCTGGGAGATCGGCTTCGACTGGTGGGAGCTCGGCCCGCGCGGCGGCATCATCGTGCTTGTCGCGCTATGGCTGTTGACGCCATGGGCGCGGCGCGGGCTTACCGGTCCCGACGGACGCGCACCGCTGATCCTCGCCGTGCTGGCATCGCTTGCCGTCGCCGGCTATTCGATGACGACCGATCCAAAGGATATTGCGGGTGAACTCAACACCGACAAGGTGACGCCGACGGCCGATCTCGGCGGCAACGTGCCGGCTGGCGAATGGCACTATTACGGTCGCACGCAATATGGCCAGCGCTATTCGCCGCTCGACCAGATCACCGCCGAAAACGTTGCCAATCTGCAGCCGGCCTGGACCTATCGCACCGGCGACGTGAAAGGGCCCGACGACATCGGCGAGACGACCTATCAGGTGACGCCGCTAAAAATCGCCGACACGCTCTACATCTGCACGCCGCATAATTTCGCCATCGCCATCGATGCCGCGAGCGGTAAGGAGAAATGGCGCTTCGATCCGCAGGTCAAGCTCAACAAGGACCGCCAGCACCAGACCTGCCGCGGCGTGTCCTATTATGCCGATGCCAAGATCGCCGCCGGCCAGCCCTGCGCCACACGCATCTACCTGCCGACATCCGACGCCCGGCTGATCGCGCTCGATGCGGCGAATGGCCAGGTCTGCCCGACTTTCGCCGAAGGCGGCACGCTGAACCTGCTCGCCAACATGCCATACCCGAAGCCGGGCTATTATTATTCGACCTCGGCGCCGCTGATCGTCGCCAACAAGATCATCGTCGGCGGCGCGGTCAACGACAATTATTCGACGCAGGAGCCGTCCGGGGTCATCCGTGCCTACGATGCCGACACCGGCGCGCTGTTGTGGAATTGGGATTCCGGCAATCCGGATCAGACGACGCCGCTGCCGCCGGACCAGACCTACACCAACAACTCACCCAACA
The DNA here is from genome assembly GCF_040321675.1 of Mesorhizobium sp. M0296. Taxonomy (NCBI): domain Bacteria; kingdom Pseudomonadati; phylum Pseudomonadota; class Alphaproteobacteria; order Hyphomicrobiales; family Phyllobacteriaceae; genus Mesorhizobium; species Mesorhizobium sp. M0296. Next base: position 35,715 of record NZ_JAMYRZ010000022.1, read on the forward strand.
TGTGGTCGACGGCGAGCGTCGACGAGAAGCTCGGCCTGCTTTATGTGCCGCTCGGCAACAAGACGCCGGACCAACTCGGTGCCGGACGCAGCGCCAATGACGAGAAATTCTCCTCTTCGATCACCGCGCTCGATCTCAACAGCGGACAATTGCGCTGGGTGCGGCAGACCGTGCACCACGATCTCTGGGACATGGACGTGCCGGCGCAGCCGACGCTGGTCGACATCACCACGGAAAATGGCGTGGTGCCGGCGCTGGTCGGGCCGACCAAGCAGGGCGACCTCTATGTGCTCGACCGGCGCAGCGGCGAGCCGATCGTTCCGGTCAAGGAAGTGCCGGCGCCGGGCGGCGCGATCGAAGGCGACCATACCTCGCCGACGCAGCCGCTCTCGGACCTGAGCTTCAGTCCGAAACCGCTGACCGGCGCGGATATGTGGGGCATCACCATGTTCGACCAGCTGGCCTGCCGGATCGAGCTCCGGAAGTTGCGCTATGAGGGCCGCTACACGCCGCCGTCGCTGCAGGGCTCGCTGATATACCCCGGCAATTTCGGCACCTTCAACTGGGGCGGCGTGGCAGTCGATCCGGTCCGGCAGGTGATGTTCGGCATGCCGACATACCTGGCGTTCATCTCCAAGCTGGTGCCGCGCGCCGACGTGCCGCCGCCCGGTGACACCAAGGGCAGCGAACAGGGCCTGAACCGCAATGACGGTGCGCCTTACGCAGTAATATTGAAGCCGTTCCTGTCGCCGCTCGGCATTCCCTGCCAGGCGCCGCCCTGGGGCTATGTGGCGGGTGCCGACCTTCGGACCGGAAAGATCGTCTACAAGCATCGCAACGGCACCGTCTATGACATGACGCCGCTGCCGCTGCCGTTCAAGGTCGGCGTGCCCGGCATTGGCGGGCCGATGATCACTGCCGGCGGCGTCGCCTTCCTCGGTGCGGCGGTCGACGACTATGTGCGCGCCTATGACCTGACGACCGGCAAACAGCTCTGGCAGGCGCGGCTGCCGGCGGGCGGGCAGTCGACACCGATGACCTACACGGTAGCCAACGGACGCCAGTTGGTCGTCATCGTTGCCGGCGGCCACGGCTCGGTCGGTACCAAGCCGGGCGACTATGTGATGGCCTATACGCTGCCGAAATAGAGAAGTTCCTTCAGAGCCCGAGATGCCCTTTCAGGTCGGGTACCGATGCAAGTACCTCACTGGTCAGCTGCGGGCCGGCGGCTGTCTCGGCCTGCTGGACCAGCATCGTGCCGGCCTGGCTGATCTGTGCGAGCGTGAGGCCTGATGCCTTGAGTATGGCGACGGCGTTGATCGGCGCGCCGGTCTTTTCGCCGAGAGCGCCGCCGAGCGCGCCCTCCAGCGAGGACAGGAGGCCACCACCGGAAGCCGCGCCGGGAGCCATGACATCATATTGCTTGGCCAGGGCGTCGGCTCCCGGGATTTTGGCAAAGAAGCTGGACAGAGTCGTGCCTTCCGCCTCGTGTTCGAGCACCGAGAAAATCATGCCGGCGATCTTTTCCGTCAAAGCCTGGTTGAGACCGGATTTCTGGGAGACGGTGTTGATGATGTCCTGAACGTCCATGACCTTTCCTCAGGCTTTGGTGTTTGCGGCCGGGTGCCGGTTGACGCGGATTTTGATCAACGATCGTTTGAAGGCGGTGAAGGCAGTGAACCGCAGCGCCAGCAAAGCTATAGCGGCGAGGGCGAACCCACTTGCCAGAAGCGGGGAGGGAAAGGTCATGGGCGTAATTCCTTCGTCGTCAATCATAGCCCGGTAACTTCTTTTTACATCGTGGTGCGTGCATTTAGCATTGCCACAAAGGACCAAAATTTAACGACAGTGCGGCGCGCGGCATCACGGCCTCGTGCAGGGACTTATTGCAGCCTCACTCAGCCGTGACTGGACCAGGCAAGCTTCGGCTCTATGTTGCCGCGGGGGGCGCCGACGAGGAGCGCGCCATGACAACACCTGCCGGACCCACTGCCGCCGAGCCTGTCATTACCCAGGCGATGATCGATGCCTATGACGAATACACGCACCTGACGCTCGACCGGCGGCGCTTCATGGAGCAATTGACCAGGCTTGCCGGATCGGGTGCGGCAGCTGCCGCGATCGCGCCGCTGCTGGCGGCGAACTCGGCCCAGGCGGCAATCGTGGCGGAAGACGATCCGCGTGTGAAAGGCGAGGACATCAGCTATCCCGGCAGCGCCGGCGAGATGAAGGGCTATCTGGTCAAGCCGGCGGATCAGACCGGCAAGCTTGGCACGGTCATCGTGGTGCACGAGAACAGGGGTCTCAACCCGCATATTCGCGATGTGGCGCGGCGCGTGGCGCTGGAAGGGTTCGTGGCGCTTGCGCCGGACTTCATGACACCGCTCGGCGGCACGCCGGACGATGAAAACAGGGCACGTGACCTGTTTTCCCAGCTCGATCCAGCACAGGTCGCCGCCAATGCCGTGGCAACCGTCGCCTACCTCAAAGGCTACAAGGACGGCAACGGCAAGGTCGGCGCCGTCGGCTTCTGCTGGGGCGGCGGCACGGTGAACATGCTGGCCGTCAACGCGCCGGACCTCGCCGCCGCCGTCGCCTATTACGGCATGCAGCCACAGGCCGAGGACGTGCGGAAGATCAAGGCCGCGCTCATGCTGCATTATGCCGGGCTCGACACCCGCACCAATGCAGGCATCGATGCCTTCAAGAAGGCACTCGACGCGGATCATGTCGAATACTCGGTCTATGTCTATGAAGGCGCCAACCATGCCTTCAACAACGACACGTCGGCGGCCCGCTACGACAAGAAGGCGGCTGACCTCGCCTGGGGCCGAACGATCGCTTTCCTAAAGGAGAAGCTGGCCTGATCAGGTGGGCGCCGGCGCCGGTTTGTGAAGGGCGACGCCGGCCACCACCAACGCGATGCCGATGCAGTCGGTGAGGCTCGGCACCTGCCGCAGCACAATGATGCCGATCAACGTCGCGGTGACCGGCAGCAAAGACAGCATCAGCGCGAAGCTGGAGCGCGGTAGCCGCGACATGGCAAGCTGGTCGCAAATATAGGGAATGACCGACGAGCAGATGCCGACGCCGACCCCCGCAAGCAGCAGCGGCGGCGCCGAGAAAGCCGGCAGAGCATCGGCGAAACCGATCGGCAGAACGACGAGAAGGGCGACCGCCATGGCGGCACCCAGCCCGGCGATGCCATCGCCGGCGCCGCCGCGCGCGACGCGGTGGCCGAGCACGATGTAGCTAACGAACAGCGTGCCGTTGAGGAAGGCCCAGAACAGGCCGACGGGATCGCTCGACCATTTGACGTCGATCAGCAACAGGGTGCCGGCGACAGCGATTGCGAGGGCGGCGAGATTGCGCGGGCTTCTGAGGCCAACAAGCGCAACGCCGATGGTGCCGACGAATTCGATCGCCGCCACCAGCGAGATCGGCAGCCGGTCGAGCGCCAGGTAAAACGAGCAATTCATCACCCCAAGGCAGACGCCGAAAGCCACAAGCAACAACCGCGTCGAGCGATCGGCGCGGGCGAAGACCGCCCATGGCCGGGTCAATGGGGCAAAGACGAGTGCCGCGGTGGCGATGCGCAGCCAAGCCATGCCCAGCACGCCGACATGCGGGAACAGCAGCACCGCGAAGGCCGGTCCGAGATAGTGGAACACGGCGCTGACGCCGAACCAGAGATGCGGCGGGACCGCGTTTGCCAAGGCAAAGGCGGGGCCGGCGAGTGCCGGACTTGCTGCTGGGGCTTGCGTCCGATCTTCCATGGGGTCAGTATCGCAGGCGATTTTTGCCGTTGATATGGATGATGGCCGGGCATTGCGGCCATTTCCTTTCCGAAAGCAAGGAGCATTCCGCTGAAACGCCTTCGAAATGAAAATCCGGATCTGGATGCGGCGGACCTGAAAATCCTGCGCCTGCTGGAAGAGGATGCGCGCACCAGCACCGCCGAACTGGCGCGCTCGGTCGGCCTGTCGGCGCCGAGCGTGGCCGAGCGCATCAAGCGGCTGCAGGAAAGCGGTGTGATCGAGGCCTATACGGTGCGTATCAATCCGGCCGCGCTCGGCATGAAGCTATCGGCATGGCTGCGGATCAGGCCGGTGCCGGGGCAACTGGCTGTCGTAGCCGAAATCATCCGCGACCTACCGGAAATCGCCCAATGCGACCGGGTCACCGGTGAAGACTGTTTCATCGCGCTGGCGCATGTCGCCTCGGTGGCCGAGCTCGAGCGGGTGATCGACCGGATCATTCCGTTCGCGATGACCAATACGGCGATCATCCAGTCGTCGCCGGTGGTGCCGCGCTCGCCGCTGGGGGCGGTGAAGCGGCTGCTGTGATGTCCAAGAACGGGGCGTTGGCAACAGCCGCGTTGCCCGATCGACACCCTTTCTGACGCTGCGGACAATGCTTTGGTCGAGGACGTTTCGCTGCCTGGATATGGAAGTGGCGATCGACGAGTACGACAAGCTCAGCTCGCAGGAGCCGAGCGGAGAGGAATTAGCTGACGCATTGGCATTGCCACAAGCAACGCAGAAGGTCTGGCTACCAGTTCCTCCAGGTTCGATCCTTGAATGCGTTGCGCGCAACCGCGATCGCACCAACGCTGAAGAACGCAAAGAGGGCAGCACCAGCCCATTGTCCCTGTGAGACTAGGTAAACCGCGATTAGCGGGTTAGCGACGGCCGCCAACGTGACAAGTGCAATAAACCAAAGCAACAAAATCCGCGCCAAGGCCGTGCCCCACTGAAGTCAGCATCCGCAATTCATCCACTGACGCTAAACGTCACTGATTCGCAATCGCGCCAATTCTTCGAGCTCGACGAGGGCCGTTTCTGTCGCTTCCCGCAGCTTGTTGTGGCTCTGAATAAGGTTGTCGCGAGCTAAACGGTTCGTGGGCAGCGGCACTTTGTCGAAGTTATCAATGGCGTCCCGAATGCGGTCAAGCATCTCTCGGTGGGATTGACGGGCTTGTTCCAATTCCGCGTTGGTCAACCCGGCAAAGTCATTTGGCATTGCATTTGCTCTTTCGATTCTTGAGGTGTCTCGGATTAGAATAGCTTCTTGTTTCGCTGAACGAATCCAAACGCTTCTCGCTGGAACTGGTCGAGTGCCAACTGGTATGGCTTATACGCATCCTGCATGCCGTCCGAAGCGCCAGAAAGATCATTTACTAGACGCTTTCTGCGAACGCCGAGTATCCACATGAGGTAAGGGCGTCCCTTATTCTCGACGTTTTGCACGTGCGGAAGCAGTTCTGGGAAATGCAGCGAGCACAACAAAGTAGCGCGCTGAATCGGTGGTTGGCTGTCTATATCTCTGCCCTCGAATGCCGCTTGGACGCGTTGGGCAAGCCAATGGTCATGGTCGTAGATAGCTGAAATCAGGTCTTCGTATTTTTGGGTCCGTTTTGCCTTTTGGCTAGTGCGGTCATTAAGCAATTGGGTCACCGCCGGCCCTGCAGCAACGCCCAGAAGCGCGAGCAGGCCCCCAGAAGTACTTGGATAATGGTCGTCCAAAGATTTGTATCGTGCTCCATCCCGCTCCCAGTCAATCGAGCAGCCATACCATGCAAATTCGCCGACGGCGTAACCGTAGCGTCATCGTGCACGGCCGAAAATGTTCGAGGAAGTAAAGGCGGATTGACGTCTATTTTTGCACCGCACAGACGAGCAATTTCCACCGGATAGGGGCCGGCGGATTATGCTGATGATGGTTTTGAGGTGGAAGTGGCTGATTTTTGTTGGCAGCGATCTCATCCCCGCAATGAACACAGCGATAAATTGCTGAATCCGGGGAAATAAAGCCCGGGGTTCGTTCTGCGTCAAAGTTAGCGTGGTCGATCTGCTTTAGGTGCATGCCGTATTTGTAAAGCGCCATGTTCCCCCCCAACGTTGCGGGACCATTGATGCGCTCTTCTACTTGAAAAGTCGAATCGCATATCCTGGATGCATCATGCAATTCGCCGACGCCGTAACCATCGCGGGAAGGCGTTGGAGAGAGGTGCCGGCGTGCGGATGGGGCAGCGCAGCCGAGAGCTATTTCACAACAGCGGTGCTACGCATGCCCGCGTTTCATCCGCGCCTGCTTCAGGATGGCGCGCCAGCGGATCATGGCGAAGGGGATCGGCTCGTTGTTGTTGGCGATGTGGAAGATCTCGTTATTGAGGTTCTTCAGCGAGCGCCAGAAATCATAGTCGGTGATGCGTGGGTCAGCCGCCAGCCTGTCCGCCTCGACCTTGATATCGGTTTTCATGCACGTTCCCCGAACCGCTGCTGCTCCGCCGCCCGTATCGCAATTCGATGCGGACGGTTTTCCAACGCCGCGCTGAGTCGTTCAACGTCTCAATTCGGCTTGTTCACGTTAAAACCTCGGTAAGGTTAACGGCGGTTGGACCGTGGTTCAAGCCGGCTTACGACGAATACCGATCGAACGGCCGGCGCGCTCCGGCATCGGCAGGGCGGCATGGGCGGCGCGCATCGCTTCCACCCTGGCCAGGACGTCGGCGGGGAAGGGCGCTACCTTCGGGCCAGCCATGTCGACATGCAGCGACAGCGTTTCGGATGTGGCGGCAAGCCAGCCGTCGCGATGCCGGATTTCCTGATAGGCCCTCAGCCGCTTCTCGTCATGGTCGAGGAGTTGGAACGAGACCGTGACCTTGTGGTCGAGATGCAACTCCTGGACGTAGCAGACATGGACTTCCGCGGTGTAGATGGTCAGCCGCCGTTCTTTCACATAATCCGGCCCCATCCCCATCATCTCGAAGGCCTCGTCGGAGCACCGGTCGAACAGTACGTTGTAATAGGCCATGTTGAGATGGCCGTTGTAGTCGATCCAGGCCTCCTCGATGTCCATGGCGCGAGAGACGAAAGGGGCGGGGATGGGCATCGGAAACTTCCTTCTCGTGATGCCGGGGTGAGCGTGGACTGGACAGAGCGTGGTTGGTGAGACTACGCATCCCTAGATGCAGAACAAGGGTGGACGCTGGTTCATTCGCGGAGGAATCGATGGCTCTAAGCGACCTCAATCCGGTCGAGCGCAACGAAGAAGGCATCGCCGCCGTGCTCGGCATCCTCAAGCAGCGGCTCGGCGAGCGATTCCAGACCGGCCAGGCGATCCGCGCCCAGCACGCGCACACCACGACCTATATCCCGACGCAGGCGCCGGACGGCGTCGCCTTTGCCGAGACGACGGAGGAGGTGCAGGAGATCGTGCGCGCATGCGCGGCGCATCGCGTGCCGGTGATCGCCTTCGGCGTCGGCTCTTCGCTGGAAGGCCACACCAATGCGCCGGGCGGCGGCATCTCGCTCGATACGTCACGTATGAACCGCATCATTGCGGTCAATCCGCAGGACCTCGACTGCACCGTCGAGCCCGGCGTGACGCGCGAGGATCTCAACCGGCACCTGCGCGACACCGGCCTGTTCTTTCCGATCGACCCCGGCGCCAACGCCTCGCTCGGCGGCATGGCGGCGACGCGTGCGTCAGGCACCAACGCGGTGCGCTACGGCACGATGCGCGAGAACGTCCTGTCGTTGACGGCGGTGATGGCCGACGGCGAGGCAGTGACGACCGGCAAGCGCGCCAAGAAAAGCTCGGCCGGCTATGATCTGACCCGGCTGCTGATCGGTTCGGAAGGCACGCTTGGCATCATCACACAGCTGACTTTGAAGCTGCAGGGCATTCCACAGGCGATTTCAGGCGGCGTTTGTCCGTTCCCCAGCGTCGAGGCGGCGTGCAACGCGGTGATCGCGACCATCCAGATGGGCATTCCGGTGGCGCGCATAGAATTGGTCAACGCACTGCAGATGCGGGCGATGAAGACCTATTCGAAGCTCGACTATCCGGAGAGTCCCTGCCTGTTCGTCGAATTCCACGGCAGCGATGCCAGCGTCGCCGAGCAGGCCGAGACCTTCGGCATGATCGCCGAGGAAAATGGCGGCGGTCCGTTCCTGTGGACCAGCGTCGCCGAAGAGCGAACGAAATTGTGGAAGGCCAGGCACGATGCCTACTGGTCGTCGCTGACACTGCGGCCGGGCGCCAAGGGCCTGTCGACCGATGTCTGCGTGCCGATCTCGCGCTTTGCCGAATGTGTCACGGAGACCGAAGCGGATATCGCGGAGATGGGGCTGATCGCGCCGATCGTCGGCCATGCCGGCGACGGCAATTTCCATGTGCTGGTGCTGATGGACGTGGACGATCCGAAGGAGATCGCACTGGCGGAAGAATTCGTGGCGCGGCTCAATATGCGCGCCATCGCCATGGACGGCACCTGCACTGGCGAGCACGGCATAGGGCAAGGCAAGATCGGCTTCCTGCGGCATGAGCTCGGCCATGGCGTCGACATCATGCGCACGATCAAGCAGGCGCTCGATCCGCTGAACATCATGAACCCGGGCAAGATATTGCCGGGAAAGGACTGACATCAGGCCGCTGCCGTACCCCTATTTGCCTCTTTATCGACACGCTGATGCGGGTAGAGTGCCACTGACTTTACTATCAACTGTCTAGGAGTTCATGCTCGCACGCCTGTTCGTGATCTTCGGTGGGCTTCTTGTGCTGGTGCTGTGTGCGGCGCTGGTGGTGCCGTACTTTGTCGACTGGACAGGTTACCGTGCCGATTTCGAGCGCGAGGCGAGTGCCGTCCTGGGTCGCAAGGTGACCGTGCGAGGCGATGCAACGGCAAGGCTGTTGCCGTTCCCCTCGGTGACCTTTTCCAACGTCGCCGTTGCCGGTGGCCCCAACGGCCAGCCGGCGATGACCGTCGAAACTTTTTCGATGGATGCAGAACTCGCGCCATTCCTGCGCGGCGAGGTGCTGATCTTCGACATGCGGCTGGTGCGGCCGAAGGCGACGATCGACATCGCCGCCGACGGCACGGTCGACTGGACGATACGGCCGTCCTCGCCCTTCGATCCCGGCCAGATCTCCATCGAGAAGCTGACGGTGACGGAAGGACAGATCGCACTCAGCCACGCCGCAGGCGGGCGCAGCCATCTCATTTCCGAGATCAACTCGACGATCTCGGCCAAGTCGCTGGCCGGCCCCTGGCGGCTGGACGGCTCGCTGTTGCTGGACGGGTTGCGGACCACGATCGCCGCTTCCACCGGCAAGACCGAACCGGACGGGCAAATGCGGCTCAGGCTCAAGGCCGATCCGGATGCCTATCCGCTGGTCGTCGAGACCGACGGCAATGTGGGCCTCGTCGAGGGCGCCGCCGTCTATTCGGGCCAGTTCAAGATATCAGGCGCAGACCAGACCGCGGCGCGGCCGCGCGGCACCGACGGTGAAGCGCTGAAAGTCAACGCCGGCAAACCGGATCCGGGCTTCAGGCTGAACGGCAAGTTTTCGCTCGACCACCAGAAGCTCGGCGTCGACGAATTCCGCTTCGAGACGGGACCACTCGACAATCCCTACACCGCCGACGGTAAGGCTACGGTCGACCTTGGGCTGAAGCCGCATTTCTCGATCGAGACCAATGGCGCGCAGGTGCAGTTCGACGAGGCCGTGGGGGCGGCGGCCGGTGCCGGATTGACGCTATCCGAGCGGGTGGCGGCGCTGGAGCAGGCGCTGCTCGGTCTACCGAAGCCGATCATACCGGGTACGGTCGAGGTGAAACTGCCGGCCGTGGTTGCAGGCGACACCACCGTTCGCGACGTGCATCTGTCCGCCGAACCGGCCGAGGGCGGCTGGGCGGTAAAATCGCTGGCCGCCACGCTGCCCGGCCGCGCCAAGCTGGAAGCCAATGGCTTGGTCAGCGTCGAGGACCATTTCGGTTTCACCGGATCGCTGCTTCTGGCGGTGGCGCAGCCCTCCGGCTTCGCCGCATGGCTGTCGAAGGACGTCGACGAGGCGATCCGCCGCTTGCCGGCCGCCGGCTTCAAGGCCAAGGTGGATTTGAGCGAGAAGCACCAGGCCTTCAGCGATCTCGAACTCATCCTCGGCAAGGCGAAGTTCTCCGGCCGCATCGATTCCAGCCAGCCCGACGACACCCGGCCATCGGTGCTGATGCAACTGGAAGGTGGCGAACTCGATGTCGATGGGCTCGCCGCCTTCGCCTCGATCTTCGTCAGCGACAAGGGCGCCAACCGCTTTTCCGACCGCGACCTCGATTTCCAGATCAAGGCCGGGCCGGTCAGCGCCGGCGGGTTGACCGCCGATAGCGTCGATACTGCGCTTAGATTGCGCGAGGGGCTGCTTGAGATCGACCGACTGTCGGTCGGCGGACTTGCCGGCGCCTCGATCAGCGCCACCGGTCGAATCAAGGATTTCCCGGCGAGCCCGACCGGCAAGCTCGACGCCTCGGTGGTCGCCGTCGACCTCAAGCCGCTGATCGACGTCGCCGTCCAGCATTATCCCGGCAATGCAGTGCTGAAGGGCCTGGCGGAGCGTGCTGCTGCCTATCCCGAGCTGTTCCAGGATGCGCGCATCGACGCGGTCACGAGTGCCGCAGACAATGGCGACGGTACGACCGGACTGGCAATGAGCGCACAGGGCAAGGCCGGTGGCTCGGCCTTTTCGGCGTCGTTGTCCGGCAAAGGGGCGCTCGACCGGCCTCTCGAAGCGCCGGTGACGCTGACCTTCAACGCAAGGAACGCCGACGCCACCGCGCTTCTGGCGCTTTACGGTTTGCCGGCGCTGCCACTCGGCATGCTCGGCGAGGCGACCGCCGACGTCTCGGCCAAAGGCACGCTTGGCGGCGGCCTGGCGACACGATTCAGCCTGGCCGGCAATGACTTCAAAGCTGGTTTCGACGGGACAATTGCCGACACGTCTCAGGGCGCGGCCGCCAAGGGCAAGGTCAGCCTTGAAACGGCCGACATCGAGCCATGGCTGATGACGACCGGCGTCGGCCTGCCCGGCATGGGCACCGGCATGTCGACGTCGCTTGCAGCCGATGCCGATTACGGCAATGGTCTCCTGGTGCTGAGCGGCCTCAGCGGCGCCGTCAACGAAGCGGCGGTTTCCGGTGACGTAAATATCGACATCAAAGAGGGGCTGCCGCATCTTGCCGGCGCGCTGTCGCTGGACGAGCTGGACCTCGATCCGATCGCGGTGATGCTGTTCGGTGACCAGGCCTTCCTTGTCAATGACAGGACCTGGCCGACGGCACCGTTCAGCCAGAAATCCAGTCTGCCATTTACCGCCGATCTCGATCTGACGGCGGCGTCGCTTGCCGCCGGCCCGCTTGCCACCGCCTATGACGCTGCGCTGTCGCTGCAGCTCGACCAGGAGGGCATCCGCGTTTCCGACCTCAAGGCAAAGTTCCTCGGCGGCGCGTTGAGTGGCCTGTTCGAGATCAAGAACAATGACGGCACCGGGCTTTTCTCCGGTCAGATGAAACTCGCCGGCGCCGATCTGGCAGCCGTGCTGCCGGAGGCCGGCATCAGCGGAAGCGGCGAGTTCTCGACGGCGCTTTCGACCAGCGGCAAATCGGTCGACGCGATGGTTGCGGCGCTGTCCGGTTCCGGCACGGCAACGCTCAAGGGCATGACTATTGCCGGCTTCAATCCCGATGCCTTTGGCGCATTCATCGCCAAGGCCGATGCGATAGGGCGCGATATCGACGCGTCGAAGACTGCCGGCTTCGTGCCGCAGATCGCCGCGGCGGGCAGTTTTCCGGCGCAGGACACCGATATTGCCTTAACCATCGCCGGCGGCACGCTGAGGGCGCCGCCGGTCAAATTCGAAAGCCCGGGCGCGACGCTGTCCGCCGACATCACCGCCGATCTGAACACCAGCACCGTCGACGCCAAGGGCGAGATCGCTTACCGGCCCGGCGACGAGGCACTGGTCGGCTCCGAACCGATTTTGAATTTCAGCGTCGACGGGCCGTTCGGCGCCACCAAACGGCAGTTCGACAGCGAGCCGCTGGCACAGTTCCTGACCCAGCGTGCGCTGGAAAAGGAGCAGCAGCGGGTCGAAGCCATGCAAGCCGCACTGCTCGAGAAACAAAGGCTGCGGCGGGAGGTGCGCTACTACGCTGCGCTGCAAACCGAGCGTGAAAGAGCGGCGGAGGAACTGCGCAGACAACAGGAAGCAGCGCGGCTGAAGGCCGAGGCCGACGCCAAGGCAAAGGCCGAAGCCGAGGCGAGGGCGCAGGCTGAAGCCAAGGCGAAAGCTGAAGCGGACGCCAAGGCACAGGCGGATGCGGAGGCGAGGGCCCAGGCTGAGGCCAAAGCGAAGGCTGAAGCGGATGCCAAGGCAAAGGCCGAAGCTGAGGCGCAGGACCAAGCCGAAGCGGAGGCCAGGGCGCAGGCTGAAGCCAAGGCGAAGGCGGATGCAGCGGCGAAGGCCGAAGCCGAGGCCAGGGCGAAAGCCGAGGCGGCTGCAAAGGCCGAAGCGGATGCCGAAGCCAAAGCCAAGGCGGCGCAACAGGCTGCCGAGGAAGCAGCGCAGGCCGAAGAACAGCAACGCCAGAGGGCGGAAGAGGCGTTGCGGATCGCCTCGGAAGAGAAGGCAAGGCTCGACGCCGAACGCAAGGCCGCGGCGGAGCGAGCGGAACGGGCGCCACCGGCCGCAAATAACGTGCCACCGCCAGTGCAGCCCCCGCCAAAGCTCAAGTTCGATCCCTCGTCGATCGACGATCTGCTGAAATCGTTGAATGGCGGGTGACGGCGCATCCCTTAGTGTCGCGTCCAGCAAGCAAGCGCTTCAGCATCGGTTCGATCCGCCCGAGTTCGTCGAGATGAGCGGCTGACAGATCGGTGAGACTGTCGTCGGCGCGCTCGGTCAGCCGCAGCGGCACGCGGCGGTGGTCCTCCTCGTCGTGGTCCCTCGCGACCAGCCCGGCTTCGCAAAGACGGTTGACCAATTCCACTGCGCTGTGATGGCGGATGCGCAGGCGCTCCGCGTGGTCGCCAATGGTCACCGGCCCTCCGCCGGGGAACCCTTTGATTGCAAGCAGGGCCTGATGCTGGCGTGGTGTCACCAACATCGCTCGTGCCCGCCATCTTCGGTGGCACGGCCGGCGACCTATCCGCAAGTCGGCACGCCGCCAGAAAGCAAGGTCTGCAAATGAAGTCCGATCACGCCAACCCCGGCCATCTGCGCGATTTTACCACCGACGCCCGGGTGCTGCTCATTGCCAGCATAGCGGTGGTGGTTGCGACGGCGGGGTTGTTGCCGGCATTGCCCTCTTGAAGCTGATCCGGCTTGCCACGAACATCGCCTATTTTGGCCAGTTCACGCTCGCCGACCTGAAACGGCAGGATACGCTGCTTGGCAGGCCGAAGAACGCGACCGCTCGGCTTTGCTGGGCTTCCGTATCCGGCGCAGGAAACAGGATAGCGTTGCCTGAAGGCTACAATTTGCCGCGCTTGGCCCAATCCAGCACATAGAGCCGGAGCGCCGAGGAGAGATTGGCATCCCGCGGGCGGCTCTCGTCGATTTCGGCGACAAGGGCGGCGAGCGTCAGTTTTCGCACGGCCGCGATGGCGACCAGGTCGTCGTAAAAAGGCTTTTCGAGCGAATAGCTGGTGCGGTGGCCGCGAATGGTGACCGAGCGCTTTTCCACCGGGCTCACGAGACGATCCTACTCACACTTCAAGCATCGGATTTGTCCGAATCGCCCGAATTTTCGCGGCGATGGCCGGCGACGAATTTATCGGCCTTGTCGGCGATCAGGCGGTCGCGATCCCGGCTGGGTTTGGAACGGCCATGCAGCGCCCGGTTCTGTTCGGCCAGGCGCTCCTTCTCGGCTCGCGCCTTCTGCTTGCGTGCCTGACGGAGATTGACGATCTCGGCCATGTCACGCCGCCCGTCGGGTCACTTCTTGCGGAAGGCGTCAAGCGACACGACGTCGGCGCCCTTGGCGACGGCGTCGGCCGCTGCAGGCTTCTTTTCCGCCTCGGCGGTTTTCTTCTTCGTCTCGGGCTTTTTCTCGGCGACGATGGCCAGCGGTTCGGGAGCAGGCTTGGCCTTTGTCTCCTGTTCCGCCGGGGTATCGGTCTTGACGTCGAATTCGAGCTCGAAGTTGACGGACGGGTCGTAAAAGCCGCGTACGGCCGAGAACGGGATTTCCAGTTTCTCCGGCACGTCGGAAAACGACAGCCCGACCTCAAAGCCGGTGTCGCTCACCTTCAGGTCCCAATACTGGAACTGGATGACGATGGTCATCTGTTCGGGATAGCGCTCGCGCAGCCGCGACGACACGCGCACGCCCGGCGCGCCCGTGAGAAAGGTGATGAAGAAATGATGGTTGCCCGGGAGACCGGTGCGCGCGACTTCGGCCAGGACCTTGCGCATGACGCCGCGCAACGCCTCCTGGGCCAGAATGTCGTAGCGGATGTGGTCGTCGGCCATGTGGCTGTCGGGTTCCGTTGAATCGTCCTGATAGCTGTAATCAAGCTTGAGCGCGGCGTAAACCGGATATAGATCGCCGGCGTGCGGAAGCGAAGCCCATTGGCGACGATTTGATCGTCAAACGGCTTTGATCGTCAAGCGCTGGCGAGCGCGCCCTGTTTGCTCGCCCGGGCCAAAGGCTGCCGCTTGCCGAAGGCGCGCAGGAAGGTGCGCACGCCATTTGTCGCCGATTGCACCACCTCGTCCTCGGTCGGTGTACCGCCGAGCATGAACGTCGTCTGCAACTCGGCATTGGCAAGCGCCATGAACTGGCGCGCTGCGACATCGGGATCGTCGATATCAAGGAAGCCGGCATGAGCGAGGCGGGCGAAGCGGGCGGCGATCGCCGGCCATGTCCTGCCCGGTCCTTCTTCGCGCCATTCGGCGAACAACTCGGGATAGCGCCCGCCCTCGGTCTGGATCAGCTTGCGCAGGAATTTGCCGTCGCGGTTGCAGATGCAGTTGTGGTTCATCCGCACAGCAAAGGCGATGAGGTCGGCCTCGAGATCCTTCGGCTGATCGGGAAAAGTGGAAATCGTGGCAAAGATGCCGGCATTGCAACGTTCGGTGAGGTCGCGGACGATGGCAACGAAGAGTTTCTCCTTGTCGCCGTGATGATTGTAGATGGTCTGGCGGGAGACGCCGGCCTCGGCGGCAATCATGTCGATATTGGCACCGGCAAAGCTTTCGCGGCAGAAGACCGAGGCGGCGGCATCGACAATCGACATGCGCTTGGCCTCGTGGCCTCGCGGCGGGAAAATGTCAGGAGAGACGTTGGCCTTCATGCAAAACTATATAGAGGTGGTTGACGAATTAGACAAGCCTGTCTAAATTTGTGGACTTGCACGAAGGGGGTTTCGTTCCGCAGAAGAGTCGGAACTCCACGGGATGGAACGTCCTAGGGTTACACGTCGGTCCTCGGCGGCAACCAGAATTCGAAAGAGCCTGCTATCATGAACGCCAAATTCCTCCGCATTGCGGTCGTGCTCGGCCTATTGTCCGCGATCGGCCCGTTTGCCATCGACATGTATCTTCCGGCCCTGCCTTCAATCGGTGAGGATCTGCATGCCGGCACTGCCGCGGTGCAGATGAGCCTGCTGATCTTCTTTCTTTCCATGGGCTTCGGCCAGATCGTCGTCGGACCGATCTCCGACATGGTCGGCCGCAAGCTGCCACTCTACGGCGGCCTGGCGCTGTTCATGGTCGGCGGCGTCGGCTCGGCGCTGGCTCCCTCGATCGAATGGCTGATCGCCTTCCGCTTCCTGCAAGGGCTCGGCGCCAGCGCCGGCATGGCCGTGCCGCGCGCGATCGTGCGCGATCTGCATACCGGCACCGAGGCCGCCAAGCTGATGTCGCTGCTGATGCTGGTGTTTTCGGTGTCGCCGATCCTGGCGCCGCTGACCGGTAGCCAGATCATCGAGAACTTCGGCTGGCGCGCCGTGTTCTGGACGGTGACGGGCGCGGCCGTGCTCGCCACCATCCTGCTGGCGACCTCGCTCAAGGAGACACGGCCGGTCGAGGAGCGCGCCGGGTCGTCCTTCGGGACGGCACTTTCCGGCTACCGCTTCCTGATGGGCGACCGCAACTTCCTTGGCCTGACGGCCATCGCCGGCTTCGGCATTGCGAGCTTCTTCGTCTATCTGTCGAGCTCGTCCTTCATCCTGATCGACCATTATGGCCTGTCGCCTTCGGTCTATAGCGTGTTCTTCTCGATCAATGCGGTTGCCTTTATCGGCATGTCGCAGCTGACCGGGTTGCTGTCGGAGCGGTTCGGGCTGCAGCGCGTGGTGCGCGTCGCGGTGACCGGCTATGCGACGACGATGG
This sequence comes from Mesorhizobium sp. M0296, assembly GCF_040321675.1. Classification (NCBI taxonomy): domain Bacteria; kingdom Pseudomonadati; phylum Pseudomonadota; class Alphaproteobacteria; order Hyphomicrobiales; family Phyllobacteriaceae; genus Mesorhizobium; species Mesorhizobium sp. M0296. The sequence goes on from NZ_JAMYRZ010000022.1 coordinate 51,888, forward strand.
TGGTGCTGTTCGCGGTGATGGCATCGGGTGTCGACCGGCTCGACGTGATGGCGGCGCTGCTGTTCATCGGCTACGGCTTTCTCGGCCTGGTCATCCCGACGACGTCGGTGCTGGCCATGGAAGAGCATGGCGAGATCGCCGGTACCGCGTCGGCGCTGATGGGCACGCTGCACTTCGCCATCGGCGCGGTCGCCATGGGCGTCGCCGGCGTGTTTTTCGACGGCACGCCGCTGCCGATGGTGGCGGGCATCACGCTCTGCGCGGCGATCTCCTTCACACTGGCCAAAATAACGCTCGGCCGCAGCCGGGACGTCGCGGAAGCGCCGGCGGAGTAAACTTCGCCTATCGAGACAAAAAGGCCGGGCGATGTTCCCGGCCTTTTCACGTTTGCGGTCCCGGTTCAAAGCAGCCTATGCCTATATGACGGGTTCAGGACATGCAGCTTCGACATCTCAAAACCTTCGTGGCGGTCGCCACCACCTTGAACATCACACGCGCCTCCGAGCGGGTTCATCTTGCCCAATCGAGCGTGACCGAACAGATCCAGGCGCTGGAAAGCGATCTAGGCACGTCGCTGTTCGACAGATCACGGCGTGGCTTGAAGCTGACGGCGGCGGGACAACGCCTGCTGGACTATGCAAACGATCTCCTCGACCTCGCGGACGAAGCCCGTTCCGCTGTCGCCGACGCGAGCGGCACGGTTGCCGGTCGCCTGACTGTCGGCGGCCTGGAGACGCTTTGCTCGACACGCTTGCCAGCTGTGCTGGCGGAATTCCATCGGCGCCATCCCGATGTGGAACTGAACCTCAGGGCGGACGATAGCAGTGGGTTGCGTGCCGGCGTGACAAGCGGGGCGCTGGACGTATCTTTCCATTTCGGAGCCGTCCCGGCGGCGGCGCCGGAGCTGCGAAGCGAGCAAGTGGCGTTAGAAGAGCTCGTCACCATAATGCCGGCAAATCACCGGTTGGCCGGATATTCTGCCATAACGCCCGACGATCTGGCCGACGAGGCCTTCCTCGTCACCCAGCCCGGTTGCGTCTATAGGCGGATGTTCGACGAAACGTTTGCCGCAACATTGCCTGACCGTCCAAAACTCGTCGGCGAGTTCGCCAGCATGGGCGCGATACGGAGCCTTGTTGAAGGCGGTCTTGGATGCGCGCTGGTCCCGCGTCTCGTGGCTTCCGCGGCTGACGCCAATATCGTCGTGCTGCCCTGGGTCGGAAGCAGCCCGGTGACGCCGGTCACCATGGTATGGCGCCACCGGCGCATTCAAGCGCCGGTGCTGCGGCTGTTCCTTGCAATGGTCCGCGAAATCTGGCCATCGCTAGACCAGTCGCTGGCCACCATCGACATGAAGCACGGTTCCGGTGATGAAGCCGTTGTGCATGAGGGACGTGATGGCTTGGGCAATGTCGGCTCCCTGGCCGATCCGGCCGACGAGCAGACGCTTTGCCATGGCGTCCAGCGCGGCTGTCTTTCCGCTGCCGACGACGGCATCCCAAATCGGCGTGTCGACCCAGCCCGGCGAGACGACGTTGACGCGGATCGGCGCCAGTTCGACGGCAAGCGCGTAGGCGAGTGAGCCAAGTGCCCCATTAACGGCTGCCACCACCGAGCCTTTCGCCGCCGGACGATAGGCGGCGATGCCCGAGGTCAGCGTGATTGATCCCCTAGGCGTCAGACGAGGCGCGCCATGTTTGGCAAGAAGAAGCGGTCCGACGACTTTGGAATCCATCACTTTGCGCGCCACCGAGATATCCATCTCGGGAAGCAACTCATAGACGCCGGTAACGTCGGCGGCGGTCGAGACGATGTGGTCGAGCGTGCCGACATCCTGGAACAGGCGCTGGACCTCGTCCTCGCTTGTGACGTCGGCTGCGATCGTCCTCAGCCTTTCCGGGTGAGGCACGCGCTGCCGTGCGGTCAACAACCGGTCCTCGGAGCGGCCGACGATCGTAACCTCGGCGCCGGCGGCAAGCTGCTGTTCGGCCAGCGACAGCCCCATACCGGAACTGCCGCCAACGATCAGGATGCGTTCGTGTTTTGGTGTGGTTTCCTGGTTCATCTTATCTCTCCATGAGGCAGCTCGCCGGGCATGACCACGCGGCGAGAAACTGAGGCCTTGTCCCGCAAAGGCGTGGAAGAAGGGAAACGGGAAGAAACGAATGCTGCCATCGGAGGTTCCGATGATGGGAGGCCCTTGGGCTTTCGCCTCAGCCTGAGACGCCTCAGCCTGAGACGTTGACGATGCGCGATTTTCTGTGTAGCAGCGATCATCATGAAGATCGCAATGGTTCTTGCAGTGGTAGGAAAGCGCACGGGCAGGATGGTGTAACCATCCGGCGACAGCCACCCGTGCGCGACAAACAGGCTCCCGACGGGGCCTTTTTTTTATGCCCGAAATTCTTCTTACGCCCGATTTCGGCGACGCCCCGTCAACCCATCCTCATCACGCTACGGGACAGAACCATGACAAGCGATAATTCCATTCAGCATACGAGCAACCGCATGACAGGAGCGGAGATCGTTCTCCGCGCACTCAAAGACAATGGTGTGGAGCATATTTTCGGCTATCCCGGCGCGGCCATATTGCCGATCTACGACGAGATATTCCAGCAGGACGACATCAAGCATATCCTCGTGCGCCACGAACAGGGCGCCGGCCATGCCGCTGAGGGTTATGCCCGGTCCACGGGCAAGGTCGGCGTGATGCTGGTCACATCAGGCCCAGGCACGACGAATGCCGTGACGCCCCTGCAGGACGCGCTGATGGATTCAGTACCGATCGTCTGTCTGTCCGGACAAGTGCCGACAACATTGATCGGCTCCGATGCCTTTCAGGAATGTGACACGATTGGCATCACGCGATCCTGCACCAAGCACAACTCTTTGGTCAAAGACGTCAATGACTTGGCGTCAGCAATCCATAGGGCGTTCCACATCGCTCGGTCGGGGCGACCGGGGCCTGTTCTCGTCGACATGCCAAAGGACGTTCTGTTTGCGTCCGGCGTGTATACGCCGCCATCGGGTGTTGCTGCGCTGAAAAATTATCAACCGAAGCTTCAGGGTGATATCGGCAAGATCGGCCAGGCGATAGCACTGATGGCCAATGCCAGCCGTCCCGTTATCTATGCCGGCGGCGGCATCGTCAATTCCGGCCCGGAAGCATCGAGATTGCTGCGGGAGCTGGTTCAACTGACCGACTTTCCGATCACCTCGACGCTTATGGGCCTTGGGGCTTACCCCGCCTCCGGCAAGAACTGGCTCAAGATGGTCGGTCTGCATGGTTCCTATGAGGCGAACATGGCGATGCACGATTGCGACGTCATGATCTGTGTCGGCGCGCGCTTTGATGACCGCGTGACCTCGCGTGTGGATGCTTTTTCGCCGAACTCCAGCAAGATCCATATCGATATAGATCCGTCCTCGATCAACAAGAACGTCCACGTCGATATCGGCATGCAAGGCGATGTCGGCAATGTTCTGGATGACATGGTTCGTCTATGGCGCGCATTGCCTCGCAAGCCGGATGAAGGCCGCCTCCAGGACTGGTGGAGAAGGATCGCCGGCTGGCGCGCGCGCAATTCATTCTCCTATGAGATGAACAAAGACGTGATCATGCCGCAATATGCGGTGCAGCGTCTCTACGCGCTGACGAAGGATCGCGACACATACATCACCACTGAAGTGGGCCAGCATCAGATGTGGGCGGCCCAATTCTACGGCTTCGAAAGGCCGAACCGCTGGATGAGTTCCGGCGGCCTCGGGACGATGGGCTACGGCCTGCCGGCGGCGCTGGGCGTGCAGATCGCACATCCGGACAGCCTCGTCATCGATATCGCCGGCGACGCATCGGTTCAGATGACCATGAAAGAGATGTCGACGGCAGTCCAGTACGACGCGCCGATCAAGGTCTTCATCCTGAACAACGGATATATGGGCATGGTTCGCCAGTGGCAGCAAATTCTTCACGGCAACCGCCTCGCGCATTCCTATTCCGAGGCTTTGCCCGATTTTGTCAAATTGGCCGAGGCGTTCGGAGCGGTCGGCCTGCGCTGCGACAAACCAGCCGACCTTGATGATGCGATCCAGGAAATGATTGATGTGGACCGGCCGGTGCTTCTTGACTGTCGTGTTGCCAAGCTCGCCAATTGTTTTCCGATGATCAGGACGGGCAGGGCGCACAATGAGATGCTTCTGTCACATGAGGCTGCCGACGAAACCTTTGGCAGCGCGATCGAAACGATCAGCCAGGGACTGGTATGAACGCCGCGGCGCCAGCGCGTATCAGGGCGTGAAAACCCCAGGCCTGCAGCTGCACATATCGGCCGAGCCTGCGGCTGCGCATATCAAAAAGGGGGAGAAATGGAGGTTTCTGTTGCCAGGTACCTCCGAACCCCGCCTAGAAGTGCGAACCACTAGGGCTTGAATTGAAGCTATCGCACCGCTTACGCGGCGAGACGTGCTTCCGCATAGTTGTCGTTGGCAACTATAAGTTTAGCCCGATAACGGTGGTACAATGCCGGGCAAAAGTACGATCTTTACACCTTCGTCGATCCTATTTCGCCCCCAGCAAAAGCCGCTCCTGAGCAGCGGTTTTTGGTGGAGGCGCCGGGTACCGCCCCCGGGTCCGAACGGCTTATTTCATCGCCTGTTTATCGCCATAGTCGGTCGAGCCGACGAAGCGAATATAGGGACTGGCGGTGGAAAATGAAAGGCCGGAATACCACTTTCGTCCGTGCCAAAGTGGATCATCAAGGGGTTGACTTGCAGCCGGTCTCAACCGAAGCTTTGTGGCGGTGAGGAGACCTAGCGCATTATTTGCGGCAGCGCGCCACAATCCTCACTGACCGGATCCCGTGGCGCCGACGAGGGGAAATTCGATGGCCGATTATCTCGCAGACGTAAAGAAGTATGATGCGGCGGCCGATGCCGACGCGGTCGCCAAGATCGTCAAGCATCTGGGCATCGCGCTCAGGAACCGCGATTCCTCGCTGGTGTCCTGCACCGACCCGGAGGAACTGAAGCGTGTCAGGAACAGCTGGGTCGCCGGCAAGCTCGGCGTCACCGACGGTGCCAAGGCGGATGGGGCTATCGAAAAGACCTGCAAGGCTATGGCGGCCGACAACAGCAAGAGCCGGGTGACATTCTATTACCTCGTCGCCAAGGATCTGGGCATGCTCGGCTCGCTCTGAGCAACCTCGCCGCCGGTGCTGGTGAGGCTTCTGCTGGAATCGTCTCGCTTTGCTGTGTTCGGCCGACGGTCATTCGGCTATGATGGCTGACAACCCGAATCGGACCGGAGCCGATGCGCCAGTATCTCGACCTTCTGAAGCATGTGCTGGAAAACGGCGCCGATCGCGGCGACCGCACCGGCACCGGAACGCGCTCGGTATTCGGCTACCAGATGCGCTTCGACCTGGCCCGCGGCTTTCCGGTCACCACCACCAAGAAGCTGCACCTGAAGTCGATTATCCACGAGCTTTTATGGTTCCTGGCCGGCGACACCAACATCAAATATCTCAACGATCACGGCGTCTCGATCTGGGATGAGTGGGCCGACGAGAACGGCGATCTCGGCCCGGTCTATGGCAAACAATGGCGGTCGTGGCCGGACGGCCATGGCGGCGCCATCGACCAGATTGCGAATCTTCTGAAGGAAATACGCAAAAATCCTAATTCGCGGCGGCTGATTGTTTCGGCGTGGAACCCGGCCGAGGTGGAGGCCATGGCGTTGCCGCCCTGCCATTGCCTGTTCCAGTTTTATGTTTCTGAAGGCAAGGTTTCCTGCCAGCTCTATCAGCGGTCGGGCGATATCTTTCTCGGTGTGCCGTTCAACATCGCTTCCTATGCGTTGCTGACGCTGATGGTGGCGCAGGTGACCGGATTGAAACCCGGCGATTTCATCCACACGCTCGGCGACGCGCATCTTTACTCGAACCATTTCGAGCAGGCGCGCGAACAATTGCGGCGCACGCCCAAGGCGTTGCCGACGCTGTGGATCAATCCCGAGGTGAAGGATCTCTTTGCCTTCCGCTTCGAGGATTTCCGGCTCGAGAACTATTTCGCCGACGCGACGATCAAGGCGCCGATCGCGGTCTAGCACCATAGCCGACCGTGCATATCGACATTGCCTACTGCGGCTGCGCCCTCGGGCCTTGTCAGCATCCATCTTGATTGGCCGACGTCGACTTGACGGGCAATCCCTGGTCGCTGATTTTCATGTGAATATTTCCTTCGGCTTCGACGCCGCTGTATCCAACGACGATTATCGCAGGCCGGGAAAACCTCGGTTCAGAATGCCGTCGCCGGTAAAGAGCCTTTCCTTGTTATGTTCGCACGGATATATCGATGGACGGCTTCGGGCGATCCGGGACGAGGAGAGTTTCATGCTGGCGCGCAAAGGTTCGACGACGATTGCCATCGCGGGTCTCGCCGCCATGCTGATGGCCGCGGTGCCGGCGGCCCATGCCGATGACAAGGTGGTCGTGTTTGCCGCGGCGAGCCTGAAGGATGGGCTCGATGCCGTCAACAAGGCCTGCGAGGCCGATGTCGGCGAGGCGGCGACCATTTCCTACGCGGCGAGCTCGGCGCTGGCCAGGCAGATTGAAAGCGGCGCGCCAGCAGACCTGTTCATCTCGGCCGATCTCGACTGGATGAAATATCTTGCCGACAGGAAGCTGACCAAGCCCGAAACCCAAGTGAAACTGCTCGGTAACCAGATCGTGCTGGTTGCGCCGCGGGATTCCAAGGTTGAAACCAGGATCGAAAAGGGTTTCGATCTTGCCAAGCTCGTCGGTGACGGCAAACTTGCCATGGGCGATGTCAAAGCTGTGCCGGCAGGCAAATACGGCAAGGCAGCCCTCGAATCGCTCGGTGCCTGGTCTTCGGTCGAAGGCAAGGTGGCGCAGGCCGAGAATGTCCGCGCCGCGCTAAAACTGGTATCGACCGGCGAGGCAGCACTCGGCATCGTCTATGCCACGGATGCGCATGCGGAGCCCGGCGTCAAGGTGATCGGCACTTTCCCCGCGGGTACCCATCCGCCGATCATCTATCCAGTCGCCCAGCTTGCGGATTCGAAGAGCAGGGATACCCCGGCGTTCCTGAAATGCCTGCAATCCGCCAAGGCTGGCGAACTCTTCAAGGCGCAAGGTTTTACAATCCTCGCGCCGAGCAACTGACGTACGGCACCGCACATGAACTGGCTGCTGGATCTCGCTCCCGACGAATGGAATGCGGTCCGGCTGTCGATCAAGGTGGCGACCGTCGCGATGATTGCCAGCCTGCCGCCGGGCATTCTGATCGCTCTTGTGCTTGCCCGCGGCCAGTTCTGGGGCAAGACGCTGCTCAATGGTCTGGTGCATCTGCCGCTGATCCTGCCGCCGGTGGTGACCGGCTATTTGCTGCTTTTGACTTTCGGCAAGCGTGGTCCGGCCGGCGCTTTCCTGGCCGAACATTTCGGCATCGTTTTTTCCTTCCGCTGGACTGGCGCCGCGCTCGCCTGCGGCGTGATGGGCTTTCCGCTGATGGTGCGGGCCATCCGGCTGTCGATCGAGGCCGTCGACCGCAAAATCGAGGCGGCCGCCGGCACGCTCGGCGCCAATCCGCTATGGGTATTTGGCACGATCACGCTGCCGCTGATCCTGCCCGGGCTGATCGCCGGTGCGATCCTCTCCTTCGCCAAGGCGATGGGCGAATTCGGCGCGACGATCACCTTTGTCTCCAACATTCCGAACGAGACGCAGACGCTACCGTCGGCGATCTACACTTTCACGCAGGTTCCCGGCGGCGACGCCGGCGCGCTCAGGCTGACGCTGATCTCGATCGTCATCTCGATGGCGGCACTTGTTGCCTCGGAAGTGCTGGCGCGGCGCGTCGGCCGGCGGATGGACATCGAATGACGGTTCAGGTCGACATCAGCCACCGGCTTGGCGGTTTCACCGTCAATGCCCGCTTCGAAAGCGCCGGGCGGCTGACTGCGCTGTTCGGGCCTTCCGGCTCCGGAAAGACGACGCTGATCAATTTGATTGCCGGGCTGATCCGCCCCGACAAAGGTCGTATCGCGGCCGAGGGCCGCGTGCTGGTCGATAGCGATGCCGGTCTGTTCGTGCCGAAGCACAAACGGCGGATCGGCATGGTGTTCCAGGATGCGCGGCTGTTTCCGCATATGAGCGTGGCGAGCAATCTGCGCTATGGCCGCTGGTTCACGCCGGCTGCTGAGCGTTACGCGGATATCGATGGCGTGGTCGAACTGCTCGGGATCGGCCATTTGCTCGACCGGCGGCCGGCAAAACTCTCCGGTGGCGAGAAGCAGCGTGTGGCAATCGGCAGGGCGCTGCTTGCCAGTCCGAAATTGCTGCTGATGGACGAGCCGCTGGCTTCGCTCGACGAGGGGCGCAAGGCCGAGATCTTGCCTTATATCGAGCGGCTGCGCGACGAGACGAAAATCCCGATCGTCTATGTCAGCCACTCGATCGCCGAAGTGGCGCGGCTGGCGAGCGACGTCGTGGTGCTGATGCAAGGAAAGGTCGCAGCTTCCGGTCCGACCGGAGCGATCATGCAGCGTCTGGATCTATTGCCGGCCGAAGAGCGCGGCGAGGGCGGTGCCGTGCTGGATACCGCGGTTCTGCGCCACGACGAAGCCTTTGGCATGACGGTGCTAGGCTCATTGGCGGGCGAGATCCGGGTGCCGCTTCTGGCAACGCCAGTCGGTGCGCCGGTGCGCGTCCGCATCCGTGCCCGCGACGTGATGATCGCCACCGAGCAACCGGTTGGCCTCAGCGCGCTCAACATATTGCCGGGCATGATCGTGGCGATAGAGCCGGGCGAAGGACCTACGGTCGAGATTGGCCTCGACTGCAATGGCGCAACCGTGCTTGCCCGCATCACCGAACAGTCGCGGCAGACACTGGGGCTTCGGCTTGGTCGACAGGTCTTCGCCGTGGTCAAGACGGTGAGCTTCGACCGGGCGAATACCGGCGCCGGCCTGCCCGCCGAGGCGGATGAGTGAACGGCCGATGATTCGCTATATCGTTTTGGAATAGCGGTATCGCTGGAGAACTTGTAGAATAGCGTGACCGCGGAGGAGCAAATGCCGTCGCTGAGTTTGCGGATAAATCTCGATCCAGATGGCCGCATCGGACCGGGCAAGATCGAGCTTCTGGAACAGATCGCCGCCTTCGGCTCGATTTCGGCCGCAGCACGCGGCATGGAGATGTCCTACAAGCACGCCTGGGATCTGGTCGAAGACATGAACCGCGTGTTCGGCAAGCCGCTGGTTGCGGCACAGACGGGCGGCAAAAAAGGCGGTGGCGCCCAGTTGACGTCGGTCGGGCTTGCTGTGGTCAGCCGCTTCCGCGCGATCGAGCGGGCTGCGTCTTCAGCAGCGGCGGCGCATATGGAGGCGCTGCAGGCCGAGATCGACGCAGCGTGACGCCGGCGGAATTCATGCCGCGTGTGATCCCTGTTACTTCTTTGGCTCGCCCGGCTTGCGCAGCAGATAGGTGTCCATGATCCAGCCTTTTTTCCGGCGGGCCTGCTCACGGGTGCTCACGATCTTGTCGCCGACGTCGCCAATCCGGCCCGAGATGACGATCTCGTCGGGCGTCCCGAGATAGGCGCCCCAGTGGACGGTGACGTCGTTGTCGTCCAGCGTGTTGAAGGCGCATTTGCCGTCCAGCATGACGATGGTGCTGCCGGCGTTTTCGGGCAGACCTTCCTCGGCGAGCCGGCGGCCGGTGGTGATCAAAATGGCGTCGCCGATCCGGTTCAATGCCATTTTGTGGCTGGCTGCGAGTGCCTGGATGGCGGTGATGCCAGGGATGACCTCCAGCTCGAACGCTACATTGCCTCTGAGGCGCACGCGCTCGAGGATGCGCAGCGCACTGTCGTAGAGCGACGGATCGCCCCAGATCAGGAAGGCGCCGCAGCCATCTTCAGGGAGTTCGTCGCGGATCAGGCCTTCGTAGATCGCGGCGATCGCCTCGTGCCAGTCGTCGACGGTCGAGCGGTAGGAAGGCGCCGGCTCGGCGCGCACCGGCACCTCGAATTCGACACGGCGCGAGTTCGGATTAATGACGAAGCGGTCGCAGATCTGGCGGCGCAATTCGGCGAGATCGTTCTTCTTGGCGCCCTTGTCGGGAATGAACAGCACGTCGGCCCGATTGAGACCGTTAATGGCCTGGACCGTCATGTGCTCCGGATTGCCGGCGCCGATGCCGATGACGAGAAGCTTGCGCATGGGCGAACTCCTGCCCGATCGGGACCGGCGTGTCTAGACCGACACGACATGCCGGCAGGCGCCGGCACATTTGCCGAAAGGCTTTGAAACGCCACATTGAACAGCTAGAGTCATGTTGGCATTCTCGCCGGGGGAGTTTCCATGTTCCGTTACGTCCTGACCGCAGCCTTGGCGCTCTCGGCTACGCCTGCGCTCGCCAATGATTCGGTGGCCGAACTCGGCACTGGTGGGCTGATCCTTTCGCGCAGCGATGCGGTGGCGATGGAAAGCGAGGATCTCTACATCTCGCCGGAAAAAGTGATGGTCGATTACGTCTTCCGCAACAACACCGACAAGGATGTCGATGCGATCGTCGCCTTTCCGATGCCCGACATCGAAGGCGACCCCGAAGAAATACCGGCGATTCCGGAGGCACAGAGCGACAATTTCCTCGGCTTCGAAGTGACGATCGACGGGGTACCGGCAAAGCCGCAGCTCGAGCAGAAGGTGTTCGCGCTCGGCATCGACATCGGCGCTGACCTGAAGGCGCAGGGCGTGCCGTTCTATCCGTTCGGCGATGCGGCCAAGGCAGCGCTGGCAAAGCTGCCGCAAGCGGTCGCCGACGACTGGGTCAACCGCGGCATCATCATCGAGGACACTGCCGACGACGGTTCGGGCATGAAGACCGTCTATACGCCGTTCTGGCAATTGCGCTCGACCTATTGGTGGCGCTCGACGTTTCCGGCCAACAAGGCGGTCCATGTCTCGCATCGCTACAAGCCGAGCGTCGGCGGCACCTCCTCGGTCAGCTTCTTCTATGACGGCCAGTTCCAGGGTCAGTATGCCGCCTACAAGACACGCTACTGCATGGACGATGCCTTCGAGAATGCCGTGCGCAAGGCAGCCAAGGACGATCCCGACGGCTACCCCAAATATTTCGAGAACCGCATCGCCTATATCCTGACCACGGGCGGCAACTGGGCGTCGGGAAACATCGGCAGTTTCAAGCTGACCGTCGACAAGGGCGATGCGAAGAACCTGGTCTCGTTTTGCGGCGAAAACGTCAGGAAGATCGGACCGACGACGTTCGAGATGAAGGCGCAGAACTTCTACCCCGAGCACGATATCGACATATTGCTGCTGGAGCCATCCGATGGCGGAAACGGCGGCTGATGGACCTCGCGATTTATGTCGCCATCGCCGAGAACGGCGTGATCGGGCGCGAGGGTGGGTTGCCGTGGCGGCTGTCCACCGATCTCAAGCGGTTCAAAGCCGATACGATGGGCAAGCCCATCATCATGGGCCGCAAGACCTATGAAGGCATCGGCCGCCCATTGCCGGGCAGGCTCAACATCGTGGTGACACGAGACAGGGCATGGCGCGCCGAGGGCGTCGAAGTCGCGCACTCGATCGAGGACGCAATCGCGCTGGCGACGGTGCGCGGGCGCTGCATGGCCGGCGCCGACGAGATCTGCGTCATCGGCGGCGGCGAGATCTACGCTCAGGCGCTGCCGTTGGCCGATCGGCTGCACGTGACCCATGTTCTGGCCGCGGGCGACGGCGATGCCCATTTCCCGCCGATCGATCCGGCGCTGTGGCGGATCGTCCGCTCGCAGGAGGTGGAGGCTGGCGAAAAGGACAGCCATGCGACACGCTATTCGGTTTACGAGCGGCGCCGCGACGTGCATTGAAGGCGACAAAGGGGTCGCGACAGGTCTAGATGGACCCAAAAGGCGGACAGTGGCGGCAGCCGATCGCGTTGAAAGCGTGCCGCTGCATCCCTATAGAATAATAATATTGGATTTTGCGCCGGTGAGCCGGCGCTTGAGGGAATTCCAAGCGAAAGGACATTCATGCCCTGGAACGACAAGAGCGGCGGCGGCGGCCCGTGGGGCGGCGGCAACAATCAGGGGCCTTGGGGTCAGGGACCAAAAGGACCCAGCGGCCCGCAGGGCTCGCCTCCCGATCTCGAGGATATCATCCGGCGCGGGCAGGACAGGTTGCGGCGCGCGCTGCCGGGCGGCGGTGGCGCGAGCCCTGCCGTGTTCGGGCTGATTGCCGCGGCGCTGGTGGTGCTATGGGCGTTCAAGGCGGTCTACACCGTGCAGCCCGACGAAGTTGCGGTGGAACTCAGGTTCGGCAAGCCGAAGGCGGAGCTGTCGCAGCCTGGCCTGCATTTCCATTGGTGGCCCATCGAAACGGTCGAGACCGCCAACATCGCCGAGCAGCTTGTCAGTATCGGCGGCGGCAGTTCCAGCGGCAATGGCCTGATGCTTTCCGGCGACCAGAACATCGTCAATGTGCAGTTCTCTGTGGCCTATCAGGTCTCCGACCCTAAGGCCTATCTGTTCGACGTGTCCGACCCGGACGGCATGCTGCAGCAGGTCGCCGAAAGCGCGATGCGCGAAGCGGTCGGCCGGCGCCCGGCGCAAGACATTTTCCGCGACGACCGGCAAGGCATCGCGGCGTCGGTGCGTGAGATCATCCAGACGACGCTGGACGGTTACAAGGCCGGCCTCAACGTCAACGCCATTTCGATCGAGGACGCCGCGCCACCGCGCGAGGTGGCAGACGCGTTCGACGAGGTGCAGCGCGCCGAGCAGGACGAGGACAAGTTCGTCGAGCAGGCCAATCAGTATTCCAATCAGAAGCTCGGCCAGGCACGCGGTGCGGCCGCACAGATCCGCGAAGACGCGGCCGCCTACAAAAACCGGGTCGTGCAGGAGGCCGAAGGCGAGGCGCAGCGCTTCATCTCGGTTTATGACGAATATGCCAAGGCGCCGGAGGTGACGCGCAAGCGACTCTACCTGGAAACGATGGAGAGGGTGCTGAAGGATTCGAGCAAGGTCATCGTCGAGCAAGGCAACGGGCAAGGGGTCGTTCCCTACCTGCCGCTGCCGGCATTGCAGCAGAAGGCGCCGGCACCGGCCACCGGAGGAAACCAGTGATGGCCAACCGTCTTCCCGTCATTGCGGTCATCGCCGCGGTCATCCTGTTCCTGCTCTATTCGTCGGTCTTCGTCGTCAATGCGCGCCAGCAGGCGCTGGTGCTCAGGTTCGGCGAAATCGTCGACGTCAAGAACCAGCCGGGCATCTATTTCAAGGCGCCATTCTCCTTCTTCGATGCCGACACCGTCCAGCTGATCGAAAACAGGGTCCTGCGCTTCGACCTCGACAACATCCGTGTCCAGGTTTCGGGCGGCAAATTCTATGAGGTCGATGCCTTTATCGCCTATCGTATCTCGGACCCGCGTGTGTTCCGCGCCGCGGTCTCCGGCCAGATCGAACTGGCCGAGGCCCGGCTGAGGACGCGTCTCGACGCTGCCTTGCGCCGCGTCTACGGCCTGCGCGACTTCGAGGCGGCACTCTCGGAAGAGCGCGCGGTGATGATGCGCGAGGTGCGCGATCAACTGAGGCCCGATGCCACCTCGCTTGGCCTGCAGATCGAGGATGTCCGCATCCGCCGCACCGATCTCACGGCCGAAGTCTCGCAGCAGACCTTCGACCGCATGAAGGCCGAACGTCTCGCCGAAGCCGAGCGGCTGAGAGCGCGCGGCAACGAGGCAGCGCAGCGGATCAGGGCTCGCGCCGATCGCGAAGTGGTCGAAATCGTCGCCGAAGCGCAAAAAGAGTCTGAAATCCTGCGCGGTGAAGGTGAAGCCCAGCGCAGTGCCACGTTTGCCGGGGCCTATCAGCGCGATCCGGCCTTCTTCGATTTCTATCGGTCGATGAATGCCTATGGCACGGCGCTGAACAGCGCCGGAACGACGATGGTGCTGTCGCCGAATTCCGAGTTCTTCCGCTTCTTCCGTGACCCGGACAGCAAGGAAACGCCTGTGGCACCGGCGGCACCAGCGCCAGCACCTGCCGCTCCCGCCCCACCGGCAGCGCAGCCAAGCACCGGCCAGTAGGGCCGGTGCAGGGATAGCCGGCGTAACGGAGGATTTATCCTCTGGCGGTAGCCATAGCCGCAAACGTGCCTTATTTCTTGCCAACATGACGCGGACCGGCATTTTTGCCGAAGCGGTTTTTTTTCAGAACACCCGGAGGCCTTTCGATGACATCCACCACCCTTCTGCGTGCAGCGAGGCGGACGTTCATCGCCGGGGCCGCTGCGCTTCTGGTCGGCGCCGTTGCCGTTCCGTCGTTCGTGGCGCCGACGATGGCAGCCGACGGGCCGCCCTCGGTTGCCGATCTCGCCGCCGGCCTGCTTGGCGCCGTGGTCAACATCTCGACGTCGCAGACTGTTAAAGGCACTGAGGGGCCGGGCGCAGTGCCGATGCCGCAGCTGCCGGAGGGCTCGCCCTTCCAGGACTTCTTCGACGATTTCTTCAAGAACCGTGGCGGCGACAAGGGCGGCGGCGGGCAAAAGGTGCAGTCGCTGGGCTCCGGCTTCGTGGTCGACGCCGAGCAGGGCATCGTGGTGACCAACAACCACGTCATTGCCGATGCCGACGACATCGAGGTGAATTTCTCCGATGGGGTGACGCTCAAGGCGACGCTGGTCGGCACCGACACCAAGACCGATGTCGCGGTGCTGAAGGTCGATCCGAAAGGGCACAAGCTGACGGCGGTGAAGTTCGGCGATTCCAACACGATGCGTGTCGGCGACTGGGTGATGGCGATCGGCAATCCGTTCGGTCTCGGCGGCACGGTGACGGTCGGCATCGTCTCGGCACGCAATCGCGACATCAATTCCGGCCCGTATGACGACTTCATCCAGACCGATGCCGCGATCAACCGCGGCAATTCCGGCGGACCGCTGTTCAACAGCAGCGGCGAAGTCATCGGCATCAACACGGCAATCATCTCGCCATCGGGCGGCTCGATCGGCATCGGCTTCTCGATCCCGTCGCAGCTTGCCTCGGGCGTCGTCGACCAGCTTCGCCAGTTCGGCGAGACGCGGCGCGGCTGGCTCGGCGTGCGCATCCAGCCGGTGACCGACGACATTGCCGAAAGCCTGGGCATGGCGACCGCCAAGGGCGCGCTGGTCGCCGGCGTCATCAAGGGCGGGCCGGTCGACAACGGCACAATCCAGGCCGGCGACGTCATCATCAAATTCGACGGCAAGGACATCCATGAAATGCGCGACCTGCCGCGCGTCGTGGCGGAGAGCCCGGTCGGCAAGGCGGTCGACGTGATCATCGTGCGCAAAGGGGTCGAGCAGACCGTCAAGGTGACGCTCGGCCGGCTCGAGGACGGCGAAAAGCTTGCCAGCGGCGGTGAAAACGGCAACACCGACCAGGACGATGCCGACAAGGCGCCTGCGGTTTCGACGGCTGCCGTGCTCGGCATGACGATCGGCGAGCTCAATGAGGAGACGCGCACGAAGTTCGGCATTGCCGCCGACGTCTCCGGCGTCGTCGTGACCGACGTCGCCAAGGATTCGGCGGCTGCCGAACGCGGCATCCAGCCGGGCGAAGTGATCACCGAGATCGCGCAGGAATCGGTCGCAACGCCCAAGGACGTCATGGACCGGATCGGCGCGCTGAAGGAGCAGGGGCGCAAGAACGCGCTTTTGATGCTGGCGTCGAAGACCGGCGAGCTGAGGTTTGTGACAATCCGGATGGATTGAGTCCGGAAGAGCCTGCCACACTCTGATCTTGAAACGAAAAAGGGCGGCTAGCGGGCCGCCCTTTTTCTTGCCTGCCAGTCTGTGCGTGGCAGCCTGTAGAAGACATGTCGCCTGAGTGCGGTGTGGCTGTCCGGAACACCGGGATGGTCGAAGTCGGAGGCCGGGTCGGCGATCATGCCCAGGCGCTCCATGACGGCAGTGGACCGGCTGTTATCCTTGACTGCGAAGGACACGATTTCGTCGAGGCCAAGTCTTTCAAAGCCATAGGTCAGCCAGGCTTCGGCTGCTTCGGTGACATAGCCGCGGCCCCAGAATTCGGGTGCCAGCCGCCAGCCGATCTCGATCGTGCCGGGCGGCAGGAATGGCAAATGATCGGTTCGGGTTATGCCGACGAAGCCGATGCATTCACCTGTGGCTGCGATCTCAGCGGCCGCGAAGCCGAAGCCGTCGCGATCGATAGCCGCGCGCAACTCCTCCATCTTGGCGTCCGACTGGGCACGGTCGCGCCGAAACGGAAAGAATTCCATGACGCGCTCGTCGGAATTGATGCGATGGAAGAGCTCGCGGTCACGATCTCCCCAGTTGCGCAGGATCAGGCGCTCGGTGCGGATCGGCGTCATTCGACAAATTCCTCCCGGCGATAACCCTGCAGATAAAGCAAGGCGGTGAGGTCGCCGTGGTCGATGCGGATCTTTGCCTCGGCTGCCACGGCCGGCTTGGCATGCAAGGCGACGCCGATGCCGGCAAGACGGATCATGTCGAGATCGTTGGCGCCGTCGCCGACGGCAATGGCATCGGCAGGCGTCAGGCCGAGGCGGGCGGAAATCTCGATAAGGGCTTCGGCCTTGGCGGCGCGGCCGAGGATCGGTTCGGCGACCAAGCCGGTGAAGCGGCGATCCTGCTCGATCAGGCGGTTGGCGCGATTTTCGTGAAAGCCGAGCAATGCTGCGATGCGGGTGGTGAAGATGTCGAAACCACCGGAGATCAGCGCCGTCCAGGCGCCATTGGCCGCCATTGTCTGGACGAGCGTGCGGCCGCCGGAGGCTAGCGTCAGGCGATTGTCGATGATGCGGTCGATGATTGCGGCATCGAGACCCTTGAGCAGCGCCACGCGCTCGCGCAAGGCCGGCTCGAATGCGATCTCGCCGTTCATGGATAGCGCCGTGATGGCGGCGACGCGATCCTTGACGCCGATCTCGTCGGCAAGCTCGTCGATGCACTCCTGGTCGATCATCGTCGAATCCATGTCGGCGATCAGGATCTTCTTGCGCCTGTTCTCAGCCGGCTGGACGGCCACGTCGATCGGTTCGGAAGCAAGCGCGGCCTGCAGGCGCGCCGTTATTTCGGAAGCGTCGGCGGTCTCCGGCAAGTCGAGTTCGCAGGCAATGCCTTCGGCCAGCCAGCGAACAGCGCTTGCGCCGACCGACCGCGAGGCCATATTCGCTAGCGTCGGCGTCAATGCGCGGCCGGCGGGATGGGATAGAAGCGTGGCGATCAGCGGCATCGAAAATTCCAGCGGACAGGCGGGCGAAGGCCGCGTGAAGAACGCGATCCTGATAGCCGGGCCGACCGCCAGCGGCAAGTCGGCGCTCGCACTCGACCTCGCCGAGCGCAATGGCGGTGTCATCGTCAACACCGATTCCATGCAAGGCTATTCGGTGCTCGACGTGCTGACGGCGCGGCCTGGTCCTGCCGAACTCGCCCGCGTCCCCCACTTTCTTTATGGACACGTCGATCCGTCCACCGCCTATTCCACCGGCGCCTGGTTGCGTGATGTCACGAAGCTGATCGACGACGGCACGCTCTCGGAGCGGCCAGTGATTTTCGTCGGCGGTACCGGGCTTTATTTCCGGGCGCTCACGGAAGGTATCTCGGAGATGCCCGACATTCCGAAGTCGATCCGCGATCGCTGGCGTTACGAGCTCCAGGAACAGGGCGCAGTGAGATTGCACCGCATCCTGTTGCGCGAGGATTCTGCGGCCGGCATGATGCTGAAGCCGACGGATGGCCAGCGCATCGTGCGGGCGCTGGAGGTGCTCGACGCGTCGGGGCGTTCCATCCTGGACTGGCAGGCCGCGCGTGGCCGGCCGTTGATCGACAGGAGCAGCGCGCGCTTTTTCGTCATCGAGCCGGAGCGAACGGCGCTGGTGGAGCGGATCGATGCTCGCTTCGACCGCATGCTGGACAAGGGGGCACTGGACGAGGTGAAACAGCTTTCAGCGCTCGGCCTCGATCCCGACCTGCCGGCGATGAAAGCAATCGGTGTTCGCGAGCTTCAGGCCGCGCTGGCCGGCGCCTTCAGTTTTCCCGAGGCCATCGAGCGCGCGAAAATCGCGACGCGGCAATATGCCAAACGGCAGGCGACCTGGTTCAGGCACCAATTGGGCCCGGAATGGCAGAGATTGCGTCCTGGTGAGGGGATCGACTCGATGCTCTCACTCCCTCCTTCGAGCGCAACCTGAAAAGTCGACACCGAGGGGACATTTCGCGTTGAAGTTGTCCAGGTTAACTGTCCGTAAGTTCCCGCATGCCATAAGATCGTTACGAACTTTCCAACGGGGAGCAGATGCGTTTCCACAAGGCGGAATCAGCCTTTTTCGTCTTTATTTTTGTGATCCTGGCCGCCGGCCTGGTGACGCTTTACGCCTATGGGCTCCTGCAAACCCTGGCCGCCGACATTAGCAATACGCCTTCGGAACTCGATGAAATCGTCTATCTCAACAAGCTGCTGTTTGCGACGGGCGTGCTGCTGGCGACTGCGCTGTTCTTCGGCATTTTCTTCATCTACCCGCTGATCCGAAAGCAGGCGACGGAAGAAGGCAAGCTGCGCGCCATGACCGTTTCGCTCAGCGCGCGTTCGGAGACGCTAGAGCATGCGGCGCTCACCGACAGCCTCACCGGCATGCAGAACCGGCGTTATTTCGACGATGCGCTGAAGGAATATCTCGAAGAGTTCCGTCGCATCGAGAAACCAGTAGGGCTGATGATCCTCGACCTCGACCATTTCAAGCAGGTCAACGACAGCCACGGCCACGATGTCGGCGACGAGGTGTTGCGGGCGGTCGCCAACTGTCTCAAGGACATGACACGCTATCACGACGTGGTGGCGCGCCTGGGCGGCGAGGAGTTCGCGGTGGTCACGCCCAATATGGACGCCGAGCTGCTATCCAAATTCGCGGAGCGCATCCGCAAGGCGATCGCCAACATGGCGGTGCTGACGGGCAATGTCCGACTGAAAATCACCACCAGCGTCGGGCTTGCCGTCTGGGATCGCAAGGAAACCGCCGAGGAGTTCTATCGCCGCGCCGATCGCCAGCTCTATGAGGCGAAGAGGCAAGGGCGCAACCGCGTCTGTGCCTGAAATTCCGTCATTGAATTCGTGATGCCGGCCGTCTGGTATCGTTTTCTGCGTTTCCGGTGCACGCAGACTGACGTCACCCAGTCAAGCCGAGATGCTGCCTTTGCGGGGCTTGCCGGAAATAGAGGTGTTGCCGTGACTAAATCCGATCTCTCCGGTCTTTACCGAGGCTATATTGCATGCCTGAACAAGCAGGATTGGCCAAATCTGGGGCGGTTTGTTCATGATGAAGTGACCCACAACGGTCGCAAGCTCGGATTGTCCGGCTATCTCGAAATGTTGGTGAGAGACTTCGACGAAATTCCGGACCTTTACTTCGACATTCAGCTATTGGTTGCCGATCCGCCTTATATAGCGAGCCGGCTAAGCTTCGACTGCGCGCCAAGGGGAACGTTCCTTGGGCTCGATGTAAGCGGGAAGAGAATTTCGTTTGCCGAGAACGTATTCTATGAGTTTCAGAGAGGGAAAATTCGCCAAGTGTGGTCAGTTATAGACAAGACAGCCATCGAAACTCAGCTTTGATATCTGCGAGCGCTGCCTAAAAGTCGCTCGGCTCAATCATTCTGGGGGGCGCAGGCCGAAGGTCGCCGGCTTGAGGCCGTAGCGCAAGTCGAAATCGTCGTTTCGCTGGGTGCGTGCGGCCGACGGCTTGCGATAGTCCGAATCGCCGGACTGCCGGCCCGGATCGACGACTTCCGCGAAAGGCATTGCCTGCTGTGATTTCGGCACGTTGCGCAGCCGTTCGACGATCGCCACGAGGTCGACCTCGTCGCCGGTTTCGGACCGCAAGGCGTCTGCGCGCTTGGCGGTGCCGGGGATCAAATCCTCGGAGAGCTTTTCGAACTTCATCCGCATCGTCGTCGCCACGCCTTCCCCGAAGGCAATGGCCTCGCGCTGGCCCATGGAAGACAGGAACGCCAGCGTCGAAGCCGAGGAGTCGGCGATCGCCGAGCGGATGATCGCCTGGTCCTGCTCGTTGGCGAGCCGCATGGCAAAGAACGTCGAGCACTGCGACAGGATGGTCGGGTCGAGTTCGCCCGGGCGCTGGGTGACGACGCCGAGATAACAGCCATATTTGCGGCCTTCCTTGGCGATGCGCGACAGCGCGTGCCGCGTCGGCGCGAAACCGAGGCGCGGATCGGCCGGCATATAGCGATGCGCTTCCTCGCACAGGAAGAGCAGCCGCAGACGGCCTTCGCTCCACAACGCCAGGTCGAAGGCCAGCCGCGCCAGCACCGAGCATACGGAATTGACCACCTCGGACGGCATGCCGGCCATTTCGAAGCAGGTCACAGGGCGGCCGTGATGCGGCACGCGGAAGATGTTGCCGATCGTCTCGTGGATGGTGTCCTCGATCAGGCGCGAGTTGAACATGAAACGGTAGCGCGGATCGGATGCCGCCGATTCGATACGTGTCTTCAGTGACCTGAGCGTCGGGCGATCGTTCTTGCTTTCCAGCAATCCCATGCGTTCGTCGACCAGCTTGATGAGGTCGGCAATGCGATAGGGCACCGGCGCGTCGGCGGTCAGCACATCGGTGCTGCGCCGTAGATAGTTGCCGGAGTTCGGATTGCGGTAGAGGTTCTTGGCCGCGGGAATGAGATCGCGCAAGGCGTCGACCTCTTCCGGAACCGTCTCGCGGCCGCGAAACAGCACCTCGGCAAATTCCTCGAGCTTGAACATCCAGAAGGGCAGGTCGAGCGTCGTCGAATCGACCCTGACGCAATATTCGGGCAACGACGCGGCGAACTCGTTGTGTGGATCGAGGATGAGCACGCGCAGGTCGGGCCGGGCGGCGATCGATTTGCGCAAGAGCAGCGACACGGCGGTCGATTTGCCAACCCCGGTGGTGCCGACAATGGCGAAATGGCGCGCCAGCGTATCGTCGATGGCGATATTGGCGTCGATGGCCTCGTCCTGCGACAGCGTGCCGATGGTGATCGAATGACGACCGGCGAGATCGTAGACGGCCTGCAGGTCGCGGCTGCGGATACGATGGGCAATGGCGCCGATATGCGGGTAGGTTGTGATGCCACGGTCGAAGATCGGCTTCGCGCCGGGTTCGGCACCGTCGCGCACCTCGCCGATCAATTCGATGCTGACCTCGATCGGATTCTGGCCCTCGCTGCTCCAGGCACGATCCGACTTGCCGATTTCATAGACCAGGCCGACGGTTCGTGATGTACCGAGATTGATCGAGATCATCTTGCCGACGCTCCACAGGCCGGTGACCGTGCCTTCGATATCGTCGGCATAGGCGCTGATGGTGGCGCGCGCGCCGTCGCATTGCACGACATTGCCCAGAATGCGCTTGTCGTTCTGCTCCGCCCTGCGGCGCTCCAGCAAAGTCGGTTCCCCAATGGAGCCTTCGCGTTCAACGAGCATGGACACGCCGATCCCTTTTCCCAAGCGATGAGCCTAGGCGAACGGGGTTAAGGTGGGATGAGGCCGGATGGTTTAGCGGACATTAAGGAGTTTGCGAAAAATGGATGAAACGGCCGTTGCTCCGTAGAAAAATTTCGATATATTGGATTAATGGATGATATAGCGAACGACATCTCCTCGACCATCGGCAGACGAATACATGCCGAAAGAGTGGCTCGAGGCTGGTCCCTGGCAGAGCTGGCGGAGCGGTCCGATGTTTCGAAAGCCATGCTGAGCACGGTAGAACGCGGCATGACCAGCCCGACGGCGGCACTCCTTGTGCGCATTGCGGCCGCCTTCGGCATGACGCTGTCCACATTGATCGCAAGGGCGGAATTGCAGGGCGGTGGCCTGCTTCGCGAACGTGACCAGCCGCTCTGGCGCGATCCGGCTACGGGTTATGTGCGGCGGCATCTTTCGCCGGTCTCCGACATACCCCTCGAACTGATCCGGATCCAGTTGCCGGCCGGCGCCAAGGTAAGTTTCCCGGCGGCGTCCTATGCCTTCATCAGGCAACAGATATGGCTGATCTCCGGGCGGCTGGAATTCACCGAGGGGGACATCGTTCACCGGCTCGAACCCGGCGACTGCCTGGCACTCGGCGCGCCATCCGATTGCGTCTTTCACGCTCCGGGGCCGGACGCCGCCGACTATCTGGTTGCGTTGGCCAGGAGCTGAGGTGAAGGCGCGCCGTCCGAAACGCTCCGACAATGGCGGTCCGCCGTTCGACGACTATAACGGTCCGCCCTGGGGCAAGGGTGAGCCCTATGTGTTTCTTGCCTGGCGGACCGCCCATGCCCAGGCATGGAAAGTGCCGAGCCGCGAGATCATGCTGATGCGGCTGGACAAGGCCGAGCGGCTGGGCCTGACCTATGAGGAATACACGCTCGAACTGCTGGAACGCGGGCGACATCTGCAAGAGGAAGACGCCGATCGCATCGCGGAAATCCGGCGGGCCAGGAAGCGGAAGCGGATCAGTCATTTCGATTGACGGACGGCGCAGGGGAACCACATGAGTTCGATCGAAATCAGGCCACTCACCACGACTGACGGAACGCAAAAAATGCTGGCGGATCTGCTGATCGGGACAGTCGCTGCCGGCGGCTCGGTCAGCTTTATGCATCCGCTGGCGCCGGAGATGGCCGCGGCCTTCTGGAACAGGTCGCTTCATGCGGCCGCCAGGGGCGAAAGGGCGGTGCTTGGGGCCTGGAACGGCGAGGCTCTGGTCGGCACCGTCACCTTGCTGCTCGACTGCCCTCCCAACCAGCCGCACCGGGCCGAGATCGCCAAGCTGATGACCCGCCTCGATTATCGCGGCAAGGGCATCGCAACCCGCTTGATGGAGGCGGCGGAAGCCGTTGCCGTGGAGAAAGGCCGCACGCTGTTGGTCCTCGACACGGCAAAAGAGGAGGGGGCTTCCGGGCTCTATGAAAAGCTCGGCTTCACGCTGGCCGGCGAAATACCGGATTATGCGCTGAAGCCGCATGGCGGGCTGACAGGCACCCTCATCTACTGGAAACGCGTCGGCCGGACACGCTGATGGCGACAACGATGCACCTTTGCAACACCAGTCAGACCATCGCGGGCATGGAAAGAATAGCTCTTGCGTCAAATTGGCGGCGAGCTTAGAGAAGCCGCCCATTCTGATCCGTCGTCCTGAAAGGAGACCTGTCAATGACCCGGCGATCCAGATCGACACATTCCGTGCCGACGCTGGAATTGCGTGCGGCCGACAGGGTTCCAATCAGGAAGAACGGCCATGGCAAAGTCCATGATCCAGCGCAGGCAGGATGCCGAGCGCGAACGCATTGAAGCATACGCCGTAACGCTGCGGCGGGTTTTTCCCGTCCCGCGTCCCGCTCCGGATTTCGAGCGGGCGCTCGACGAGGCACGTCGGGGCTTTGCCGGCATGGCGATCCGCGACGGCGCGCTGTGGCGTCCAAAGCTGAAGACGCGCGACCCCGCGCGGCTGCGGCTGGCCGCGGCGCGTCATCTCTATGCGCGCTACCCGGTTACAGCCGCGCTCGAGGGGATCTGGCTGGACAGCTCGGGGTTGAATGCCGGCGAGATTGCGCTTCGCAAGGCTTGGTATATCGCAGTGGCGCGTGGTGACTCGCTTTACAAGGCGGGCGCCTGTGCGTGGCTGTCTCGCAAGGAGGTGCATTGCTTCTTGAACTTGCCCGGCGATTTCACGTTCGACGAGGCATTTTGGGTGGCGATCGTCCGGTCCTACACGGATGATTCCGGGTTGGCGGCCCGACTTGCCAAGTCGAAAATCGCGCGCACGCCACGTAACGATCTGGCCTTCTGGCGCGAGGTGACACGGTTCTTCTGCGGGCAACCCGCGTCGAAGGAGGAGATCGACGATCTATGCGACTATATCGGCGCCGTGCACCAGCGCGATGCGGCGTAAAGCCTGAAGGGTCGCACGCTCGCCTCGCTGCGTCGGCAGATGCTGGAATGGCATCGAGACATTGCCGCGATCGAACGCATCGAGGCAATGCGCCGCCGCGCTGCCGGGCGGGCCACGCGTACTGCCGGGACGCAGTCGCAGGGTCGCGCCTGGGACGGCTCGCGCCTCGACGACTGGGACTGGCAGCCGTCGACCAAAGAGGCAAGGGCGCATGGCGAGCGTTTCTTCATCCGTCAGTTGAAGACAGCCGAGGATCTGGTCGCCGAGAGCCGGGCGATGCATCATTGCGTCTCGATATACGCGGCCAAATGCATCGCCGGCAATGCCTCGATCTGGGTGCTGCGGCGCTCGGCGCTCGGCAAGATCGAGCGGTTGCTGACGATCGAACTCGACCCGCAAAACCGTGCGGTGCAGGTGCGCGGTTTCGGCAACCGTCTCGCCTCTCTCGAGGAGCGCAAGATCATCGAGCGCTGGGCCAAGGCGAGGGGTGTGGTGCTCTGCGCCTGAAACGGAAGACCCGCGCGACGGAAAGGCCGCGCGGGTGCACAATGGGCGGATGTGCCGACGTCAGGCCAAGTGCACATTCGCCGTTGACAGCGGCGTCAAACCAATTCTATTGTCCGCCACCATGAAAAAGGCACTCATTCTCGTAGGAAAGCGCGTGGGCAAGGCGGTGTAACCGCCGGGCGATGACCTCCCATGCGCAAGACACAGGCTCCCTCGGGGGCCTTTTTTATTGCCCGAAATACGACTAAACGACCAGCAATCGCCAGATGGCGAACAGTACGGGACCAGACCGATGAGCAGTGGACAGAATGAGCGGCGCGAAATGCCAAGAACTGAAATGCCAAGGAGCGAAATGACGGGCGCCGAAATGGTGGTGCAGGCGCTGAAGGACAACGGCGTCAAGCATGTTTTCGGCTATCCGGGCGGCGCGGTTCTGCCAATCTACGATGAAATCTTCCAGCAGGACGAGGTCGAGCACATCCTCGTCCGCCATGAGCAGGGCGCGGGCCATGCGGCGGAAGGCTATGCGCGCTCGACCGGCAAGGCCGGCGTCATGCTGGTGACCTCAGGGCCGGGCGCCACCAATGCGGTGACGCCATTGCAGGACGCGCTGATGGATTCGATCCCGCTGGTCTGCCTGACCGGCCAGGTGCCGACTTCGCTGATCGGCTCGGATGCGTTCCAGGAGTGCGACACGGTCGGCATCACGCGGCCCTGCACCAAGCACAACTGGCTGGTGAAGGACGTCAACGAGCTCGCGGCAACGATCCACGAGGCCTTCCATGTGGCAACCACAGGGCGCCCCGGTCCGGTCGTCGTCGACATTCCGAAGGACGTGCAGTTCGCCAAGGGTATCTATGTCCCGCCGCAGACGGCGCCGCGCACCAGCTACCAACCGAAGGTCCAGGGCGATCTGGAAAAGATCAAGGCGGCGGTCGAGCTGATGGCCGGCGCCAGGAAGCCGATCATCTATTCGGGCGGCGGCGTCATCAATTCCGGCCCGGAGGCGAGCCATTTGCTGCGCGAGCTGGTCGACCTCACCGGCTTTCCCATCACCTCGACGCTGATGGGCCTCGGCGCCTATCCGGCGTCGGGCAAGAACTGGATGGGCATGCTCGGCATGCACGGCACGTATGAAGCGAACATGGCGATGCACGATTGCGACGTCATGCTCTGCATCGGCGCGCGCTTCGACGACCGCATCACCGGGCGGCTGACGGCGTTTTCGCCGAATTCGAAGAAGATCCACATCGACATCGACCCGTCGTCGATCAACAAGAACGTCCACACCGACGTGCCGATCATCGGCGATGTCGGGCGTGTGCTGGAGGATCTGGTGCGGCTGTGGCGGGCAACCGCCAAGGCCGACAAGAAAGCGCTTCACCCGTGGTGGGAGCAGATTGCCAAATGGCGCGCGCGCGATTCGCTCGCCTACAAGATGAACCACGAGGTGATCATGCCGCAATATGCCGTCCAGCGGCTCTATGCGCTGACCAAGGACCTCGACACCTACATCACCACCGAGGTCGGCCAGCATCAGATGTGGGCGGCACAGCACTATCATTTCGAGAAGCCGAACCGCTGGATGACCTCCGGCGGACTGGGCACGATGGGCTACGGCCTGCCGGCCGCGCTCGGCGTGCAGATCGCGCACCCGGATGCGCTGGTCATCGATATCGCCGGCGACGCCTCGGTGCAGATGACGATGCAGGAGATGAGCGCCGCGGTGCAGCACGAGGCGCCGATCAAGATCTTCATCCTCAACAACCAATATATGGGCATGGTGCGGCAGTGGCAGCAGCTGCTGCACGGCAACCGGCTGTCGCACTCCTATACCGAGGCGATGCCGGATTTCGTCAAGCTCGCCGAAGCCTATGGCGGCCACGGCATTCGCTGCGACAAGCCGGACGAGCTCGACGACGCCATCAAGGAGATGATAGCGGTCAAGAAGCCCGTCCTGTTCGACTGCCGCGTGGCGACGCTCGCCAACTGCTTCCCGATGATCCCGTCCGGCAAGGCGCATAACGAGATGCTGTTGCCGGACGAGGCGACGGACGAAGCTGTGGCCAACGCGATCGACGCCAAGGGCAGGGAACTGGTGTAGTCTGGTTGGAGGAAGCTGTGCGGAAACAGCAGATTAGCGCAAAAGTTTGAAATCGAGATTTATGTCATGAACGCACAGTTGCAACCGACCGGCTCCGCCTATTTCATCGCCAAGGAGACGGAAAAACCAGAGAACCACACGCTTTCGGTCCTGGTCGACAACGAGCCGGGCGTGCTTGCGCGGGTCATCGGCCTGTTTTCCGGACGTGGCTACAACATCGAGAGCCTGACGGTCTCGGAAACCGAGCACGAAAAGCACCTGTCGCGCATCACCATCGTGACGCGCGGCACGCCGCACGTGCTGGAGCAGATCAAGCACCAGCTCGAGCGCATCGTGCCGGTGCACCGCGTCGTCGATCTCACCGTGCGGTCGCAGGAATTCGGACAAGAGCGGCCACTGGAGCGGGAACTCGCGCTGGTCAAGGTCGCCGGCACCGGCGAAGCCCGCGTCGAGGCGCTCCGGCTCGCCGATGCATTCCGCGCCAGCGTCATCGATGCCAACACCGAGCATTTCATCTTCGAGATCACCGGCAAGGGCTCCAAGCTCGATCAGTTCATCGCCATCATGAAACCGCTCGGGCTAGTTGAAATCTGCCGTACCGGAGTGGCGGCGATGAACCGCGGCCCACAAGGGATGTGATCATGATGCTCGCGGCGGCAATTCTAGCAGGCGCCGGCGCAATCGTTCTTGCGGTCACGACGGCGGCGGCCAGCCAGGAGCCGGTATTCGACAAGTCAGTGCTGCCGAAATTGTTTGAAGAAATCGACCGCAGGGGCACACCGAGCTATTATTTCCAACAATGCCCGGCCGATATTTGGCGCAGGGCGTCGGGCGTCGATGACGCGCTCTTTTCCACGCCGGGAATAGATTACCAAGGTTGTGAGAAAGACGTCTTGGCCTGTGCCAAGCGGTGTTTCGACGGACGCAGGGGCGAAGCCTGTTTCGAGACGGCCAGGGTCATCCAGGAGCACTCGCCAGAAGACAAGCAATGGACCGAGGAGATGTTCGCCCAGGCCTGCGCTATTGGCAGTATCGGCGGCTGCACAAATCGCGGCGCGGGAATTCTCTTGGGTCGGCTTGGGCTAAACAAACCGCTTGCCGCCGGTAGTGCCAATGAATCTTGCCCTTATCGCACATTCAAGCTGAGCTGCAATGAGGGCGATGCCTGGGGTTGCACCATGTATGGCAGCGCCCTTCAGCATGGTGAAGGCGTCTCTGTGGACGAAGCCGAGGCGATGGCCGCTTACAAAAAGTCTTGCGAGATCGCTATGGAATTTGACGCCTGCCGATACGCCAAGGCGCTCATGAAAACGATGCAAAGCCGCTAGGGCTTTTCAGATTTGCGCAAGTGCGATCTTTGCGCTGCCTCGCCTCGACCAAGTACTTTGCTTTCTCTCTTGATAGGGCGCGATACCGGGCAGACATCCTGAACAAATCCATTCAGCGTGTTCACAAGATTGTTCTGGACCAGAGAGTAGTGGATGAACTGTCCGTGCCGCTCCTTGGCGATGAGCCCGGCCGTCTCGAGAATGCTCAAATGCTGCGAGATCGACGGTTTCGACATCTCGAAGCGCGCCGCGATCTCGCCCGCCGTTAGGGAAGAGTGCGCAAGATAGGCGAGGATCTTGCGCCGGGGCGCTGAAGATAGCGCTTCAAACACGCGCTGTATCGCGCCATTTGCGTGAGCAGCCGTTTCGGCATCCGCTGCGTGCTCTGCATCTTCGATCACTGTCTGCCACCTTGTGATGCCGAGGCGTTGGCTGCGCCTCGGTCCGCTTTTCTCATTTTAATTTAGACTATTGCCTAAATACCTAATTAGTAGTAGTAGACGATTAGCTTACTGCCTAAGTAACGAAAGACGCGCCAGAAGGCAAGCCTGTGGTCCGGAAATGT
Source organism: Mesorhizobium sp. M0296 (assembly GCF_040321675.1). Classification (NCBI taxonomy): domain Bacteria; kingdom Pseudomonadati; phylum Pseudomonadota; class Alphaproteobacteria; order Hyphomicrobiales; family Phyllobacteriaceae; genus Mesorhizobium; species Mesorhizobium sp. M0296. The sequence goes on from NZ_JAMYRZ010000022.1 coordinate 80,380, forward strand.
TCATGCAGGAGGAGGGGTACCGATGAAAACCATATCCACGGGCAGAATGATTTCCCAACAGGACAGTGACGCCGAAGACGGCAAAGTCGTGTGGGTGCCGGCAAAGTCGATCTGGGTCGGGGCGATGACGATAGCCGCCATTGTGTTGGGACCGATGACATTTAGCTGGAGTGCCTTCGCCTTATTCGTTGCGACAACGGCGGCGACAATCTGCGCCGGACACTCGGTGGGGATGCACCGTCTGCTCATCCACCGGTCGTTCAAGGTTCATATCTGGGTCGAGCATGCGCTGGTCTACCTTGGCGTGCTCGTCGGCATGGCCGGTCCTTTTGGGATGATCTATGCTCACGATATTCGTGACTGGGCTCAGCGCCAGACCGCATGTCACGATCTCCATGCCCATCGTCGGCCATTTTTCACCGATGCCTTCTGGCAGATGCATTGCGCGGTCGCTTTGCGCAATCCACCCACCTTCGTCATCGAACCCTCGATCAGGAATGACCGGTTCTACAAGTTCGTCGAACGCACCTGGATGCTGCAACAACTGCCCTGGGCGATCCTCTTTTTCGCACTTGGCGGCTGGGATTGGGTGGTATGGGGAATCGCGGTGCGCGTTTCAGTGTCGCTTACCGGGCATTGGTTGGTTGGGCATTTTGCGCACCGGGATGGGGAGCAAGGATGGCGCGTCGACGACGTTGCCGTGCAAGGATACAATTTGCCGCGTTTCGGGCTGGTAACGTTCGGCGAGAGTTTCCACGGCAACCATCACGCGTTTCCCGAGTCTGCACGGCTTGGTCTGGAACACGGACAGATCGATCTCGGCTGGCTATTCATTCAGGTTCTGGCGATCCTGGGTCTGGCGCACAGCGTCAAGATTCCGGAGAATACGCCGAGACGCAAAGGGCTGCGACGCGTGCGCCGTCAGCGCGAAACTGCCCCGGATTCAGATCTATGGTCGGTGCAGCCCTACCGCAGATAGATGTTCTCAGCGGATATTGGCCTAAGATATGAAGGAACGCTTGGGGCGCGTGGACCAACGAATTGCATTTGCACTCAGCATTTCATCGATTTAAGTCAGTATTTTAGTATTATTGATCTTTGCGATTCCTCCATGACATTCGACGCATTCTTCGCCCTGCTGGTTTATGCCTTCGTGACCTCGATCACGCCGGGTCCGAACAATTTCATGCTTTTGGCCTCGGGCGTGAATTTCGGCTTGGTCAAGACCGTGCCACACATGCTCGGCATCGGCATCGGCTTCCTCGTGCTGTTGCTTGCCGTAGGCTTCGGGCTTGGCGCCGTGTTGACGGCCTTTCCGGTCCTGCATACCGGGTTGAAGATCGCCGGCGGCCTCTACCTGCTTTATCTCGCCTGGAAGATCGCCATGTCGCGCTCGCTCGGCGGCGAAGGCGAGGCGAAGGGCCAGCCGATGCGCTTCATCGAGGCTGCGGCTTTCCAGTGGGTCAATCCCAAGGCCTGGGTGATGGCGATTACAGCCATGGCCGTCTATACCAATCCGGAACGCCCGTTTGTGTCGGTGGTGCTGATCGGAGCCGCTTTCGCCGTCGTCATGCTGCCGAGCATTTCGACCTGGGCCGGTTTCGGCATGGCGCTGCGCGGCTTTCTGGCGGATGCGGTGCGGCTCAAATGGTTCAACATCGCCATGGGTGTGATGCTTGCGGCGACGCTGTGGCCGATGCTGCGTTAGCTGCCGTTCTATTGTGCACTGCACATTAAATCTTCGTAATGACGGGTTTTGGCCCTTTTTCGCCGTCGGCATCCTCTATTATCTGGCAAAAGCGCGGCAAGAGGCTGCGAGTTGAGCTAGACTACGGCCACCGGATAGCGGCGTGTCGGATCGAGAGGTCTTTTGTCGATGCGCGGAAAGATCGTATTAGCGGTGATCGCTGCAGCCTGCGTTGCCGCGGCGTGGCTCTATCTTTCGCCCAGCGCAATGAGCGGTCTTCAGCAGATGCTGTCGGCGAAGCAGACGGCGACGGCGGACAAGCCCGCTGCAGCGGCAAATGCCGCGCGTACGACTTCGGTGGTTGCCGCCACCGCTACGACGGCCGATTTCCCGGTCCGGCGCTATGCCATCGGCTTTGTGTCCTCTCCAGCCGTGGTCAGCATCAACGCGCGGGTCTCGAGCCAGATCGTCGCAATCGCGGTCAAGGACGGACAGATGGTGAAGGCCGGCGACCTTCTTTTCTCGCTGGACGATCGCTCGTTGAAGGCGCAACTGGCACGCGATCAGGCGACGCTCGCGAAAGACCAGGCGCTGCTTGCCAGCGCCACGGCCGATCTTCAGCGCGCCAAAAATCTCGTCGCCAGGCAGGCCGGAACACAGCAGACCTACGATCAGGCCGTCGCGGCGCAGAAATCCGCCGCGGCCACCGTCGACGCCGACAAGGCAACGATCGATGCGGACCAAATCCAGCTTGGCTTCGCCACGATCAGGGCGCCGATCTCCGGCAGGCTTGGCGCAGTCAGCGTCGCCGTCGGCGATCTCGTCACCACCAGCAACGGCAGCAGCACGTCGACTCCACTGGTGACGATCACGCAGGTCGACCCGCTGCAGGTGAACTTCAATCTCCCCGAAAGCGATCTTGCCTTGCTGCACAAGGCGCTGGCAGCGCCGCAGCAAGGTGCGGTGACGCTGACCAAGGACGGCGACCCGAAGCAGATCGGCAAGGGAACGCTGGATTTCGTCGATTCCAGCGTAGACACGGCGTCCGGCACGATCGCAACGCGGGCCAGTGTGCCCAACGCCGATCTTTCGCTATGGCCGGGCCAATACGTCAACGTCGTGCTCGATGCCGGCATCATGCCACAAATGACCTCCGTTCCGACGGTCGCCGTCCAGCCCAGCCAGAAGGGCCCGTTCGTCTATGTGATCAAGCCGGACAACACCGTTGAAATGCGGCCCGTGCAGGTCGCGCTGACAGAAGGCACCAACACCGCAATTAGCCAAGGATTGAAAAGCGGCGAGCGTGTCGTCGTCGAGGGTCAGACCAAACTGAAGAACGGCGCGGCGGTGCGCGAAGGCAAGGCTTCGACCGGCACCGGCGATCAGGCGGCTCCGAAGGTTGCCGAGGCTGACCGGACAGCCGGAACACAGCCATGATTTCCGAATTCTGCATCCGCAGGCCCGTCGCCACGCTGCTCATGTCGTTCGCTCTGGTTCTGGGCGGGCTATTTGCTTACAAATTCCTGCCGGTGGCGGCACTGCCAAGCGCCGAATTTCCGGTGGTCAACGTCTCGGCCTCGCTGCCCGGGGCCTCGCCGGAAACCATGGCGACCTCGGTGGCAACGCCGCTCATCAAGCAGTTTGCCACCATCGCCGGCATCGATTCGATTTCGACGACCAACTCGCTCGGCTCGACCTCGATCGCCATTCAGTTCGTGCTCAACCGCGACATAGACGCCGCCGCGGCCGACGTGCAGGCAGCGATCGCACGCACGCAACGACAATTGCCGCCGGAGATGACCAGCCCGCCGAGCTATCGCAAGGTCAATCCAGCCGACGCGCCGATCCTGCTGATGTCGCTGGTCAGCGACACCATTCCGCTGACCGATCTCGATGCCTTTGCCGAGAATGTGATTTCGCCATCGCTGTCGACGATCGATGGCGTTGCGCAGGTTTCGATCTACGGTCAGCAGAAATATGCCGTGCGCGTCCAGATCGATCCGACGGCGCTCGCCGCACGGGGCATCTCGATCGACCAGCTGCAGACGGCCATTGCCTCGGCCAACAGCAACACGCCGCTCGGCGTGCTCAAGAACAACAAACAGCAGCTGACGATCACCGCGAACACGCAGCTGACCGATGCGGCGGGATTCTCCAACATCATCATCGCCACCAAGAACGGCCATCCGGTGCGGCTCGGCGAGGTGACCCGCGTCATCGATTCGGTCGAGACCACGACGACGGCAAGCTGGTATGACGGCACGCGCGCCATCATCATGGCGGTGCAGCGCCAGCCGGATGCCAATACCGTCGACGTCGTCGACCGCGTCAAGGCGATGCTACCTTCCTTCGACGATCAGATGCCGGCAGCGGCGAGCATCCAGTTGCTCAACGACCGCTCGACATCGATCCGCGAGGCGGTCGATGACGTGCAGTTCACGCTGCTGCTCACCATCGCGCTGGTGGTGATGGTGATCTTCCTGTTCCTGCGCCGGGTAACGGCGACGGTCATCCCGGCTGTGGCGGTGCCGATTTCGCTCATCGCCACGCTAGGCGTGATGTACCTGTTCGGCTTTTCCATCGACAACGTCTCATTGATGGGGCTGACATTGGCGGTCGGCCTTGTCGTCGACGATGCCATCGTCATGCTGGAAAATATTTTCCGCCATATGGAGGAGGACGGGCTCTCGGCCCTCGAGGCGTCACTCAAGGGCGCGCGCGAGATCGGCTTCACCATCATCTCGATCTCGATCTCGCTGGTCGCCGTGTTCATTCCGGTGCTTTTGATGGGCGGCGTGATCGGGCGCATCTTCAACGAATTCGCGGTGGTGGTGACGGTCGCCATCCTGGCGTCGATGTTCGTCTCGCTGACGCTGACGCCGATGCTGTGCTCGCGGCTGTTGTCATTATCGAAAGCCGAGCAGAAAGCAGCGCACGGTGAAGGCCATAGACAAAACGTCTTCATGCGGGGCTATGACAGGCTGCTGACATTCTGCCTGCGCCACAATTTCCTTGTCTTCCTTGTCTTCCTCGTGACCGCCGGGCTGTCGGTGTGGCTGATCCAGATTTCGCCGAAGGGCTTCTTCCCGCAGGAGGATATCGGCCAGGTCTCGGTGACGACCATCGCGCGCCAGGACATTTCGTTTGACGCGATGGTGAAGCTGCAGGGGCAAGTGGCGGATGTCTTCACCCATTCGCCCTACGTCGCGCATGTCGGCTGGTCGGCGGGCAGTGGAAACAATGCGCTCAACCAGGGCCAGCTGTTTGTGCAGCTGAAAGACAAGGACCACCGACCGAACATCGACAAGGTGCTTACGGACCTGCGGCGCCAGCTGGCCAATGTGCCCGGCATCGAAACCTACATGCAGCCGGTGCAGAACCTGCGGCTCGGCGCGCGTTCTTCGGCGAGTGCCTACCAGCTTGCCGTTCAGGGCCTCGATACCGGCCTGACGAACGTCTGGGCGCAGAGGCTGACGGACGCGATGGCTGCCGATCATGCCGCCTTCACCGACGTCACCAATGACCTGCAGAACAACGCGCTACAGGCGACGCTGGTGATCGACCGCGACAAGGCGGCGAACCTCGGCGTCGATACCGACACGCTGCGCTCCAGTCTCTACGGCGGTTTCGGCACCCAGCAGGTGTCGACCATCTTCGGTTCGGCCGACAGCTACGACGTGATCATGGAGCTCGATCCGAAGATCGAGTGGTCGCCCGAGCGGATGCTGGCCATCAAGGTGAGAACGGCGAGCGGCAGCCTAGTGCCGCTCGGTGCGTTCGCCCGCGTCGATCGGACCGCCGGTGCTTTGACCGTCAACCAGCTCGGCCAACTTCCGGCAGTGACCATCTCCTACAATCTGCCGCAAGGCGTGGCCCTCGGCGACAGCGTGAGCCACATCAACGCGCTGAAGGACAAGATCGGCATGCCGCCGACGATCTCGACCGCCTTCTCGGGCACGGCCAAGACGTTCCAGGATTCGCTTTCCAACCAGGGGCTGCTGATCGGCGGCGCGATTCTGACCATCTATATCGTTCTCGGCATGCTCTATGAGAGCTTCATCCACCCGCTCACCATCCTGACCGGGCTTCCATCGGCGGTGCTCGGCGCGCTGGTGGCACTGCGGCTGGCGGGGATGGATCTGTCGGTGATCGCGGTGATCGGCATCCTGATGCTGATCGGCATCGTCAAGAAGAACGGCATCATGATGATCGACGTGGCGCTGGAACTCAGGCGCGAGGGGATGTCGCCCGTCGAATCCATCCACAAGGCCTGCCTGATGCGCTTTCGGCCGATCATGATGACCACGCTTGCCGCGCTGATGGGTACCATCCCGATCGCGCTCGGCACCGGCGCCAGCGCGGAATTGCGCCAGCCTCTCGGCGTGGCGGTGGTCGGCGGTCTTGTCGCCTCGCAGGCACTGACGCTGTTCGTCACACCCGTCATTTACGTCTACATGGAGCATTTTTCCGGCTGGCTGGTCAGGCTGTGGGCGCGGCGCCGGGGCGAGCCGAGCCCGGTCGAAGCGGTCGACCAGCCGTCACTGTTCGACGAGGAGGAAGAACCGGTGCCGCAAAAGGCGGCAGCCGAATAGCGCTGGCCCAAGCCGTGGTGCTTGCGGCCGGAGGTCCGCGATCGTAATTTGACGCCATGCCGCACAATCACGACCACGACAACGAGCTTGATCCCTTTGCGGCGCGGGTGCGCGCGCTGGAGACGATTCTCACCCGCAAAGGCCTGATCGATCCGGCGGCGATCGATGTTATCGTCGACACCTATGAGACTAAGATCGGGCCGCGCAACGGCGCAAAGGTGGTGGCGAAGGCCTGGGTTGATCCCGGGTTTGCCGCATGGCTGAAGCGTGATGCGACGGCGGCAATCGAATCGCTCGGCTACACCGGCCGGCAAGGCGAGCACATGCAGGCGGTGTTCAACACGGCCGACACGCACAACCTCGTCGTCTGCACGCTATGCTCCTGCTATCCGTGGTCGGTGCTCGGCCTGCCGCCGGTCTGGTACAAGGCGCCGCCCTACCGTTCGCGCGCAGTGATCGATCCGCGCGGCGTGCTCGAGGAATTCGGTCTGACCTTGCCGGCGAGGACGACAATCCGGGTGTGGGATTCGACCGCCGAGCTGCGCTATCTGGTGGTGCCGATGCGCCCCCGGGGTACGGAGGGCTGGGATGAGGCACGGCTCGCCGATCTGGTGACGCGCGATGCCATGATCGGCACCGCGTTGGCGCGGGAGCCGGCATGAACGGGCCGCAGGATCTCGGCGGCCAGATGGGTTTCGGGCCGGTCGCGCCCGAACCGGACGAACCCTATTTCCATGCCGATTGGGAAAGGCGGGCGCTGGGCGTGACGTTGTGCGCCGGCGCCATGGGCGCCTGGACCATCGACGAGAGTCGGCACGCGCGAGAATCGCTGCATCCAGCGGATTATTATGCCTCCAGCTACTACCAGATATGGATCAAGGCGCTGGAGGTGCTGCTCAAACGCCATGGTTTCGTCAGCGACCGCGACCTGGCTACGGGCGACGCAGTCGACCCGGCAGCGACACCCAAACGGGTGCTGAAGGCTAAGGACGTTCCGGCGGTGCTGGCCAAGGGCGGGCACTGCGACCGGCCTGTCGCCGTGCCTGCGCGGTTCAAGGCGGGCGACCCCGTGCGAACCAGGAACTTTCATCCGACCGGCCACACCAGACTGCCGCGCTATGCACGCGGCAAGCGAGGTGTCGTCGAGGCTGTGCGCGACGGCTTTGTCTTTCCCGACACCAATGCGCACGGCCAGGGCGAAAACCCGCAATGGGTCTATACGGTGGCCTTCACCGGCGGCGAAATCTGGGGCGAGGGCGCCGATCCGACACTCGTCGTGTCGATCGATGCCTGGGAGAGCTACCTTGAGCCGGCGTGAGACGGGCTCAGTCGCCGCCATGCTGCCCGCCGGTGTCGAGGCGCCTGTGTTTGCCGAGCCGTGGCAAGCAGAGGCCTTTGCCATGACGGTAGCACTGCACGACAACGGGCTGTTTTCGTGGAGCGAATGGGCGGATGCTTTGTCGGCAGAGGTGAAGCGGCCGGGCGCCGCGCGCGACGGTCACGATTACTACGAGCACTGGCTGGCAGCGCTGGAAAAGCTGCTTTTGGCCAAGGGCGTTGCCGGAAAGCGCGACGTCGATGCGCTCGCCGCTGCCTGGGAACGCGCCGCGCATGCAACGCCGCATGGCAAGCCGATCCAGCTGGAGAACGATCCACAGCGGGCCGGGTAAGCTGCGGTCGCCTGGCCTTGTTCTCTTTACGTTCCTGTTCGTCACTGATAGCCTGACCCTGTCGCAGCGGCGTGATTGCCGGCGATGAAAATTGATGGTGACGGCAGTCACCTTGTCTTTCCCTCGCGAATCCGGTCTGTCGCGCTGATGGAATTCTCCCCTCAACAGGACGAAGCGCTGAAGGCGGTGGCCGGCTGGCTGAAAGCCGGCAAGCCGCAGCTGTTCCGGCTGTTCGGCTATGCCGGCACCGGTAAGACGACGCTGGCGCGCTATTTCGCCGAGCATGTCGACGGCCAGGTGCAGTTCGCCGCGTTTACGGGTAAGGCGGCGCAGGTGCTGCGTTCCAAGGGCGCGGTCAATGCCCGCACCATCCATTCGCTGATCTACCGGCCGAAGGGCGAAGAATCGGTAGCGGACGAGGTAACCGGCAAGACATCGATGTCGCCGACATTTTCGCTCAACCGGCAGAGCCCGATCTCGCGCGCCAAGCTCGTCGTCATCGACGAATGCTCAATGGTCGACGAGCAACTCGGCCGTGACCTGATGAGCTTCGGCACGCCGATCCTGGTGCTCGGCGATCCCGGCCAGTTGCCGCCAATTTCCGGCGGCGGCTTCTTCACGGACCATGAGCCGGACATTCTGCTCACCGAAATCCATCGCCAGGCGCGAGACAACCCGATCATCCGGCTTGCGCTTGACGTGCGCGAGGGCCGCGAGTTCATGCGCGGCGACTATGGCGCGGCGCAGGTGATCGGCAAGGAAGACGTCACCCAGGAACTGGTGCTGAAGGCGGACCAGGTGCTGGTCGGTACCAACCGCACGCGCCGCCGTTATAACCAGCGGCTGCGCGAGCTGAAGGGGTTCAACGCCAATTATCCGCAAGCCGGCGACAAGCTGGTCTGTCTGCGCAACGATCCGGCCAAGGGACTGCTCAACGGCTCGCTGTGGAAGGTGATGACCTCGTCGCGCGAGACGGTCAAGCCCGGCATCAATCTGCTGGTCTCACCGGAGGAAGATGACCCGGATCGCGGCGTCGCCAAGATCAAGCTGCTCAAGGCCGCATTCGAGGATCCCGACGCCGACATTCCCTGGCAGCAGAAGAAGCGCTTCGACGATTTCGATTACGGTTACGCGCTGACCGTGCACAAGGCGCAAGGGTCGCAGTGGAACGAGATCGTGCTTTTCGACGAAAGCTGGGCATTCAAGGAAACTCGCCAGCGTTGGCTCTACACCGCGATCACGCGCGCGGCCGAACGGTTGACGATCGTCCGATAGGGCTGTCAGGTCCGTCGTATCAGCGCTGGGCGATCGGTCTGGCGTCAAGCCATTCCCAGGCGGCGGCTTCGTCCTTGGCCTCGAAATGCCGGAGTTCGATAGGCAAAGAGGCAGGCAAAAAGGCTCTTGCCTCCGGTATCCAGTTCGGCTCACCGATCGCCGCGCAGCGGCCGATATGCTCCACGGCATGAGCTATGCCCTGTTCGATCGTCTCGTCCGATACGTCGGCCCAGTCGACACCCTCATGGTCGATCAGGCGCACCAGCACGTCGATCTTCGGATGCAGCGCATAGGCCGCCTCCAGCAATCCGAACAGGTTTTCGGCGTCAGCCGCTGCGACATGGCCGACGACATCGATGGCGAAAAGATCTTCGCGATCGGTGTCGATGCGGCGAACCGCCGGCACGGCCTCGAGAAAATTCAACAGGGAACTCCTTGGGCTCGATTTTCTTCGCACACCTTGGAACACCTGAAACCCTCTGTCTGTTCCCGTTAAAGGCGGTATAGATGCGCGCCAAGATCAGCCTGGAGCCGTGCAAATGCCTGCAAAGCTTTCCGTCAACCTTAATGCGATCGCCATGCTGCGCAACCGACGCGACCTGCCGTGGCCAAGCGTGACCGGGCTTGGACGCATCGCGCTTGCTGCCGGCGCGCATGGGCTGACGGTGCACCCGCGACCCGACGAGCGGCACACCAGGCATTCCGATCTGCCTGAGATCAGGGCGCTGATCGACGACGAGTTCCCGAATGCGGAATTCAACATCGAGGGCTATCCGACCGAGGAGTTCCTGGCGCTTGTGGAAAAGCACCAGCCGGAGCAGGTGACGCTGGTGCCCGACGACCCGGCGCAGGCGACTTCCGACCATGGCTGGAACTTCGCCGCCGAGGCTGCGTTTCTGACACCGGTCGTCAAGCGCCTGAAGAAGGGAGGCTTTCGCGTATCGCTGTTTTCCGATCCGGACCCCGCTGGCGTGAACGCCGCTCGCGACACCGGCGCCGACCGGATCGAACTCTATACGGGTCCATATGGCAGCTATCATTCCGATTCGGCAAAAGCGGCGAAGGAATTGGAGAAATTGGGAAAAACGGCGGATGCCGCACTGGCTGCAGGGCTCCAGGTCAATGCCGGGCACGACCTTGTGGTGAGCAATTTGCCGGCGCTGGCCAGGCGCATCCCGGCATTGGCCGAAGTGTCGATCGGACATGGGTTGACAGCCGATGCGTTGGAGTATGGCATGGCCGCAACGGTCAGGCGGTTTCTGAAGGCTTGTGGCTGGTAGAGAAAGGCGAGCCGATAGGCCATGCGTTCCCGGCACGGCAGCGCGTCCTTTCCATCCCGCAGCATAGAGCGCCGCACGTCTATGGGAGTGTCGTCCATGGCCCTTGCCCACGCTGGTAGCGAGGCAGAACCCATCGAACAATCCAGCCACTCCAAGGCCGAGCAGCACAGCACCAGAGTTTTGATGCTGGGCGCGTTGGGCGTGGTTTACGGCGATATCGGCACGAGCCCAATCTACGCGTTTCGGGAAGCGCTGCACGCATCGTCGGGACCGGTAGCGCGCAACGACGTCCTTGGCGTGCTGTCGCTTATCGTCTGGGCGCTGACGATCATCGTCACGATAAAGTACGTCGCTTTCGTGCTCAGAGCCGACAACAAGGGTGAGGGCGGCACGCTGTCGCTGATGGCGCTTGCGCGCAACGCTTATCCAAAGGGAGCCCGGTTCATTCTGGGGATCGGACTTTGCGGCGCGGCGCTGTTTTTCGGCGACGCCATCATAACGCCGGCCATCTCCGTGCTTTCGGCGGTCGAGGGCCTGGAAGTGGTGACCCCGACGCTGGAAACTTATGTTGTTCCGATCACGCTGATCATCCTGGCAATACTTTTTGCCGTGCAACGCTTTGGCACCGGCAGGGTGGCGGCCGTGTTCGGACCGGTGACGGCAGCGTGGTTCCTGGCGATCGGCGCCGCCGGGGTCTACCATCTGCTGGACGACCCGTCGGTCCTGCTGGCGATCAATCCCTATTACGCGGTCGCTTATCTGGCCAATACGCCCACCGGTGCGTTCGTCACGGTCGGGGCGGTGTTCCTGGCGGTCACCGGGGCCGAAGCCCTTTATGTCGATCTCGGCCATTTCGGCCGCAGGCCGATCGTGCTGGCGTGGTTCTCCGTGGTGTTCCCTTGTCTGCTCCTCAACTATTTCGGACAAGGCGCGTTCGTTCTGGCCAACGGCGGCAAACCCACCAATCCATTCTTCCAGATGCTGCCGGATTGGGCGCTAATGCCCATGGTTGGGCTGGCCACGGCAGCGACGGTGATCGCAAGTCAGGCGGTGATCTCCGGCGCTTTCTCGCTGACGCGGCAGGCGGTGCAGCTCAATCTGCTGCCACGTATCGAGGTGCAGCATACTTCCGAGATGCAGTCCGGCCAGATCTACATGCCGCGGGTCAATCTGGTGGTCGCGCTGGGCGTGATGTTGCTGGTGGTCGGCTTTGGCAGCTCGAGTTCGCTGGCTTCCGCATATGGCATTTCGGTGACTGGCGAAATGCTGATGACAACCATCCTGCTGTTCGTGGTGATGCGGTTCCGGTGGAAATGGCAGCTTGCACTGGCAGCCGCGCTCACACTGCTGTTCGGCACGATCGATACCGGATTTTTCCTCGCAAACGTCGTTAAGATCCTCGAAGGCGGGTGGGTGTCGATCACGGTCGCTTGCGGCATGGGGCTGATCATGTCCACATGGATACGCGGCACCCGCTATTTGTTCGACAAGACGCGCCGGAACGAGATCCCGCTGGATTTCCTCGCCGGCAATCTGCTGAAGAAGAAGCCGCATCTGGTGTCGGGCACCGCGGTGTTCCTGACCAGCGACCCGCTGAGCGCGCCGACGGCGCTGATGCACAGCCTCAAGCACTACAAGGTGCTGCACGAGCAGAACGTCATCCTTTCGGTGGTGACGGCGCCGCAGCCTGTCGTGCCCGACAGCGAGCGCGTCAAGATGGAGACCGTCAACGAGCTGTTCATGCGGGTGACGCTGACCTTCGGCTATATGGAGCAGCCCAATATCCCGCGTGCGCTGGCGATCTGCCGCAAGCAGGGCTGGAAGTTCGACATCATGACGACGTCCTTCTTCCTGTCGCGGCGCTCACTCAAGGCGTCGCCCAATTCCGGCATGCCGGTCTGGCAGGACAAGCTGTTCATCGGGCTGGCGCGCTCGGCGGCCGATGCAACGGAATATTTCCAGATCCCGACCGGACGGGTGGTCGAGATCGGGACGCAGGTGGCTATTTAAAAACGTGTCCGTTGCGACATTCCAGGTGGTCTGCCGATCGGACTGAGTCTGCCAAGTCGTGGAGGACTCGCAATATCGGGACGGAGCCATTACGTCACGGCACTTGATATTGCAGCGCAGCAAGCGTAGAGCACCGCCCGCTTACCGGAGTGTCGTCCATGGCCCTTACCAATGCTGGTAACGAGGCAGAACCTGTCGAACAATCCAGCCATTCTGAGGTCGAGCAGCACAGCACCAAGGTGCTGATGCTGGGCGCGCTCGGCGTGGTTTACGGCGATATCGGTACCAGCCCGATCTATGCATTTCGCGAGGCGTTGCATGCATCGGCCGGTGGCAACGTCGCCAACCGTGGCGACATCCTCGGCGTGTTATCGCTGATCATCTGGTCGCTGACGATCACCGTCACCATCAAATACATCATGTTCGTGCTCCGCGCCGACAATCGAGGCGAGGGCGGGGTGCTGTCGCTGATGGCGCTGGCGCGCAACAGTTTCCCGACGCGCTCGGCGGTGATCCTCGGCATCGGCATCGTCGGCGCGGCGCTTTTTTTCGGCGACGCAGTCATTACGCCGGCGATCTCGGTGCTATCGGCGGTCGAAGGTATGAATGTCGTCACGCCGACATTCCAGCCCTATGTGGTGCCGCTGACACTGGCCATCCTGGCGATCCTGTTTGCGGTACAGCGATTCGGCACCGGCGGCGTAGGTTTGGTGTTCGGGCCAGTCACGGCTCTGTGGTTCCTGGCCATCGGCCTTTCCGGCATTAACCACATCATCGCCGATCCGGAAATCCTGCTGGCGATCAGCCCGCATTACATCGTGTCGTTCCTGGTCAACTCGCCCGATGTCGCGTTCGTCACGGTTGGTGCGGTCTTCCTCGCCGTCACCGGCGCCGAGGCGCTCTATGCCGACCTCGGCCATTTCGGCCGCAAGCCGATCGTACTCGCCTGGCTGGCAATCGTGTTCCCTTGTCTGTTGCTCAACTATGTCGGGCAAGGCGCCTTCGTGCTGGCAAATGGCGGCGTTGTCGGTCATCCATTCTTCGAGATGAACCAGGGCTGGACGCTTATTCCGATGGTCGTGCTGGCGACGGCGGCGACCGTCATCGCCAGCCAGGCGGTGATCTCCGGCGCTTTTTCGCTGACCAGACAGGCGGTGCAGCTCAATATGCTGCCGCGTTTCGTTATCCAGCATACGTCGGAAAAACAGTCGGGCCAGATCTATCTGCCGCGCATCAACCTGATGCTGGCGCTGGTGGTGATGTTGCTGGTGGTCGGCTTCGGCGAATCCAGCCGCCTGGCCTCGGCCTACGGTATTTCGGTGACCGGCAACATGCTGGTGACGAATGTGCTGCTTTTTGTTGTGATGACGCGCATCTGGAAATGGCCGCTCGGCGTCGCGATCGCCTTGATGGCCGTGTTCGCCTTCGTCGATACCGGCTTCTTTGCCGCCAACATAGTCAAGGTGTTTGAAGGTGGCTGGGCATCGCTTGCCATCGCCGCAGTTATCGTGATGACTATGTGGACCTGGATCCGCGGCAGCCGCTATTTGTTCGACAAGACGCGCCGGAACGAGATCCCGCTCGATTTCCTTGCCGGCAATCTGCTGAAGAAGAAACCGCATCTGGTGTCGGGCACCGCGGTGTTCCTGACCAGCGACCCGCTGAGCGCGCCGACCGCGCTGATGCACAGCCTGAAGCACTACAAGGTGCTGCACGAGCAGAACGTCATCCTTTCGGTGGTGACGGCACCGCAGCCGGTTGTGCCCGACAGCGAGCGCGTCAAGATGGAAATGGTCAACGAGCTGTTCATGCGGGTGACGCTGACCTTCGGCTACATGGAGCAGCCCAACATCCCGCGTGCGCTGGCGATCTGCCGCAAACAGGGCTGGAAGTTCGACATCATGACGACCTCCTTCTTCCTGTCGCGGCGCTCTCTCAAGGCCTCGCCCAATTCCGGCATGCCGGTCTGGCAGGACAAGCTGTTCATCGGGCTGGCGCGCACGGCGGCCGATGCGACGGAATATTTCCAGATCCCGACCGGACGGGTGGTCGAGATCGGGACGCAGGTGGCTATCTGAACAAATGGCCGTGCCCTTTGAGGGCACGGCCATTGTGAGGCTCAGCTCACCAGAGCCGCCTTGTTTGCTTCAAGAAATTGCTTCAGCGGCTGCGGCTTCCTGCCGGACAGCGTCTCGACCGCGTCGGTCACCATGCCGATCCGGCCGGAGCGGGTGTTGGTGTCGAAGGAAACGATGACAGGCGCAAAAGCTTCGGGAACGCCGGCTGCCTTCAATCCCTCGGTCAGCGCTTCATCCGAAAGCTGGACGACTTCGATCGGGTTGCCGGTGACCTCGGTGACGAGGGCCGCAATCTCGGCCATCGTGTGGGCCTTGGGGCCAGTCAGTGTGTATGTCGTGCTTTCGGTTGCACTCGAAGCGAGGCCGGCGGCGATTGCCGCGGCCATATCGTCGCGCGCGCCGTGTGCAATGCGGCCGTCTCCAGCGGATGTGTACCAGTGCCCCGAGGCGATGGCGTGCGGCAGCGCCATGAACAGGTTCTCCTGATACCAGCCGTTGCGGAAGATGGTGTAGGGGATACCGCTCGCCTTGATCGCCTGCTCGGTGCCGTGGTGATCGGGCGCAAACAGTACCGGCGATCCTGGCTCCGGATTGGGCATCGACGTGTAGAGCAGATGCGAAACGCCGGCGCTTTTTGCGGCGGCGACCGCGGCCTCATGTTGCTTCAGGCGCTTGCCCGGAACGGCGAGCTCGTTTGTCGAAATGATCAGAACCCTGTCGGCGCCGGTAAATGCACTGGCCAACGACGCGGTGTCGTCGAAGTCAACTGCCCGGATGGTGACGCCTCGGGCTGCCAGATCGGCCAGATTTTCCGGATTGCGGGTGGCGGCGATGATGCGCTGAGGGGAGACCTTGAGCGTGTCAAGAAGATGATTGATGACGCCGCGGCCAAGCTGGCCGGAGGCGCCGGTGACGAGAAGGGTGTCGGTCATGAGATGTCCTGACGTTGCGCCGGAGCGGCGGGTGCATATGTTAGTCTCAAAAAGAGACCAACACTAAAATAGGAATTGACCCATCCTCGTAAAGAAGGCAGTTTTGCGGGAGGTAGGCACATCCAGGGAACCAGCCATGGACGGCAAGATCGTCAATCTGAGATCGAAGCTCGAGATATACAAAGCAGGCAGCGGTGGCGGAAACCTTGCGGATTGCCCGGTTCGCGACGTGATCCAGGGCATAAGCAATAAATGGAGTTCACTGCTGATGGAGGCCTTGGCCGAGAAGCCGTACCGGTTCGGCGAATTGCGGCGGCTGGTGCCCGATATTTCACAGCGAATGCTCACCCAGACGCTGCACGATCTGCAGCGCGACGGCTATGTGCATCGCCAGGTGTTTCCGACCAAACCGCCGAGCGTCGAATACAGCCTCACCGATCTCGGGCGCTCGATGTTTGGACCCTTGCATCAGCTGATCCAATGGGCCGAGCTCAATCACGGCGCTGTACGCGAGGCGCGGAAGATTTTCGATGCTGCCGAGGGCTGAGCCTCAAGGCCGAGACAGCGGCTTCCATGGTTACAGGAACGGTGCTCAATCCATTCAAGCCGATCGGGCTTGCGGAAGCGCTGTGGCCGGATCGTTTTGGCGGATGATTTCCGAAAGGTGCGAACCCTTAGCCTGCAAGAATGCGTGGAGGCGTTCCGGATAATCGGGAGCGACCGCGTCCTTCACGGATGGGCGTTCGTGCAATGCCTTGCGCCAGGCCTGGATATGCGGTTTTCCGTCCAGGATGCCGAAATCGCCGATCCGGTCAAAGACCTCGAAATAACGGAAAATCGGCCCGTAGACCGCGTCGAGCAGTGAAAAGCGCTCGCCGTCGAACCGTGGCCCAGCCGCGCCGTTCGCCAGTTCCACGTCCAGGCGATCGAACATTGCTGCCAGAGCCCCGCGTTCGGCGATGAAGGCGGCTTCGGTGAGTGCTGAATAGAAGCGGCCGATGGCATTGAGGATTGCCGAGCCGAACTCGATCCAGGCGCGATGCCGGGCACGGGCATAGGGGTCGGTGGGATGCAGCGGATTGGGCTGGGTTTCCTCGAGGAATTCGAGGATGACGAGCGATTCGAAGATCACCGTTTCCTGGCCGTCATGCTTAACGCGGAGCAGCGGCACCTTGCCGAGCGGCGATATCGCCTTGAACCAGGCAGGCTTGTTGGCGAGATCGACCGTGATGCGCTCGAATGGCACGTCCTTTTCGCGAAGTGAAATCGCCGCGCGCTGCACATAGGGACAAAGATGGTGGCTGACGAGGATGAGCTTGTCGATCATCTCACTCTCCCCAGACATAGTTCAAAGCGCCGTCCTCGACGCGGGTGGAGAGGAACATCAGGCGGGAGCCCTTCGGCGCCGGGCCTTCGAGGCGATCACCGTTGGCCATGTCGAACGAGGCGCCGTGCCACTGGCAGACGAGCTTGCCGTCCTTGCAGCCGAGCGGGCCACCGAAATGCAGGCAGACGTTGGCGGCGGCGCGGATACGCTCGCCGCTGCGGTAGACATGGACCTCGCGGCCGAAGAACGGAGCGATCAGGCTGCCTGTTTCCGGAATGTCGGCAATCCTGCAGATTTCATGCTTCATCGGAATTGCCTCTCATGATTGATGCGATTGCATTTATATAGATGCATTTGCATCGATCGTCTTGATGCAATTGCATCTATCGCCTACGATGCAATCATGACCGGGATTCCTTCACCTCCAGCCATCAAGGCCTGGGCCCGCCTGATGCGGGTTTCGCGCCAGTTGTTGGAACGAGCCGAGGACGCGCTGAAGGACAGTGGCCTGCCGCCGCTTGCCTGGTACGACGTCCTGCATGAGCTTGCCGAGGCGGGCGAGGGCGGATTGCGGCCGTTCCAACTCACCGAGCGCACTCTGTTTGCGCAGTACAACATCTCCCGGCTGCTGGCGCGGCTCGAAGCCGACGGGCAGGTCGAGAAGCTTCCAGTTGCCGATGACGGCCGCGGGCAAACAGTCCGCGTCACAGAAAAGGGACGCGAGACGCGCCGCCGCATGTGGGCTGTCTACGGCCGGTCGATCGCGGAGTTGGTCGGCTCCCGGCTTTCCAATGATGAGCTCGACGCGCTGTCAGCTCTGCTTGGGCGCCTGCGAGGTCCGCCCGCCCTGGAGTGACACGCCTTCATGACGAAGATGGCACCGATTGGCGAGGTCAGGCACTGCCCAAGAGGAATGCCAACGTCGCCAGAACGCCAAGCCCGACGCGGACCAGATGCAGATTGCCCCATTTGGCGATCAATGTCCGAGCTTCAGGATTGACGGAGTTCGCGTCCATCGCCTCCAGCAACCTATTTGCCGGCATCATCACCAGCAGCGTCCATGGCCAAGGCAGGATGATCAGCACGGCGCCGGCCAGATGAGCGAGATTGCCGGTCAGCCACCAGGCGACGAGGCCCAGAATACAGGCGATGACGGCGATCGAGGCCTGCATGGCGGCGCCGCGCTTGTAGGAAGGCTGCCATTCCTGCAGCAATGCCTTGTCATCGAGGCGAAGCCGCGCCGGCTGTTCGGCGACGCTGACGTAGATAGCCGCGCCAGCGAACACTGCGGCAACGGTCAAGGCAAGCAATCCGGCGAGCATGATCCGTGTCTCCCGTGATGCCCCGCATGGAGCAAATAGAAATAAAGGCTTGCGTCGGGTCGGGCAATACGCCATAAAGCCGAACCGTAACGTACGGTACGCCATCGAGCTCGTATCTGAACTGCGGGTGAGTTTGCCTCCTGAGGAAAAACTGTGTTGCACGCTGTGACCGACATCGACACCAGCGAGGCGCTGACGGAGCGGCAGAAGGACGTGCTCGACGCCGCCCTTCGCCTGCTGGTCGAAGAGGGCGATCAGTTGACCATGACCGCCGTGGCGCGGCGGGCGAGCTGCTCGAAGGAGACGCTCTACAAATGGTTCGGCGATCGCGACGGGCTGTTGACGGCAACGGTACAATGGCAGGCGTCCAAGGTGCGGGTAGTGCCGGTCGACCGCAAGGGGCTCGACCTCCCTTCGCTGACGGCGAGCCTCGAACGCTTCGCTTCGGACTGGCTCAAGGTAATTTCGAGCGACACCTCGATCGCGCTGAACAGGGTGGCGGTCGGCCATGCTAGTTCGGGGAAGGACGATCTCGGCGCCATCGTGCTGGAGAACGGTCGATTTGCGCTGGCCAAGCGCCTCAAGCCGGTGCTGGAGGCCGGGAGACAGGCCGGGTTCCTTGAATTTTCGGACGCGGAGACAGCGTTCCGCACCTTTTTCGGGCTGGTCGCCCGTGACGTGCAGATCCGCTTGCTGCTTGGCGACCGGCTGGAATTGACTGATGTGGCGATCGGCGGCGATGCCGTCCGGGCGACGCAGCAGTTTCTCGCTCTTTTCGGGGCAAAAACCGGGCCGCAGGGCCCATAGAGCCGGATGATTTCAGGTCGAATCGACCTGAAATCTGAATCCGGCTCTACACTAAAAGATGGAGCATGATGTCGTCCGAAAACCGCTTCACACTTTTCGGCATCATGCTCTGGTTCAAAACGGGAAGGAAGAAAAATGCGTGTCTATTACGATCGCGACGCCGATCTCAACCTGATCAAGGGCAAGAAGGTCGCTATCATCGGCTATGGCAGCCAGGGCAGGGCGCATGCGCTCAACCTCAAGGATTCCGGCGTCAAGGACATCGCCATCGGCCTCAAGGCCGGCTCGGCGACCGCCAAGAAGGTCGAGGCCGACGGGCTCAAGGTGATGAGCGTAGCCGATGCCGCCAAATGGGCCGACCTGATGATGATGGCGACGCCGGATGAGCTGCAGGCCGACATCTACAAATCCGAGATCGCGCCAAACATCCGCGATGGCGCGGCAATCGCCTTCGCCCACGGCCTCAACGTGCATTTTGGCCTGATCGAGCCTAAGGCTTCGGTCGACGTTGTGATGATCGCGCCGAAGGGGCCTGGCCATACGGTGCGCGGCGAATACCAGAAGGGCGGTGGCGTACCGTGCCTGGTCGCGGTCAACCAGGACGCTTCGGGCAATGCGCTCGACCTGGCGCTCTCCTACGCCTGCGGCGTTGGCGGCGGCCGCTCGGGCATTATCGAGACCAATTTCCGCGAGGAGTGCGAGACCGACCTGTTCGGCGAGCAGGTGGTGCTGTGCGGCGGCCTGGTCGAATTGATCCGCGCCGGCTTCGAGACACTGGTGGAAGCCGGCTACGCGCCGGAAATGGCCTATTTCGAGTGCCTGCACGAGGTCAAATTGATCGTCGACCTGATCTATGAAGGCGGCATTTCCAACATGAACTACTCGATCTCGAACACCGCCGAATGGGGCGAATATGTTTCGGGCCCGCGCATCATCACCGCCGAGACCAAGGCCGAGATGAAGCGCGTGCTGAAGGATATCCAGACCGGCAAGTTCACCTCGGAATGGATGCAGGAATACCGCGCCGGCATGTCGCGCTTCAAGGGCATCCGCCGCAACAACGACAGCCACCAGATCGAGGAAGTCGGCGCCAAGCTGCGCGCGATGATGCCGTGGATTTCGAAGAACAAGCTGGTTGATAAGGCCAAGAACTGAAGGAAATCCACGTTCGTTTCGTTACCCGTCCTCGGGCTTCGCCCTGCGGGCGCGTGGGAATTTCCATGAACAAGCTGGTCGACAAAGCCAAGACCTGATCGCAATTTCATTGCCGATCAAGAAAGGCCGGCGGAGCGATCCGCCGGCCTTTCGCATCAAGATTGTGTGGTTTCCAGGCTTCTGGACAGGCGCACTATCATCATCACCGTGATATGCCTGTGCGGGGCATAGCACAAAAGTGCCAAGGGGGTGAGAGTTGGAACTCGAATTTCTGTTGGTCGGGTTTGCCTGCGCGGTTGCCGGCATGCTCTCCCTCGTCACCTTGCTGAAGTGGTTGGAGGTGAGGGCGGTCAGCCGCTGGTCTCCGACGCCGGGAAAGATCATCTCGTCGCGGGTCGAGGCTCGCGAGGTGACCAGTTCGGGATCCGGCTCGGACAGCAGAGGGTCGACCGACATCCGCAACTTCCCGGCAATCACCTTCGAATACAAAGTGAACGGCAAGACATTTCGCAGTTCGCACTACAGCGTGCAGGAGAACCTTGGAAACTTTGCCGTGGCGGAAACCCTTGCGAAATTTCCAAACGGGGCCGGCGTAACCGTCTTCTACAATCCGGCCGATCCAGCCAAGGCCGTGATCGAACGCACCATGCCCGATGGCTCCTTCAAGTTCATGGTCCAGCTTTCGGCCGGGCTGGTGGTCGGCGCGCTTGTATTGGTCTTCTCCGTCGGCGGCGTCCTCGAAGCGATCCGGCCGTTTTTGCCCAGGCCGCAGAACCTCGGCGCCGCGGCCCTGCTGCTTTTCATGGGATTGTTTGTCTTGCGCATGGGCTTTGCCCAGAAGTCACTTGCGGAACAGGCGGCCAAATGGCCGATCACGGCAGGACGCATCGATGCTTCAGGCCTGCAGAAATTCGAGACCCGCGACAGGTCCGGAGGCGGCTATCGGCCCTGGCGAACAGTCTTCAAATCCCGCATCGTCTACAGCTATAGCGTCGCCGGCCAGCGCTACGCCGCCGATCGCATCGCTTTCGGCGCAAACGTGACGGCTTCGCTGCCGAGCCTCGTCAGCGGTCAATCACAGCGCTATCTTCAGGGCGACAGGGTTGAGGTCCACTACGATCCCGACAACCCAGTTGCAGCGGTTCTCGAATGCAGGGTGAGCGGGCTTTGGCTCCTGTGGGTCTGCGCCGTTGGCTTGATAGGTGGAGCCGCGCTGCTTGTCGGGGTGATCTAATGCTGAAGCTGCCGTCCTAGACGCTGTAGATCCAGAGGAAGAGGACACTTGTCGTCAGCATCTGACAAGAACTCCGCTGTCGAAGCCAGGCCATGTCAATCTCACCGTCGCCCCGTCGACCACAATATGGATGACACGGGAGAACGGCTCTTCGGCCGACGGGTCGGATCCGTAGCATTGGCTGGCCCGCGCCACCCAGCCCGTGGGCGTCTTGAGGAACGTTGCGTGTTCGCAGCCGAGAGCAGGGACCGACAGCGCGTCGCGGTATAATGTGTAGACAGTCTGGCGTTGAACATCCGCAACGCCGGTACAGTTCGATCTGTTCCCGGACCATGTGCCCACATAGGGTTCCGTGGCAAAGGCGCTGCCGCACGAAAATGTTAAGATCGAAATGAGCATCAAGAGATTTCGCATCATCGATTCTTCTTTTCGACGTGGCCTTGGGCCATGCTAAAGCATCGATGCTCAGACTTCACAATGATGCTGCTCCAAGGGACTTAAATGATCATCCACAAAGCAGCAGCTATTTTTCTGAGCATGCTGAGCCTGTTGCAAGCAGCGAACGCAACAGAATGTTCGCTCAGCCATGCGACCTATCGCGAGCCGCGTTCGGGAGCGACGATACAGTTCCGGCCAACCAACAACGAGCCGGCCGCGCTGACGACCGAGGTCTTTTCGTTGATCGTTCCCAACACCGACATTCGTCTGCCGTCGGACATTACCTGGACCAATGGCAAGTACTCGTTTCCTGTGGGCACGATCCGGCACACCTGCACCGACGACGATCGTGAGGCTGGTCTCGAGGACGGCAACGGGCTGTGCAGAGTGTGGGATGGGCAGGTCTATGCGTTCAATGCAGGCGGTGCCGAGCAGTTGAGTTCCCGTGAAGCCTCGCCGGCACCGGCAGGGTTGCTGTTGCCTGACTTCGGCGCGATTTTTACCGAATGGCCCGATTTCGCCAAAGCCAATCCCGACGGTTCAGCCTGGGACGCTTTTAGTTTGACGGGTTGTAGCGATGAATAGCAAGAGACTGCCGGCCTGCATCTTCGCCCTGCCGGTCCTTATTGCCATGGCAACCGGCGCTCGTGCCGACCAAAGCAAGCCGTCGCGTCCGCCTGTCGACAAATGCGCTTGGGAACGGCTGGCGGACAGGGATGTCGGGCTGGCTGCCTGGGTGCAGCGTTGCGATTTCGGTTTTCGCCGGATTCATTTCGAGCTTGGCGGCAATGCTCTTGCCATCAAATACAGCGACGGCGGGCCGGCCGATCCCGTCGTCGAAGTCTTCGATATGCTGCCTGGCGAGGCCGCCGATGCTGCGTTGCAGCGCATTTTTACGGAAAAGACCGAGAAGCCATCAGCACACGTTGCGTGCTCATGCCTTACACCGAAGGGGCGACGCCCGCGCGCATCCTCCGGTATGTTTTCAGTCCCGATGCCGCCTATCGTGAGGAATTGAAGACCGTCGCCAACCCTGACGAGGTCGTACCGCCTTGCGGCGAATGGGGCGAAGCCCCGGACGGCATTCAGTATTTCGAGGTGCAATCACCCGAACTGCGAAAGCTTCTATTCGTTCGCGTCGGCCAGGATGAGCCGCTGTTTGACGAGCAGACACTGCGAGTCCTGCCACCCGGATAGCGCCGGGATCTCAGCCGTAGTGCCAACTGGGCTTTGGTTCGGTACCGGTGAACATCACGCCGATACGATCCTCGCGGCGCCAGCGGACCACGGCCTTGTAGGCAATGCCGTCGGTCGGAACATAGAGCAGGAACTCATCGGGCACGCGCGCGTCGATCGAGACCTTCAATTCGGCGCCGCCGGCATGCATGTTGCGCAGCGTGCATGTGACCTCGGAATTGCTCACGCCGGTCAGGATCGTCGCGCCCTTCAAGACGCGCTGCCGGCGTTTGTCCCTCTGTTCGTCCTCGGCCATCGCACGCAATCCAGCCATTTTTCGCGTCTCGGGCGTTCTGATCGGGAGGATTATTAGACCTGCCTGATAAAAATAGCGTTATCAGCAGTCGGGACTGGGCGATGTTCGCGGTTCCTGGCTGGAAGAAAAAGGCGCCGCGAAGCACGGCGCCGAATGATGCTTGTTGTCGGCCTGCTTACCTATAGGGCGAGTAGCATTGCTGGCGCGGCCCGTAATAGGGCTGGAAGGTATTGTCCCAGGCGCGGTACGACCGGTAGCGATTGTAACACCATTGGACATGTGCACTGGAAAGCCGCCCTGCGCGATAATAGCGGCGCGGTGGCGGCGCGTCGTAGTAGTTGTAGCTGTTGTACAGGCTGCCAAGGCCGAGCCCCAGGCCCAAGCCAAGAATCGCGGCACCCGCACCATCATCATAGTAGCCGCCGCGGTAATGGCGGCGATGGTGGCGCCAGCGCCAGCTGTCGTCCCAGCCGCCATTGTCCCAGTGTCTCGAAAAATGACGGCCGCGGAAATTGTGGGACCGCCATCTCCAATCGTCGCCGCCGTGCCATTGCCGAAAGCCGTGGTTGCGCCAACGCCATATCTGCCTGTCGTTGCCGCCGGCCCAATCTTCACGAATTTGCACGATGTCGGCGGCATTGCCCGCCACCGGCAGCAGAGGTTTGGGCATCGGCCCGGCAAGCGACGGGGCCGAGAGGCCGGCGATCAGACCGAGGGCCATCAGCCCGGATCTGGCGGAAGATAAAAAGAGCGGTTTCATCGCACTCTCCGAAGATTCAGGCCCCACGCCCAGAATACCCCGGGGAAGGGCCTATTGATGGAACTTTCCATCTGAACGGAAGATGAACAAAAAGGTTCCGTCAACCATAGGGCGCGCGCGATCAATCAGAGCCACCTGATTTCTGCGCCCTTGTTTTCGGGCGCGCTTGCGGGCAAAGGTCAAAGCCATGTCGCTGCGTCTTGCCACCTTCAACGTCGAAAACCTGATGAACAGGTTTGATTATTCCGGATACCGCAATCAGCTCAACGAAGATCGCACGCTGGCGCTTTTCGACATCCAGAGCGAGGCCGAATACAAGATGCTCGAGCAGGCGCGGGCCATCGCCCAGTCCGACGACACGCGGCAGTTGACGGCGCTGGCGATCGCGGCCACCCGCGCCGACATCATCTGCATGCAGGAGGTCGACAATATCGAGGCGCTGAGGGCCTTCGAATATGGCTATCTGTTCAAGATGGTGGGGCAAGGCTACCGGCAGAAATACACCACCGCCGGCAATGATTCGCGCGGCATCGACGTCGCCGTGATGATGCGCAACGAGACCGCGCAGGGCCAGCCAATCGAATTCGTGCGCATGACCAGCTACGCCTATGTCACGTTCGAGCAATTCGGCCTGCACACGGCGGAATTGGCAGCGCTTGGGCATCAGGCCAATGAGCGCATCTTCCGGCGCGACTGCCTGGAAATCGATCTGACGGTGGCTGGCGCGCCGTTGACGCTCTACCTCGTGCATTTCAAGTCGATGGGCTCGCCCCGCAACGGCCTCGACGGCCGTGAAGCGACAATGCCGCTGCGCATCGCCGAAGCTCAAGCAGTGCGCCGGATCATCGAGGAGCGCTTCGGCAAGGACCATGCCGCCGACAAGCGCTGGGCAATCTGCGGCGATATGAACGACTACCGGCAGCGCGTGAAGATTACCGGCGATGCCGTCGACGGCTACCGTTTCGAGGTCATCGACGAGAGCCGGTCCTGCATCGATGTGCTCACTGCCGGCGGCTTTTGTGAAAACGCGGTCGAGCGGCGGCCGGAAATGGACCGCTGGACTTTCTACCACACACGCGGACCGGAAGAGCGGCATCTCTGCCAGCTCGACTACATCCTCAGTCTAATAAACACATCATACGCTGCCG